>JAHIVL010000053.1 GCA_018816485.1 Patescibacteria group bacterium | reverse complement strand
TGAAGTTTGACTATGTTGATTTGGATCACTTCGAATCTTGACTGAATTCTATGAAGGAATTTCCGAAGCATAGGCGGAGGATTGACCGAGCTTCTGCGAGGAAATGTCTGAAGCATGGGCGGAAGACCAAGTCGGGCATCACTATCAAATATATCCCTATATATCAATCTATTCTCTACTCTACTAATTCAATATTTTTGTTGGTATAATTGACAATATGATCAAAACAGAAGCTGGTGCTACAGGAATAGAGCAAATAATGAACGGAGAAGTCCGAATAGGGACAGATCGAGCACATGGTTTTTATAATAATATTCATCTAATGATAGTGCCTGCTCCGCACGGAGGAACTGGCTTTCATGTGTTTTTTACTGAAGATGACTTGGGAAAACCAGATTTTTCAAAAATCAGAAATAGCCGATTTGTTTATGAGAAGATTAACTAGTGGAGTTCCTCTTAAAAATATTTTTCAAGATTTCGAAGAAGTAAGCGTAAGATCCATGAAAAGTAACTAAAAAACCAACGCAAAATTACCCTTAACCCATATATGTCAAATAAAAGATACGCAGTTTGGTACGAGCCTGTTGGGGATGTTTACACTGAGCTTAAAAACATTATTATTGATTTATCCAAGAAATATAACTCGCCAGTTTTTGAACCGCATATAACACTTCTGCCAGGAGGTTCCTCTTTAAATAAAGAGATTGTTGTAGAAAAACTTACAAAGGTGGTAAATGAGGTAAAACCTTTTGTCACTACGTTTCGTCAATTAAATCACTCGGATGAATTTTTCAAAAGTGTTCATATCGAGTTAGAAGAAAATGATGCTCTAATGGAATTTGCTGGAAACATTCAACATGAAATAAATGGTGAAATAGCAAAAAACTTTGTTCCACATTTAAGCATTTTATATGGAAAATTTCTAAAAGAGGAAAGAGAGAAAATAATTAAGTTAATAGGCGAAAATTACAATAAATCTTTTATTTTAAATAAAGTTGATGTTATTGAATATGAATTTAATCAACCACCAGAAACTTGGAAAAAGGTTTCTTCAATAGAGGTGAAAAAAGTTTTGAATTAATTCTATATGTCCAAATACGACCCTAGCTTTAAACCAGTGAAACATTACGCCCTTGTTGGGCAAAAAATAATTATTTCAAATAATGAAGGTCAAATACTTCTTTTGCAGAGATCAGAAAAATCTGGAAGTGGTGGTCAGTGGTCTATTCCAGGTGGTGGATTGGATAAAGGTGAAAATTCAGAAGAAGTAATTTTAAGGGAAGTTGAAGAAGAGATTCAAGTGACTGTAAATAATCCTAAACCTTATTATGTTAGAACATATCTTAATAAAGATAACGATTTTGTAGTAATCGTAGCTTATAGAGCTAAATTTGAAGAAGGAAAGATCATTCTTAATTGGGAGCATGATGATTGTAAATGGGTTAAAAAACAAGAAGCTTTTAAAATGGATTTAACAGTGGACGCAAGAGATATTATCGATAAATGGAGCTCAACACAGGATAATTAATAAAATTAGTTCCCACATAGTACAACCACGCCATCCAATACTTCCCTTCAAGAGAATTTATACCACTGTTGCAAATCTAAATACTCCTCTGGAAAAAGTTCCGACCTATCATAACTTTGATATATGAAAAATCATTTGAAACTTAAAATTACTTTTTTTCATCAGTAAACTTAAAAGTAGAGAGAATTTCATCAAACTCACTCAATAAGTTTGATTCTTCAATTTTGTTAGTATTGTTTGGATAGGAAAGAGAAAGATGATAGGTGATATCATCGATCATAAAAAATCCAAGTGTAGTTAGTGAGTTAGATATTCCAACTTTTTTCATATCATTATAATCTTCATATGTAAAAAATTTATATAAATCATGACCATCTAAGTTATATTGTTCACCAGAATATTTTCTAGGTTGTCCCCCTATGCCATCTACATTTAAAAGTAAATATATTAATGCATCATTTTTTGTCAACCTAACACTAGTATTAAAAACTTGGTCATTTTCTTTTTCACCAATTTTTTCTTCTACTTCCCACGAAGAAGGATATTTAAATGAAATATTATGAATAGTGTTAGCGTACGTTTCCCAACCTTCAGTAGGATCCAGTGTCGGAATAGGAACTTTTTCTTCCATAATTATGGTAGTTATTGTTGGAGTTGGAGCTTTCTGATCAATGATTACCTGAACAGGAGTTGGTGGGGGCACGACAACTTTATCTATTTGGTAATATTTATATCCAAAAAATCCAGCTAATGAAATTGAAACTAAAGATACAAGAGACAGAGCAATTAACAATAATTTATTGTTTTTAACTGGTTGAGGAGGTAACTCCTGATTTAAAGATGGTTCTTGATATTGGTTTTCTGGGATAGTTTGATTTTGCATATATCTATATTATCAAAATAACTAGTTCCAACATAGTACAACCACGCCATCAAATAATAAAATCCCAGACGGGATTTTTTTATTTGAAGTTTGACTATGTTGATTTGGATCACTTCGAATCTTGACTGAATTCTATGAAGGAATTTCCGAAGCATAGGCGGAG
>JAHIVL010000052.1 GCA_018816485.1 Patescibacteria group bacterium | reverse complement strand
GTGTCATTATTAAGCAATAAGACATAATCGGAGTTATATTTTTCCACACAGTAATGAATACCCATGTTATTGCCACCAGTAAAACCCAAGTTAGATTCACTGCGAATCAATTCAATACTAGGAACCATAAGTCTTTTTGGCAAAATCATTGGGGTACTTGAGGCATTATCAACCACTACTATCGAATATCTGAACCCCGGTGTGTTGATTTTTAAAAGTGAATCTAAACAATCGATGGCATATGCGTCTGAATTATAGTTAACGAGAATTATTGATATATGCATTACATTCATTATACAGAATTATACAGAATTAGTGAGATATATTAAAGAGATCTAAACCTGCTTGGAACTAAATATACAACTTCCTTCTAACCTGCCACAACAATTTATTCACTCCAACATTATTTTCCACATGCCAATCTGCGATCCAGTAAGCCAGTTCTTTTTTAAACTGAGAAATCTCTTCCATTAACTCTTCCTCCTGTTCTCTATTTGTTTCTGGAAAACCTTTTTCATCCCAAACTTTCATTGCAACGGAAGCCTCGGAAATAGCTTGAAGCAACGAAAGACTCAACCCATGACTGCCATCATTAATACCTCTTTGAGCAAATAGCCTAGACAATAACTCACTAGCAAACTTTCTAAAAATAAACTTAGAATCAAGCTCAAGATCTTCAGCGTTGGAAATCTCCTCGGCTTGAATACTACTGTATTTATTCATTCTATCGATGTATTGATCTACATGCTGAAAATTGTGATGAATAATTGCTATTTCTTTGACAGCAGAAAGTTCATGAACCTTACCACTAGTAATAGGAATCGAGTGAATTTGATCTGACCATTCTACATGACCCTTCTTAAATAATCGCAAAACGTGATCTGGCCACCAACCGGTTTTTTCTATCCACTTACCAAAAATCATGTTTCTTCTTGGCACATAGTAACAGTCAGCTGTAGCTTGCCCTTTTTCATCAGATTTGAGAATCCCTTTAATCACTTTTGCAAGTTCTTGAGGAACTTCTTCATCTGCATCAAGAATCAAAATCCAATCACTCATCGCCTTAGAAATAGCAAAATTTCGAGCTGGCTCTACATAACCAACATCATCGTGAGCAAAAATTGAAGTCGTAAATTTTTTGGCAATTTTGACAGTATCATCAGTACTCATCATATCAACAACAATAATCTCGTCAGCAAACTTAACAGATTTAAGCGATGCTTCCAAAGTTTTTTCGGCATTTTTTGTGTTGATGACTACAGAAAGTTTCATTTTAAGCTCCTAATTTCACTTAATACTTTGTCTTTACCTATTAATAATAGGGTAACTGCATAACTAAGTCCCGTCAAGAAGACTCCTGCAGAAAAATAAAGATACCCTTTGGACCAATATTGCATACCAATTACACCGACAATTCCCATAACAACAGAAGCTAATAATTGCCTCCAAACTTGATCGAAAAAATCGATTGGTACAATTTTTTTGACAAAATAAACTGATAATACTGAAGTAGAGGATATTAACAAAGCTGAAATGGCTACTCCATTAAATCCAAAGAAATAGATTCCTACAGGTGTTAGGACCCACGTTAAAACTGTCCACATAATCATTAGTTTCAAAGTCCAGTTGATCTTTCCGATAGCATTTAAAGTATTAGTTAGTGGAGTTGAAATTGCACTCCAAGCAATACTAAGACTGAATAAAATTAAACTAATCGCCGCTGGTTGCCATTTTGCCCATTTTGGAACAAGACTGATAAACGGAAATATGAAAACACTCATGCCTACTAAAATTGGAAAAATTGCAATTGTAATAAAAAATAAGGATTTTTCGATGGCTTTTTTAAGAGCTTCAGTGTGACCTTGCAATCTAGAAAATGCTGGAAAAGTAATTGCCATCATGTTTTGAACTGTCAAGTTGTATGGATACATAGACCAATTTTTGGCCCACTGAATGTAACCAAAATCTCTCAGTGGCAAGAACATAGCTAAAACTAAATAGAATAATTGATCTTTAATCCTAGCGAGAAAATCATTAATCTGAAACTTAACTCCATATCCTAGCAACGACTTTAATGAGGATTTGTCTAAAGCCAAACCAAAAGACCAAGGTTGAAGAACAATCATCACAACTACACCGACTACCGATCTTGCTAATATTGCATAGGCATAAGCTATCGAACCAGAGCCCGATAAAGCCATATAAATTAGTAAGCCATGAAACACAATTTGTTCAAAGATTTGCGGAATAATTAATTTGGAAAAGTCAAGATTTCTTTCTAAAATTACAGAAGGAATAGTTTTAAAAGTAGCCAAGGGAAATGAAATTCC
>JAHIVL010000051.1 GCA_018816485.1 Patescibacteria group bacterium | reverse complement strand
GGAAGCCATGAATATTGTTTCTGCCACCTCTTCTCAACAATTCGCTGATATCGGAAATCTTTCATGTAGCATGGTTTCCTTTTTATGAGTCGAATTTTTGGCAACAGAATGGATTCGCGAAAGCTAATTGAGATGATATTGGAATACGGCGGATGTATTTTCATATGCACACGCAGAAAATTTCTTGGCACCAGCATATCAGCGTCAAGAAAAACTAAAATGGGATTCTTTGCAAATCGAATACCAATATTGCGAGCCGTAGATGCCCCGAGATTTTTATTTAGCCGAAAAACTCTAACCGAAAAGTGAAACTTGTCGAAAACTGAATAACTGATACTTTCTTTTGATGCATCGTCAATAATAACCACTTCAAATGATGGAGGATCTAGTTGTCTGTCGAGTGCACGAAGGCAAAAATCAAGTTCTTTATTCTGTTCATAAACAGGAATAATCACAGAGCATGAATCTTTTCCTGATGATCTTATGCGGAATAATTTTGAATTACTATAATAATTATCCCGTCGTGATAACTCTTTTTCGATTGTTCTTTTTGTAGTAACCATATCCATGTCCAAAATAGCGCAGAAAATCCAATAGCACAAATAATAAGCGCCTCCAAAGCGTGATACCGCGGAATGTTTGGAGATACTTTTTTGTTTGTAAATAAAATGTGAGAAAATAAATTATTTTGCTACTCAGAGAAAAACCAGGCTGTCTTATAGATTGAGGATCTATTTGATGCTTTTCACAAAAAATACGCATACCCATACCGTAGTTTGCATATTTATAAAAAATATCCTTGATATGATTTGGATACATATGAGAAACGATAGCATTAGGCTCGTAATATATACGCATACCAGCTCTTTTCAAGCGATATGTAATATCAACGTCCTCCCCGCCATGTGAGTTAACATCAAAATCCTTTTCGTCAAAATATCCAATTTTCATTAATGCATTTATTCGAAATCCAGCATTTCCAGTTATGAGTGTGACAATAGCACCAGTTTGTGAGTCTATTATTGGGTGACCCAGACGATTAGTGATATTAAAATAGTCATTCACCACCCCACCTCCTTTCTTTGGGACAATTCTTCCACCAATTCCTGAGACATCCTCATTTCTGACAAAAGATGAATACAACGAAGCTAGCCAGGATGGTGTTGGTATGCAATCTTGATCAAGAAAAAAAATGAGTTCCCCTCTTGCATTCTTGATTCCAATGTTTCTTGCCCCTGCCACCCCCTTGTGCTGAGATACAACGACTCTTAGAGGGAAAGTAGTTTGTGGAATAACAATTGGAAGAATCTTGCCACATTCGTCATTAACTATAATAACTTCAAACTCATTCCGAAGATCTTGTGGAATACCCTGCTTATTAAGTGCATCAATTAATTGATGTATAGATGCGGGTGCCTGATAGTATGGTACGACGATGGAAATTTTCATATCATGATTTTATGAAGTTTCTTAATATCTTCTTTGACTGACATTCCGTGATTCTTCTTATAATCTATCTCTTTTATAAGAAAAAATCTCTTATAGAATGTAATAAGCGAGCTTTCTGTAGATAACCAATGACTTCGGTTAAGAATGTTTAGTTCAAAAAAATTATCTAATATTGCATAATCAGCCAACGAATCCCCAATTAGTGCATTTTCCCAATCAAGAAGGTAAATTTTCCCATCTTTAATAATGATATTATTTTTGTTTAAATCACCATGCAAAAGTGAGTGAGCCTCACGATGTTGTAGTATTGATTTTAATTCATTATACATTTGATTCAGTTGAAATAATTCACTCTGAAACTTTGTATCTTTCAAATTAGAAAGCGTATTTTCGATAAACAATTTCCAATTCGCACAATTACCTTTTAGGAAATCTGGATATACATGGCCTGCTCCTCTTGCATTGATTGTGTGTACTTTTCGAAGTACTAAAAATATTTTGCTTAATAATACACCGCTAAGTTTAGAAGGAATCTTCCCCTGTATATACGAAGTAATAAAGTAATGTCGACCTTTGAGAATTCCAATTTGAATCAACTGCTGCATATAATCTGCACTAATATATTGGAGTAGAAATCGATGTCTATTAAGCTTGAGTTTTGAATTTGTTTCACTATTCTCAATACGAAAAACGTACCTTTTGTTCTGATAGGATACAAAATACAAATCATAACCAATACCACGATTATTTCGATGTGATCGGAGAGTAACTTTTTGGAGAATTGATTCTGGAATTGACATAGTTAGCATTGTTTAGTAGATTAGAACTGAATGTTTCTAAATTCACGCTCAGTACGGAAGCAAAGGAGGTGAGAGACATGGAGATAACGCTGCTCTTTTTTAAGCCAGATGGGTTACATCTACAACGAGTAGCACTGTACTTGGTGAGGCGTAAGCAACTGTCCATCAAATCCCTAGGAAGTATTCGCTTCAACGAGACAATCATTCGATCATTCTATCCACAATTAAATGATCGAGCCGTAGCACTATCAGTCACCTTTCTTGAGGGGCACGATTTACCGGTCTACATAGTGACTGGAGAAAACGCCGTGAGAATCGTAAAAGATATCAAGAAACGCATCCGGGAAAAACGGGGGAAAGGACGAACTGGTTCTATAATTCACTCAACAAACCATCCCAATGAGTTTGCTGAAGAATTAGCCAATTTACAACCCCACCTAAAACAGGCATCATTCTTTTGAATTGATTCCTGTCTTTTTTATATAGAGTTTTGATGTATCCGTGACAACCCATTGATGAAAATTCTTACTATTAAGACCCATAATAATAGATGCGAGTTCGAGCTTTAAGAGTAGAAAAAAAATCCACCTCTGAATGATAAAATACAACCAAACTATCTGAACCTTAAAGCTACTTCTTAGGAAAAATGCCCCCCAATTCACTTTGCGGTTTAAAAATGGAAGAAGATAATTAAACTCTGGATACAATTCAGTTATTTTTTTCATTTCAAGATTTCGTCGTCTATAGCCCCTGTAAAAATCCTTAATTGTGTGAACCGGCTCGTAGTATGCTTTTGCTGTAGGTACCTGCTTTATACTATGAACACCATATTTATCTAAAAGATAGCTCGAAAGAAAAATATCGTCAACCATGAGAAGTTGGTCTTTGGCCGACAAACGATTAATTAAAATCGATGAACATTTTTTTACACGATCTCGCATTTCCTGGCGTTCAGGAAAATACCAATCTCTGGTGATAAATATTCTTCCGTGAAGATAGTATCGGAGTGACTGCAACTGTGTTTGTGTATCATACACAACGTTCACAATACGAGGCCATATAAAATTTTTGTTTTTATGTGGTATATAACTAGCATATGCAGCTGCCAGACTGTTATTTTTTTCCAAAGTATCAACAAGTTCTTTAATAGTTTCAGAATCAAGTAAAGTGTCTGCGTCAATAAAAATGTGATATTTACCTGAAAACCTATTTACAACTGCTCGCTGCGCCTCAACTAAATTTCCTCCGTTGTTGATAACAGTAAAACTAACATGTTGATTAACAAACCCATTAACCAATTCTCTAGTCCTGTCATTGCTACTGTTTACGTTAACTACAACAAAAACTTTCCATCTCCTAGAAAGTTTCTTTAATGCAAAATGAATCGAATTGAGGCACGCTAAAATAGTGTTTTCTTCATTCTTTGCGCATACACCAATAACTATTTTTTTTTCGTTAGCCATTTTTGTACAGTAATACAATATTAAATTGTTGTCAAAAAGCAAAGAATTGTCAATATAAGCCAAAGTATTTTAATCAAACATTTTGACGTTTTGTTAATTAGCAGGCCGTTTTTCTTTTTATATTGCTATTGCCATTTTTTAATACATTAATGTCTCTCGACTTTGCTCGAGACAGAAAATATAACCAAAAAAGATGGGGCCCCCGACCCGCCTTTGGCGAGTTGGGGAAAGGGGCACAGACCCGTAACCAAAAACAACCAAGCTTGCTTGGTTGTGACAGGTGAAGGGTCTGATGACCCGTGGCTGGGGAGGAGGGGTTTACGTCTCCCCTTCGATTCGCTCCGCTCACTCAGGGTCGTTGTCCTGGGCAGCGCCAAATGCTACGCAAGCTCGCATTTGTCGACGCTCGACTGCTCCTTCGCTCTACTCAGGATTGTCTCGCTTCTGCCCGTTCTGTGCCCGAGGCGCACTCACCTCCGGCGAGGAATCTATACAAAAAAACAACGTGTTTAATCCACATTGATTCTGTTATTACACTAATAGGTCTCTCGACTTTGCTCGAGACAGAAAATTTGCTTCGCAAATTTTCTGGCTGAAAATACTGAACGAAATCCGAACCTATTTCCGCAAAAATCCATACGACTTTTAGGGCGGCGGCTGGGCGCCGAGTTTGGCAGCCGCCGCCCTAGCTCCTGCCTTTTTTATAAAAAGCTTCAGATTTTTCATTGCCAGCTTCGCTGGCGCGCCGCGGATCAATTTTAGATTTCTTGTCTTATGTATTTTTCATCCCTTTTATCAAAAGCTGGTAGTGTTCCTTCTAATATATCAGATGCTTTTTTATTCAATTCTGGATTTTCGATACTTCCAAAAGTGTATCTGATTTGACTTTTTTTCTTATCCATTGAGGCAGTAATAATCTGCTCTGCATCACATACTACAGCAAGGTTTGGATTATGAGTTACTATAATTATTTGTCTCTTAAGCTTCGCCTTTCTAATATATGGTACAAGTAACTCATAAACGGATTCATTATCTAGGTTTTCTTCGGGCTGATCCATAATTAATGGCGTGTGATCTTTGTCAATAAGTAAATAGAAGATAAGTAAAAGAGCACCTTTTTCTCCCGGAGAAAATTCGTTACTATTCAAATCTTTACCATTGAAAAGCACCTTATACCTTACATCCAAGTATTCAAGTCCAAAAGTGAAATTGTAAAAATCGATGTTTTCTTTTTCCTCACCTTTTAATTGAGTATAGAGGATACTTTTTTCTTCTGGTTTTTTGCCTTTATGATATTCAAGGTGATTAATTAACTCATTTGTAAAATCTTTAATTCCTGTCACAGTTGAAAATTCTGCGCTTTCTACAATTTTCCCTAATACTTTTTGGCCCTCAGTCTTGTATTGAAAACTACCATCACGGCCTTGATTAATATATCTTAAAAATTTTGATGAAAATGTATTACTATCAAATACTATACCTGCATCAAATCCAAGCATGCTTCCAGAATCTTTCTGGGTGCCTTCCTCGGCTGTGATAAATCTAAGTAGTGGACGGTATATTTTCTTATAAAAATCTGATTTTTCCTCCAAACAAGAATATAATTTTTCTACTAAAGAAACTCTATCAATAATAAGGGCTTGTAAATCATCATTTAATCCCCCCTTAAGATAAGCTAATTCAGCCATAATAGAATTTATAGTTTCAAGAGTTGAATCATTTTTACTACCTTCAATTTTTTCTTTCTTTGTTTTGTATTCTTCTAACTGTTTTTGATACCCAGAGTATCTTTCCTGCCCCTTACCCAATGTACCACTAATAATTGCTTTTTTTGTTTCGAGTTTTACCTTCTTTGAGTATAAACTTTTGTCTGGTGAGATATCATTCTGGTCTAGTAATTCCTCAAGGTGTTCTTGTTGTTCTAATAATTGTTGTTCGGTATTGGTAAGAGCTTCCTCATTAACTTTAATATTAATTAGCTTTGATAAGTCAATTGATAGAAGTTTGGCGTCTGAATCAAATTCTTTAACGATTTTTTTTGCACTTGCTGAAAGCTCTTCCACCGCCGCTTTGAGTTTACCTAACTTATTAATCTTTTCGTTAGTTGTTTTAAGAGAGGCCTTAGCTAAATCAATATCTGTATTTATTTTTACAATTCTCTTTGTAAGTCCATTTAGCTTGTTTTGGTCTATTTTTTTTAACTTAGCCTTAGGAGGTACTACTGTTTTCGGTTTTACTAATCCCTCTAATTCTTTTTGTCTCGCGACAAGTTTTTTCTCTAATGCTTGCAAATACTCAGGGCGTTTTTTATTCTCCAATTTGACTATTTTATCATTAATGGAGTGAATATTGCTTCTAAATTGAGAAATTCTAGTATCTATGGTTTCAGTTTTAACGCTTATTAAATCAGCAAGGTTTGTACTGTTTAATCGTCCTTCTTCTGGTATGTAAGAAAAAATGACCTTATCTATTTCCTGTTGGAATTGTTCACTTACCCCATCATCACTACAAATTGTCTCAACATACTTTTGTGGTAAATATTTTACTTTTTCCACTTCAGTAATATCTACTTCAGAATCTAGATTTTCCGTAATTGTTTGACCATCGCACCATTTAAGGGTTGCCGTATAATCTTTTGCGATACCCTTTTTACGAAACTTGTCTTTCCGCAAAAACGAGTAATCATTAGGAGAAATTTTTGTTTTACCACAAAATGCAACTATATCAATCAAGGCACTTTTGCCTTGGCCTTTTCTTCCAATAACTGCTACTAAACCAGGATTTAATGATATTTCGTCATTAAACCAACTCTTTTCTTGTCCGTCTTTGGAGTGGACTATTTTAACAAAATCTATGTATTTAGAACGATTTGATTCAACATCAATTAGTTTCTCTGGCGTGTTCCCCAAGAAAACTCTTTCCTGTGGCTCATAAAGTATTTGTTTCAATCCCTCAAATGTTTTATCAGCTTTTATCCAAGTTGGAAGCGTTCGTCTTTGTTCATTACTATTAGTAAATTCTTTACCTACTTTCCTATCAAACTCTTCAAAAGAATGGGCATCACTTCCTGTTACACACGGCTTTTTCTTTTTAACTTTACCACGAACATTCAAAAAGAAATTACTATCTTTTATATCTCGTCCAAAATAAATATCAGCAACTCTTTTGTCAGATTCTTCAGCCACAGCGTTTTTTCGAGAATTACCTTTCTCCGGCTGAACACCACCATGTCCGTGCGCCATTAAAACCTTCAAATATGGTTTTTTATCACCAAATGTATCCTTAAGAGCCTCTTCCAAATTTAATAATGTTGTAAAAGCAGACTTAAAACTTGCCTCTGATTCCAGTTCACTTGCTTTCAGATTTCTTCCATTATTATCAGTATTCTCTAGCCTTAGATTTCCTAAAAATTTGTGTAAATCTTTGTCTTGAATTTTATTGTCAAAAATTAAATGAAAGTCATAACCCTCATTGCGATTGTTTGACGAGCGATCAATACTCAACTCAATATTTGGAAAAAATATCTTCTCAGAATTTGGGTATTTCTTTTTGAATTTATTGATAAAAAGCAAGTAATTATCAATAGAAAAATAATCTGTTATTCCAAAAACTTTTATATCAGATGCTTCTATTTTTTTGCAAAACTCATTCCAAATATCCCCGCCTTTTTCAATGCGATAATTATTGTTTTTTTTAGTTTCGGGGGTATGGATATGCAAATCCCATTTTCTCCAAACAGAGCCCCTTAAGAATCGATTGTTTGTGCCTTTATTCATAATTAAAGTATTTTCAACTTAGTTAGAACATCTTCCACATTACCATTATGTACAAGGAAGAAATGAAGTTTACCCTTACCAAGTTTTGCCCACATTTCACCGATTGCAATTTTGTATTTTGTATCTTCATTACTTATCCTATCCTCACCTTTCCATTCAAGCGCAACAATACTGCCTTTTTTGGTAACAGCAACAAGATCGGGGTAAAACTTATTCTTCTTCCAACCCTGGATATAAAACGGATCTTGTTTTTCCCGACTTCGCACCCAAAACTCAATATTAGGTAATGTATCAAGATCTAAGCGCTCAACAAAATTCAGTTCTTCCTTGTTCAACTTATCTACTTTCTTATAATAGTTCTTGTTAAAATCCTGTGGGATTTCTTGTTTGAGAGTAATTGTCTTTGAAAAGCTTTCAAATTTTTTAATTGAGATTCTTTTTTTCGCAATCAATTCATCAAAGCGTTGTTTAGCATATTCCTCAAGTACATCTTTAATTGCACCATTAAGTTGGTCAAGAAATAAATATCTATTGACTGAAAGCTCAGCTAATGATTTGTGTTTGAGCTGATATTCAATAGCATTCTCAATAAATTTTACCTTATCCGATTTTTCTAGAAGGGTAAATCGTGCTTTCTTATCTAACCATTGCACTAACTCATGCTTCGAAAAGTTTTTGTCCTTATACGTTATATTCAGTATTTGCTGTTTACCTTTATGCCATTTATTATCATCCTCAATATCAATAATAGCACGGCCATCACTGTCATAATGGATTTTAAAATCAAATTTTGCATTTTGTTTAGCAAGTTTAAAATCATCTCCAATAAGCTCCTCAAAAGTTAGTTTTTCATCTTCAAAACTCACAAGTGGAATTGCAAAATCTTTCTTTACAGCTCTCTCGATTTCTTTAGAGTCTTTGGCCTCACTATTTGAAGTAGCTTTGATTAAGTCCAGTTTGCTATAGCCATTCTTTTCAAGCCCAAAGATAATATTAGTAGCTGCCTCATTAAAGTTCTTTGCGGAAGCAAAAATATAAGAACGATTAAGATTTTCGTTTTTCTTGCGCTTTGCGTAAGGCATGCGCATAATACGACCAATTATTTGTTCAACGGCAATTTTTGAACCGACATTGGCAACTGAAATAAGTATATACGCGAAAGAACAATCCCATCCTTCTGCCAGTGCATTTACCGTAATAATATAGCGGATTTTGCATTTTTTACTGAACAAATTTACATCTTCTAAATCGTTTCTATTTTCAATTTTTATCGCAATTTCATCTTCAGGAATTTTTGCAGAAAGTAAGTGCTTCTTTATCAGTTCAACAGTTACATTATTTTGTGTTTTACTCCTTGGTTGTGCTTGGATTAGTGCAATTGGCCGAATGTATTCACCTTTATTTTTCTTTCCTTCCTTTTCAAGTTCACTTCGCTTTTCAAGACCGCGTGCAATGGAATTTTGCCATTGAGCAGCACTTTCCAAAACAATAGGAATTTTTACCATTTCTTCAGTCTTCAGATCGGTTGGTGAAATATCAACTAAAATATTGCTACCAGAACGAGGTGTAGCAGTGTATTCGATAATGAAGCTTGGATTTAGATCGTTAAGAAATTCGATTGACAACTCGGTTTTTGTTTTATGACCCTCATCAATTACAATAAGTGGATTATTCATGCGGACAACATTGGCAAGTGAATTTATAATAGTATTCTCTTTATCTTTCTCTAATTCATCTTCGTCATTTAGGTTTTCAAAATGGCTCAAGAGTTCGCCATTCTCTTGATAAGCTTTATATTTTTTCTGTAATTTTTTGTCTTTTCGAAATGCGTCTAAACTGGAAACTATTATACAAAGATTTTCTTGAATATCTTCTTTTCTAATACGTAGAGCTTCTTCGTTTGAGAAAATACGAATGTTGTTTTGAAATGCCTCGTCCAAAACCTGCCTATGCCAATCCTTTCGATCTTTAAATTTCCTAAGTGTTTGAGTCTTAATGGCTTCGGAAGGTACAAACCACATCACAATTCCGCGATCTAGTTTATGCTTAAGTGTAGAACGCATTATTCCATCAAGTGCATGACAACCAACAAGTGTTTTACCTCCGCCAGTAGGGATTTTAATACAAACAAAGGGTACTTCACCAAAGGATTCAGCGTTATAAGGCATGTCAGTTATACCCATAAGGGCATATTTTGTCCCTACATGGCCTATTTCTCGCAAGTAGCATTCTAGTTTATCTAATGCAAATTTTTGATATTTTTTAAGTTCCATAGTTAGTAAATTTTAACTTCATAAGGGATTTGTTTGAAAACGACATTTTGCTTCTCAAGTGTTGCATCATCAAGTACACACTTGTCTGCATAAACAACTTTTGTGTTATCGTTCTTTCTTAATTTTTTCAAAAATGATTTTCCAAGCACATTTACATCTTTCTCTTTGAAAATTAAATAATACTCAGTTTCGCTGTGTTCACCGATGAAATTTGCTGATACCTTGGAGAGATTAATGTTTGTTTGTGTTTCAGTAAAATAAATGTAGGTTGCAAATTGATCAAATTCGCAAGTATCCTCAATTTGCCCTTCTTCATCAAAAAGCGGTTTGCTTAATTCACAGTATTCAAAACCTGCTTTGAAATTATGTTTTTTTATTGCTCTTTTTACACGTTCGGCAGTTATATCTTTTGCAACATCATCTTCCATTTCAACAAGGATAAATTTTCTATCTCCACCGTCTTCTTTGTTTAGATCTAAAACAGCATGACCTGTCGTGCCGGAACCAGCAAAAGAATCCAAAACAATAGAATTCTTATCAGTCGATAGTTGCAGTATCCGTTTGATTAATCTTGTTGGTTTTGGAGTATTGAATGGACTATTTGGTATTAAATTTTTTACTTCCGACTTTGCTTCTTGATTATCTCCAACCTCATCTCGAAGCCACATAGTTTTTGGAACAATACCTTGTTGCACTTCTGATAAAAACCTTTTATAACGTGGTATATTTCCACCCTTTTCTCCAAACCAAATACGATTATCTGTAACTAATTCCGCAAATTTCTTTTCTGAAAAACGCCAGCTCGTGCTTTTTGGTGGCCACACTTTCCTACCACCTGGTGTTTTTATTTCATAAATATCTTTCGGATTCGGTGTTTTAACATGACAAGGGCCTGAAGCCCAAGGACCACGAGAATCATTATCTGGATTAGAATAGCGAGAATCGTGTATTTCCTCTCGTGGAAGGAGGTTAATACTAAATCTATTAATATCTTTTGCATAAACGAGAATATAGTCATGATTATCCGAAAAGAACTTTGCATCATTAGCTGAAGTGTGTTTTTTATGCCAAATAACAGTTGTTAGAAAATTTTTTCTCCCAAAAATCTCATCAAGCATTGCTTTTAGATATTGCCCTTCATCATCATCAATAGAAACAAATAATGCACCATCATTTGCCATTAAGTCGCGAAGTAAAGTTATTCTAGGATACATCATACAAAGCCACTTATCATGTCGTGTTAAATCTTCTGATTCTTTACCTACTACTTTTCCCAACCACTGTTTAATTTTTGGTGAATTAACTTTATCATTATAAACCCACTTTTCGTTTCCAGTATTATATGGTGGATCAATATAAATACATTTCACTTTACCTGTGTAATATGGCATAAGTGCTTTTAATGTTTCAAGGTTATCGCCATGCAAAATCAAATTTTTGGAATTATTGCCGACTGAAGCCGATTTAATTTTTTTCAGCAACCGAAATGGAACCTCCTTATCGTGGTTAACTACAGCTTCTTTTCCAATCCAGTTTAATGTAGGCATAATTCTATTTTATTAAATCATCAAGAGTTACATTCAAAGCATCTGCAATTCTTTTAACGGTTTCTATTCGTGGATCAGGTGTTGCACCCGCTTCGATCTTAGCAACTGTATGAAATGCAAGATTAGCTCTTTTTGAAAGAGTATCTTGAGAAATATCTAGTTTATTACGATATTTTTTAATATTCTCGCCAATTCTAGATTTTTGTTTTGACATTATAGTAAAGTTTTACTACTATAGTTATATAAGTATAATAAATACACCAGATGGTCTTACTATAGTAAATTTACGCTAAGGAGTCAATATTCAGGGAGTTATAATATGCGCACGGGAAGGGTGGGGCAAGTATTCCCCTTTCTTCTGCGGCGCCCAAGCATAGCTTGGTATGAAAAATCTGGAGCTTTTCGAGAAAAAGGCAGGAGCTAGGGCGGCGGCTGCCAAACTCGGCGCCCAGCCGCCGCCCT
>JAHIVL010000050.1 GCA_018816485.1 Patescibacteria group bacterium | reverse complement strand
GAAGTTGTTGTTAAAGTTGCGCAAATAAGAAAAATTACAGTCGGTGATAAGTTGGCTGGACGCCATGGTAACAAGGGTGTTATTTCAAAAATAATTCCTGTTGCAGACATGCCACATACGCAAGATGGTACACCAGTAGACATTATTATTTCACCACTTTCTGTTTTGGCACGTATGAACTTAGGTCAGCTTCTTGAGGCTCACACGGGTTGGGCAGCACAAAAGTTGGGTTACAAAATAGCAATTCCAGCATTTGAAAGATTTGATGAAAAGAAAATTTGGGAAGAACTAGCAAGAGCAGGATTACCAGTTTCTGGAAAAGCTCAACTTATTGATGGTAGAACAGGTGAGCAGTTTAGTGAAACAACAACTGTTGGTATTGGATATATTCTTAAATTGTCACACATGGTTGAAGATAAAATGCATGCAAGATCTACCGGTCCTTACTCACTAGTCACGCAACAACCACTTGGAGGTAAAGCTCAAATGGGTGGACAGCGTTTGGGAGAAATGGAAGTCTGGGCACTTGAGGCACATAAAGCAGCACATATCTTACAAGAAATGTTAACTATCAAATCAGATGATGTGATGGGTAGAGCAAAAGCTTTTGAATCTATTGTTAAGGGTTTAGACATTCCTGAACCAGCCGTTCCCGAATCTTTTCGAGTTTTAATGAGAGAGTTGAATTCTCTTGGAATCGATGTCGTTCCTCATGAAGTTATTGAAGAAGATGAGGTAGTTTTAGAAGAAGCTTCACCCGGTCTTAACATTGATTCAGATGTATCAAATACCGTCGATCAGAGTGTGGAAGATAAAAAACCAGATGATGATTCGGAAGAAATTAAACTCGAGGATATCGAACCTGAGTTTGATGAAGAAGAGGCAATAAAAATCGAAGCTTCAGAAGATGATGAAGAAAGAATAGAGGAGTAACAACCAAACCACAAAGGACTTTATGAAAAATATTATCAACTTCTCTGCTCTAGAAATTCGTATAGCTTCCCCTGACACAATCAAGTCTTGGTCATTTGGCGAAGTAAAGAAACCAGAGACAATAAACTACAGATCACTTAAGGCAGAAAAAGATGGCCTATTTGATGAGAAAATTTTTGGACCTATCAAAGATTATGAATGTTACTGCGGAAAATACAAGAGAATTCGTTATAAAGGCATCATTTGCGACAAGTGCGGAGTTGAAGTAACTCAGTCTAAAGTTAGACGTGAGAGAATGGCTCACATCACTTTATCGGCTCCAGTTGCTCACATTTGGTTTTTTAAAGGTGCTCCTTCAAAATTATCTTTACTCTTGGATATCTCACCAAGAAACTTGAGTTCAATTGTTTATTTCTCAAAGTATTTAGTACTTGACATTGACGCAGACAAAAAGATAGAAATTTCTGATCGATTAAATGTAGATCTAGTTGCTGCTCAAGACGAACTTAAGGATGAAGTTAAAGTAGGAATGGAGTTAGTGAAAGCAACCTTGATTGAAGATAAAGCTAGCTTAAAGGAAAAAGTGACTAGTAAAGAAACTCTGCAATTGAAACTTGCAGAAGCTGAATTAAAGGCAAAAAACAAACTCATTGCTCTTAAGAAACAACTAGAAGTTAAGCTAGACCAGACAGAAGAAATATACAAAACTATTAAACAAATGGTTAAGAAAATTGAAAAAAGAATGATCTTGACTGAAGATGAGTATCTAAAACTTGATGATTACAATGCTACTTCTCACTTGAGAGTAGGAATGGGTGCGGAAAGTATCTTAGAATTAGCAGAAGCAATTGATTTGAATACTTTGGTTGTTAAGTTAAGAGAAGAAATTGAAGAATCAAAAGGTGCGAAGCTTGTTAAAGCTATCAAACGATTGAGAGTTGCCGAAGGTTTGAGAAAAGCTAAAATTAAACCGTCTTGGATGTTTATGACCATCCTTCCAGTTATTCCTCCAGATTTAAGACCTATGGTTCAGCTTTCTGGTGGTAGATTTGCTACTTCAGATCTTAACGATTTATATAGAAGAGTTATTAATAGAAATAATCGTTTAAAGCACTTGATTGATCTGGGTGCTCCAGAAATTATTTTGAGAAATGAAAAAAGGATGCTTCAAGAGGCAGTTGATTCATTAATTGATGGTTCAAGTGCGCGTCAGACGAGAAGAAGACAAACAAGAAGACCTCTTAAATCCTTATCAGAAATGTTAAAGGGTAAACAGGGTCGCTTCCGTCAAAATCTTCTTGGTAAGCGTGTTGACTATTCCGGACGTTCAGTTATTGTTGTCGGTCCAGAATTGAAACTTAATGAATGTGGTTTGCCAAAAGATATGGCACTAGAAATGTTTAAACCATATGTCTTAAGAGAGTTGATCGTGAATGGAACTGCTCCTAACGTTAAAAGTGCTAAGCACTTAATCGAACGACATGAGCCAGAAGTTTATGACATTTTAGAAGAAGTTACTAAGAATCATCCAGTTATTTTAAATCGTGCTCCAACTTTGCATAAGCTTGGTATGCAGGCATTTTTCCCTATTTTGATTGAAGGAAATGCAATTAGATTGCATCCTTGTGTCTGTTCTGGCTATAATGCTGACTTTGATGGTGATCAAATGGCTGTTCACGTACCTTTAACCAAAAAAGCTCAACAAGAAGCTATCGATTTATTAATGGCAACAAATAATTTGCTTAAACCAGCTAATGGTGAGCCTATTACTATTCCAAATAAAGAAATGGCAATGGGAATTTATTATCACACAGTTGTTGATAATAAATTTAAGGTTTTTCCTGGAATATTTTCATCTAAGGATGAGGCTTATCACGTACATCAGATTGGCAAACTTGAACTTAGACAATTAGCAAAAGTTAGAATTGCTTCACTGGGAAAAGTTATTGAAACAACAGTTGGAAGACTTCAATTTAATGATTTATTGCCAGTAGAATTTGGTTATATTAATGAAGCAGTAGATGCAAAGAAAATCAAACAATTAGTTACTTCTGCAATTAAAGAGTTTGATAAACAACGTGTTGCAGACTTCATTGACGCTATCAAAAACTTAGGTTTTGAAGCAGCAACAATTTCAGGTATTTCTGTTTCTGTTAGTGACTGTGAAATGATTGAAAATAAAAATGAGATCATTGAGGCTGCTAATAAAAAAGTTGAAGAAATTCAAGAACAATACAATGAGGGTATGATTGCAATTGAGGAAAGAAAAAGACTTTCATTTGATGTTTGGATCGATACAACAGAGGATATTGCAGAGAAAACCTGGAGTACTTACGCTGAAAATAACGCTGTTAAAGTTATGATTGAATCAGGTGGAACCCGTGCTTCAAAAGATCAGGTTAAACAACTTGCTGCAATGCGTGGTTTAGTCGTTGACCCAAATGGGAATATTGTTGAAATGCCTACTAAGTCTAATTTTAGAGAGGGCTTAACAATTTTTGAGTACGTTACTTCAGCTAGAGGTTCTCGTAAAGGATTGACTGACTCAGCTATTAAGACTGCTGATGCTGGTTATCTTACACGTCGTTTATGTGATGTTTCTCATGATGCAATTATCAGATTGGAAGACTGTAAAACTGAAGAATATATCACAATAACGGATGAAGATAGAACTGATGTTTTTGTTAAAAGAATTGCGGGAAGAATCTTGGCTAATGATATAGTTCTTAACAAGAAAGTAGTTGCGCAAAAAAGTACATTAATCACCTTGGAACTTTCAAAGCAACTTGTAAAGTTAGGATTAAAATCGGTAGATGTTAGATCTCCTCTCACATGTGAAGCTTCAAAAGGACTTTGTGCAGCATGCTATGGAATTGATTTCTCAACTTCAAAAATGATTGAGCTAGGAGTTCCAGTCGGAATTGTCGCTGCGCAATCAATCGGAGAACCTGGTACACAGCTCACAATGAGAACTAAACATAGCGGAGGTATTCTTGGTGCTGATGTGACTCAAGGTTTGCCTCGTGTAGAAGAACTTCTTGAAGCAAGAAATCCAAAGAATCAAGCTATCATTAGTGAAATTGCTGGAAAAGTTTCAATTGAAGAAGGCGATAAAGATATTGTTATTACTATTAGAACAACTTCATCACCAGTTGAAGAAGTTGAGTACAAGCTTTCAGTTAACTCTGATCTGCTCATTAAAGATGGAGACTTAATTCATGTTGGTCAACAATTGACCACAGGATCAGTCAGTCTTAAAGAGTTGGCTCTTGTAAAAGGTTTGCTCCAAGCTCAACAGTACACTATTAATCAAGTACAAGCTGTTTATGAATCTCAGGGTATTCCAATTCATGACAAACATTTCGAGACTATTATCAGAAAAATGTGTGATAAGCTTCAAATTGAATCTGCTGGAGACACCGATTTCTTGACTGGTGAAGTTATTGAAAAAACCAAATTTATTGAAGCAAATGACGAAGCAATGGCAGCAGGTGGAGAGCCAGCAACTGCTAAGGTTCTATTCTTGGGAATTACCAGATCTTCATTATTTACAGCATCTTGGTTATCAGCTGCTTCTTTCCAACATACTAAGAATGTCTTGACTGATGCATCTGCGGCAGGAAAAATTGACTATTTAGATGGTCTGAAAGAAAATGTTATTATTGGAAGGTTAATTCCAACCAGTAAAGAAAGAGCTAGTATTGAACTCTAGATGATATCTGTCAGTCTTATGATATAATCAGTGTTCGTGTTATTCTATTGGAATTATTAATGCCTACAATTAATCAGTTAATCAGAAAAGGTGGTCGCAAGCCGAACCCTAAAAGAATTAAAGCTCAAGCGCTTCGCAGAAGTTTTAATTCTAATACTGGTAAGCAAATTAAGACTATTAATCCACAAAAACGTGGTGTGTGTACTGTAGTCAAAACAATGACTCCTAAAAAACCTAACTCTGCGCTTCGTAAAGTTGCTCGTGTTAGGCTTTCCAATAAAATGGAAGTCACTGCTTACATCATGGGTGAGGGACACAGTCTGGCCGAACATAGTATCGTTTTGGTCAGAGGTGGAAGAGTTAAAGATCTTCCTGGCGTGAAGTATCATATTATTAGAGGAAAATATGATGCCACTGGTGTGGGCAATAGAAAAACTTCACGTAGTAAATATGGTGTAAAGAAAAGTTAATTAAAAAGTATATGCACAGCATATTTTGTACCTACGACTTTTTTTTAACAAAAAAAGATCGGGTCCAAAAGAATTATTAAATGAAAGTATTTGCTAAAAATTTAGCAGAGAAGAAATTATCATGAGAACTAAAAAAGCTCCAGTTAGAGTTACTAGACCAGACGGAAAATATCAGTCTGCAAGAATTGCAAAGCTCATCAACTATGTAATGCGTGATGGAAAAAAATCTGTTGCACAGAAACAAGTTTATGCTGCTCTTGAAGAATTATCTCAAAGAACTGGAAAAAAAGCATTAGAATCTTTCGAAGAAGTAATTCAAGCTGTCACTCCTCAAATGGAGGTTAGATCTAGACGTGTTGGTGGTGCTTCTTATCAAGTTCCTATGCCAGTAAGAAGTGGTAGAGGTTTTGCTCTTTCTTTAAGAGCATTAGTTGAAGCTGCTAATAAAAAACCAAACAAGCAATATCATACCTTTGGTGAGAAGCTCGCAGCAGAAATGTTAGAAGCTCTTCAAGGTACTGGTGGAGCAATTAACAAGAAAAACACTGCCCATCGTATGGCCGACGCTAACAAAGCATTCGCCCACTTTAGATGGTAGAAAGAAGATATGGTTGAGAATGCAAACACAAGAGTTCCATTGAGTAGAATTAGAAACATTGGTATTATTGCTCATATCGATGCTGGAAAAACCACTACTACGGAGAGAATCTTATATTTTACAGGCAAAACTTACAAAATTGGTGAAGTTCATGAAGGTGCTGCAACTATGGATTGGATGGCTCAAGAACAAGAGCGTGGTATCACAATCGTATCTGCTGCCACCACTTGTTTTTGGAAACCTCATTTTGAAGTTCATCTAGAAAATGCATTATATAGATTTAATATTATTGATACTCCAGGGCACGTTGATTTTACAGCTGAAGTTGAAAGATCACTTCGAGTGCTCGATGGTGGAATTACAGTTCTTGATGCTAGCGAGGGGGTTCAGTCTCAATCAGAAACTGTTTGGCGTCAAGCAGATAAATACAACATCCCAAGGATTTGTTTTATTAATAAAATGGATAAATTGGGAGCAGATTTTTTTGCTACTATCGAAGACATTAGAGTTAAATTTGGTGTGACTCCAGCAGTTATGGTTTTGCCAATGGGTGCTGAAAATGATTTTAGAGGAGTTGTTCAAATTCTTGAACAAAAAGCTTTGTTTTGGAAAGATAGTGCTGCTGATACTGAGCCAGAAGTTAAAGCAATCCCAGAAGAATATAAAGAAAAAGTTGCAGAATTAAGAGCTCAGTTAATTGAGCAAATTGCAGAAACAGATGATGAGCTTTTGCAAAGATTTTTTGATGGTAAAGAAATTGCTTTAAATGAATTAAAAGCAACACTGCGAAAAGCAGTTATTGATTACAAATTAGTTCCTGTTTATGCAGGTTCATCACTAAAAAATACTGGTGTTCAACCAATGCTTGATGCTGTTGTAGATTATCTTCCATCTCCTGTCGACATTGATCACATTACTGGTATTAATCCAAAAACTGAAGAAGAAGAAATAAGGCAATTAGTTCCAAATGAAATTTTTTGCGCGCTTGCTTTCAAGATTCAAACAGATCCTCATGTTGGAAAAATTACTTATACCAGGATCTATTCAGGAATACTTAAGGCAGGAAGTTATACATATAATTCGACCACAAAACAAAAAGAGAGAGTTGGACGTTTACTTCTTATGCATGCTAATCAAAGAGAAGAAATTCAGGAAGCAAAAGCTGGAGAAATCGTTGCTATTGTTGGTTTAAAAAATACTAGAACAGGAGATACTCTCTGTGATGAAGATAACAAAATTGTGCTCGAAGGAATTACTTTTGCTGAGCCAGTTATTTCTTTATCTATTGAGCCAAAAACAAAACCAGATCAAGAAAGAATGGGTATGGCTTTGGCGAAACTAAGTGAAGAAGATCCAACATTTTCTATTAAATCAAATCCAGACACTGGACAAACTATTATCGGGGGAATGGGAGAATTACATCTAGAAATTATTGTGGATCGTATGAAAAGAGAGTTTAATGTTGAGGCAAATGTTGGTACTCCTCAAGTTGCATACAGAGAAACAATTACAAAAGCTGCTCAAGCTGAGGGTAAATATATCAAACAATCTGGCGGACGTGGACAATATGGTCATGTTTACTTGAGAATTGAGCCAAAAGATAGAGGCACTGGATATGAGTTTGTAAATGATATCAAAGGTGGAACTGTTCCAAGAGAATTTATTAAACCAACAGATAAAGGTGTTCAAGAGTCACTCGAGCGTGGTTTCTTGGCAAACTTTCCTATGAGTGATATCAAAGTTACACTTTATGACGGTTCATATCATGATGTTGATTCAAGTGAAATTGCATTTAAGATGGCTGGTTCTTTGGCAATGAGACATGCTACACTTTTGGCTGGTATGGTTTTACTTGAGCCAATTATGAAGGTCGAAATCTCTACTCCAGATGAATATATGGGAGATGTAATTGGAGACTTAGGTTCTAGAAGAGCTCAAATACAAGGGACAACAACAAGAGGTAGCGTTACAATTATTACAGCACTTTCCCCTTTAGCAGAAATGCAAGGTTATGTTACAATTTTAAGGAGTATGACAAAAGGAAGAGCATCGTCGGTGATGTTGCCAAGTCATTACGATATTGTTCCAAGCAGTATTACTGAAAAATTGGTAGCCGAGAGAAAAACTGGTGGAAGATAAATTGACAAAAAATAGTATTATATATAGTAATTAAGTAAATTAATTTAGGAGGCCTTATGGCAGACGCAAAAAAATTTATACGTGATAAAAAACACGTAAACATCGGTACAATTGGTCACGTTGATCATGGAAAAACTACTCTTACTGCAGCCATTGCTACAACACTTTCAATAAAACTTCCAAGTGATATTAACAAAGCAATGGGCTATTTAGACATTGATAATGCTCCAGAAGAAGCAGCTCGTGGTGTGACAATTAACATTTCTCATATTGAATACGAAACTTCGAAGAGACATTATGCTCACATTGATGCTCCAGGACATGCTGATTATATTAAGAACATGATCACTGGTGCCGCTCAAATGGATGGTGCAATCTTAGTTGTTGCTGCAACTGATGGTCCTATGCCTCAAACACACGAGCATATTTTGTTAGCAAAACAAGTTAACGTTCCAAAGTTAGTAGTTGCATTAAACAAATGCGATATGGTTGATGATGAAGAACTTTTAGATTTAGTCGAAATGGAAGTTAGAGAATTATTAACAAAGCATGGTTTCGATGGTGAAAATGCTCCTGTTCACAGAATTAGTGCGCTTAAAGCTTTAGAGGGTGATCCAGCTGAGCAAGATAAAATCATGAAACTTATGGATTCTGTTGACACATATATCCCAGATCCAGTAAGAGAATTAGATAAACCTTTCTTACTGCCAATTGAAGATGTTTTTTCAATTAAAGGTAGAGGAACAGTTGTTACTGGACGTATAGAGTCAGGTGTTATTAAAGTTGGTGAAGAAATTGAGATTGTTGGTATCAGGGATACTGCAAAAACCACAGTTACTGGTGTTGAAATGTTCCGTAAAATGCTTGATCAAGGTGAAGCAGGAGACAACGTTGGTATTCTTTTAAGAGGTATTGGCAAAGATGATGTCGAAAGAGGTCAAGTTTTGACAAAACCAGGAAAAGTAACTGTTCACACAGAGTTTGAAGCTGAGGTTTACATTTTGACCAAAGAAGAAGGTGGCAGACATAAGCCTTTCTTTACAGGTTATAGACCACAGTTTTACATCAGAACAACTGACGTAACAGGTGAAATTAAACTTCCAGAAGGCGTTGAGATGGTTATGCCAGGAGACAATGCTAAGATGTATGTCAAGCTAATTGTCCCAGTAGCTGCTTCAGAGGGGTTGCGTTTTGCAATTCGTGAGGGTGGACACACAATTGGTGCTGGTGCAATTACCAAGATCACCAAGTAAGATATCATTTGAATTAGGCTTCACCCCGCATTTTTATGCGGGGTGAAAAGTTTAGATGGCAAAAACGAAGAAATTGGGGTTTACTTCTTGAGGAATTTTATGTATAATCTCGTCCTATGGTTTAATAACCATAAAGAAATTAAAAAGTAATTAAGTAAGTTGTTTTAAAATGGCTAAACTAGATCAAAAAACTAAAGCTGGATATAAAATTCGCGTAAGACTAAAGTCATACGACCATCGTGTTATAGACAGCGCAAGTCAAAAGATTTTAGAAACAGCACTTTCTACTGGTGCAAAGGTTGTGGGGCCCGTACCACTACCTTCTCACAAAAGAGAATTCACAGTGCTTTCGTCTCCCCATTCTGACAAGAATGCTCAAGAGCACTACCATATTAAGACACACAAGAGATTGATAGATATTGTCAATCCAACAAGCAAGACTATAGATTCTTTGATGCATTTGGAACTTCCAGCTGGAGTTTCAATTCAAATTAAGATGTAGTAGTAAAAGTATAAGGAGATAAAGTTGCGATTAAATTTATGCAACCTTAGATTAATTAGAATAAGTAATTTATATAGATTTTATTGGTATGATACTAGATATTTTTGCTACCAAAACAGGAATGACACAAGCTTGGACCAAAACAGGCAAGCGCTTGGCTGTAACTCGTTGTAAAATTTTAGATATGCCTGTAATTGGTAAGCAAGATATTGAAGTACTAAATAAAAATTCACAAACTAGAGAAACTTTTACATGTTCAATTTTAGAAGTAGGATTTGGTAAGAAAAAACTTAAAAACATGAGTAAACCACTCAGGACCAGAATGGAAAAGAGTGGTTTTTCTTTTGGCGTTAAAAATATTAGAGGCGTTAGAACATCTGATGATAAAATGAAACCTTCTGCCGACGATGAGATTAACATTGGTGATAATATTAATATTGACCAAGTTTTAGAAGTTGGAGACGTTGTTAAAGTACAAGGTATTAGCAAAGGAAGAGGTTTTGCTGGTGGAATGAAACGCTGGAATTTTCATGGTGGTCCAAAAACACATGGTCAATCTGATAGGGCACGTGCTGTTGGTTCGATTGGATCTGGAACAACTCCAGGTAGAGTTTGGTTGGGTAAAAAAATGCCTGGTCATTATGGTTCAGAAGCAAAGTCAGTTTTAAATTTAGTAATTTTACATATCGATAAAGAGAACAATGAAGTTTGGATCAGTGGTCCAGTTCCAGGTTCTATGATGTCTGATGTTAGAATTTCGAAAGTTGGCAAGAAAAAGAATATCGAAATTGATTACAAAGCTTCAAATATTGAAATCAAAGAAATTGCTCTTGAAAAAGACAAGGTTACGGCATAAATCATGAAAATCAAAAGCATTACACCTACAAACAAACTTTCAACGATCACAGTTAATGATGAAATTTTTGGTGTCTCAGCCAACGGGCAACTTTTAAGTCAAGCAATTAGAGTTTACCTTTCTAACAAAAGACAGGGCACAAGTAAAGTTAAAACAAGAGGTGAAGTTACTGGTTCTAGAAGAAAAATTTGGAAGCAAAAAGGTACGGGTAATGCTCGACATGGTGCAAAATCAGCTCCAATTTTTGTTGGAGGTGGTGTCGCTCATGGACCTACGGGATTGGAAAATTGGACATTAAAACTTTCAAAGCATATGAAGAAAAAGGCCTTGATAGTAGCTCTCAGTCTTCAATCAGAGAACATTTTTATTACAGATAATTTAGCTGATTTTGATGGAAAAACAAAAACTGCTGCCAAACTTTTGAAAGACTTAAGCATTTCTGGAAAGAAAGTTTTATTGGCTACTAATGGTAATAATGAATTGGTTAGGAGAGCATTCGGCAATATTCAAAGAGTCAACGTTATGGAAGGTTCTTTAGTTAATGTTCTAGATGTTGCTTCATCTGATGCAATTATTTTTAGCAAAGATGCAGTGAAATCTTTAGAAAAAAGATTGATGAAGAAAGTTAAATCATGAATCCTTATATAGTTGTTAAACCAGTTATAACCGAAAAGTCATTAAGACTTGCAAACACCGACAATACATATGTGTTTGAAGTTCAAATGACCTCAAACAAGAACCAAATCAAAGAAGCAATTGAGAAATTATTTGAAGTCAAAGTTGAAAGAATTCGCACTATTGTTAATCAAAGAGAATTAAAACGAACTGGTAAAAAGAGAATGATGGTTAAATTCGGAAAAACAAAAAAAGCTTTAGTTACTCTTAAATCAGGCCAATCTATAGATTTATTTGATATATCAGAAGAATAAAATAAAATGTTAATAACACAAAAACCAACTAGTAGCGGAAGAAGACATCAAATTACCATTGATCGTTCTGAGTTGTACAAAGGTAAACCAGAAAAATCATTATTGGAAGCAGGTCATAAGAAACGTCAAGGAAGAGGTTTTAAAGGCCATATTACTGTTAGACATAGAGGTGCTGGTGTCAAGAAAAAATTACGTATTATTGATTGGAAACGTAAAAATCGTGATATTGAAGGTACAGTTATTAGATTAGAATATGATCCAATGAGAAGTGCACATTTGGCCTTTATTCACTACAAAAATGGTAGTAAAGGTTATGTTTTAGCTCCTCAAGGACTGGCAGTTGGAGATACACTTCTTGCAGGAGAAAAAGCAGAAGTTAAAGTTGGTAATGCTTTGCCACTGAAAAACATCCCAATCGGAATGTTTATCCATAACCTTGAAATTAGAGCAGGTAAAGGTGCGCAAATGGTTCGTGGAGCAGGTACAGCAGCTACTATTCAGGCTAAAGAAGGAAAGTACGTCACTATTCAACTTCCATCCAAAGAGCTCAGATTGCTCAATGCAGAGTGTTACGCTACAATTGGCCAAATTGGAAATCAAGATTGGAAGAACAGAAAGATTGGTAAAGCAGGCAGAAAACGCTTAATGGGTATTAGACCAACAGTTCGTGGTACTGCTCAACATCCAGATAGTCATCCACATGGTGGCGGTGAAGGCAGGTCAGGAGTTGGTATGAAGTATCCAAAAACACCATGGGGTAAGCATGCACTTGGTAAAAAGACTAGAAAGAAAAATCATAGAACTAATAAATGGATAATAAGAGACAGAAGAGTTAAATAGGAAAATATTATGTCAAGATCAAGTAAAAAAGGACCATTCATTGACCCAAAACTTTTGAAAAAAGTCTTAGTTCAAAAGGCTTCTGGAGATAAATCACCAATTAAAACTTGGAGTAGAGCTTGTGTTGTTTCCCCTGATTTTGTCGGTCACACTTTTTTAGTTCATCAAGGAAAAATTTTCGTTGAAGTTTTTGTTAATGAAAGTATGGTTGGACACAAGTTGGGAGAGTTTGCTCCAACTCGTACATTCAGAGGTCACGGTAAAATTGTTAAACGTACATTGACCAAGACTTAAGGTTTAAGAATAATTAAAATGATAATTAAAGCAACACAAAAAAATACCAGACAAACAGCAAGAAAAGTTAGATTAGTAGCTAATATAGTTAAAAAGCTACCTTTAATGGATGCTGTTAATCAATTAGCTGTAATTGAGAAGAAATCAACTTTAGTTCTTTTGAAAGTTCTTAGACAAGCAATTGCTAATGCTATCCATAATCACGGATTTGCTCTTGAAGATTTATCTATTAAGTCAATTATTGTTGCTCCAGCACCTCAACTTAAAAGGTTTAGAGCTGTTAGCAGAGGTAGAGCACATACAATCATTAAGAGAACATGTCATGTTACTGTTGAACTAGAAGCAAAAGAAACTAAGAATACTAACCCAGTTGTTAAAAAAGCCGAATCAGTTGTTAAAAAGGTGGAAAAAGCCAAAAAAACTGAAGGTGTTGCAAAAATTGTGGCTCCAATCAAAAAAGTGTCAACAGAAAAAGTAGTTAGAAAAGTAATTTCAACACAACAAACAGTAACTAAAATGAGTAACACAAAGCAGAAAAAGGGTCAAGCAAAATAATAATAGAAGTAGTATAATACACAGTCTGTAATTACGAATGAAATAATTGGAAAAAACAGAGAGATATGCACAGCATATTTCGCACCTACTCTATTTTCTAAAGAAAATAGAGGGTTCGAAAGAAAAATATGGGACAAAAAGTAAATCCAACTAGCTTCAGAATAGGCTCAACATTTAGTTGGAAGTCTCGTTGGTTTGCGAATCCTAGCGATTACTCTGATAGAGTAGTTGAAGATTACACAGTTAGAAAATTCTTAAACGATAAATTAATCAGTGCTGGAGTGACAAATGTAGAAATCGAGAGATCTTTAAAAGCTATTAAGGTTATTTTATTTGTTTCTCGCCCTGGTGTCGTTATCGGTAAGGGTGGAGCTAATCTTGAAGTAATAAAAAAAGAAATCGAGAGAATCTTAAATGTATCAAAATTACAAAAAGATAAAGTAAAAATTGATTTAAGAGTAGAAGAAGTTAGAAAGCCAGATTTGAGTTCAAAATTAGTTGCAGAAAGAATTGTTAACCAACTAATTAAGAGATTTCCTCACAGAAGAGCTGTTATGCAAGCACTGGAAAAAACGATGCAAGCTGGAGCAAAAGGAATTAAAATTCAACTTTCTGGAAGAATTAACGGAGCTGAAATTGGACGAACTGAGAAATATTTTCAAGGAAGTGTTCCAACTCAGACAATTAGAGCTAATATAGATTATTTCCAAGTACCAGCTAGAACTCGTTCTGGGTATGTCGGAATTAAAGTATGGATTTATAAAGGTGAGTTAGTCTAGATATGCTACAACCAAAAAAAGAAAAATACCGCAAGCAATTTAGAGGAAAAATGAGAGGAATCGCTCAACGTGGTACCGATGTTGCTTTTGGTGAATTTGGTTTGCAAGCTATAACCAGAGGTTGGGTATCTGCTAGACAAATTGAGGCAGCTAGAAAAAAAATCACTTTTATGACTAAAAGAGATGGTAAGTACTGGATTAGAGTTTTTCCGCACAAGCCAATTACCAGTAAGCCAGTTGGAGTAAAAATGGGTTCAGGTAAAGGTGCGATTCAAGAACACGTTGCAGTTGTAAGACCTGGATCAATACTATTTGAATTAAGTGGTGTTTCAGAAGAAATTGCACGTTTAGCATTTGTAAAAGCTGGACACAAGTTATCAGTAAAAACAGTATTTGTTAAAAAATAATAATACCCAAAAAGAGAATAAATGAGAAGTAACGACATAAAAGCACTACATGACAAAACAATCGAAGAACTTAATGTTCAACTCGACGAGTTGTTGATGTTATTGGCAAAATCGAGATTGCAAAAAAAAGCAGGTAAGTTAAAGAATACTCACATCTGCTTGTTGGCAGATGATGTTGCAAGAGTTAAGAGTGTAATAGGGGATAAATCATGAGATCTATAAAAGGAACAGTTGTATCATTGAAATCTGAGAAAACTGCAAAAGTTAAGGTTGTTAGATTGTGGCAACATCCTTTGTACCTAAAATCTGTGAAACGCACAAAATCTTATGCATGTCACTATGATAACATTGATCTTGAAGTCGGTGACGAAGTTATTATTGAGGCTACAAGACCTATTAGTAAAACAAAGAAATTTAGAATTGTTTCAAAGTCAGGAGGATCCAAGTAATGATTCAGTTAAGATCTGTTTTACAAATTGCCGATAACTCAGGTGCAAAAAGAATCAGAGTTATTCAGGTTCATGGTGGATCGAGAAGAAGATTTGGCTACGTTGGTGATATAGTTGCTGCTTCTGTAATTGTTTCAGACGCAACTGGTTCAATAAAAAAAGGTGAACTCGTTAAAGCAGTTATTATTAGAACAAGAAAAGAAACTAGAAGAAGTTCTGGAGAGTATGTCAGATTTGATGACAACGCAGCTGTTATCATTGAATCAAGAGCAAATCCAATTCCAGTTGGAACACGTGTTTTTGGACCAATCGCAAGAGAAGTTAAAAACAGAGGTTTTAATAAAATTGCAAGTTTAGCTCAAGAGGTTTTATAGGTTAATTAATACACCCTGAAAGGGCATACAAGTGAAATTTAAAATTAATGACAAAGTACTAGTAACCGCAGGCAAAGATAAGGGAAAATCTGGAGTTATTAAAAAAGTATATCCAAAATTAAACAAGATTTTGGTTGAGGGTGCTAATAAATATACTAAGCATATCAAACCAGTAAGTGGCAGAGTAGGAGATAAAATCAAGTCTGAGAGACCATTTCACACAGCAAGTATTGCAATTATTAATGACAAAGGTGTTGCAGACAGAGTTGGATTCAAGATTGCTAAAGATGGTACAAAATCAAGATTTTTTAAGAAAACAGGAAAAGTTATAACAGAGGTTGCGTTAAGTAAAAAATAGAATACCCTAAAGGGCACAAGTGAAATTAAAACAATTATATACTAGTAAAATTTTGCCAAAACTTAAGAAGGAGTTTAAAATAGCTAATGATTTTGGAGTTCCAAAATTGGAAAAAATTGTTGTTAATATTGGCGTTGCAGATCCTCAAGATCCAAAGGCTAGAAAAAAAGCAATTGAGAATATTGTTGAGCAGTTTGCCACTATGACAGGGCAAAAACCAGTAGTTACATTGGCTAAAAAATCGATTGCTAACTTTAAATTAAGAGTAGGTGATCCTTTAGGAGTCAAAGTAACGTTACGAGGAAAAAGAATGTGGGGATTTCTTGAGAAATTAATCTCAGTTGCATTGCCTCGTGTCAAAGATTTTAGAGGAGTTTCAAGAACTGCTTTTGATCATGCGGGTAACTACAGCATGGGAATTGAAGAACAAATTATTTTCCCAGAAATTAATTACGATAAAATAGAACGTATAAGAAGTTTCCAAATAGTATTTGTAACTTCAACCAAAGAAGACGAAAAGGCTTTCAGAATGTTAGAATTATTTGGAATGCCTTTCGAGAAAAAGGAATAACTTAAATGGCTAAAAAATCAAAGATTGCAAAATCAAAAAAACTATTGGCACTAAAAGAATCCTTGAGAAAATCAGGAGTTAAAAAAGTCAATAAAGTTTCTACTAGAGGGGTTAACCGTTGTAAAATAACAGGTCGTCCTAAAGGTTATATGAGATTCTTTGGTTTAAGTAGATTAACATTTAGAGAGTTAGCTTCAAAAGGAGAATTACCTGGAGTAGTTAAATCAAGTAAGTAAAAAACATTATGACAACCGATCCAATTGCAGATATCATCATCAGAATAAAGAACGCACACATGGCTCGTCATGCCAAAGTTGAGGTTCCTTATTCAAAAATAAAGAAGGCAATCGCAGACATTCTTTTGAAAGAAGGATATGTTAGTGAGGTCGGTATTAAAGAAAGTAAATCATTTAATTATTTGGTTATAACATTAAAATATATTGGTAAATTACCAGCAGTAAATGATGTTAAGAGACTTTCTAAGCCAGGAAGAAGATTGTACGCACCAGTTAGTGAATTACCAAAAACTTTAGGTGGTTATGGAATTACTATCGTTTCTACAAGCAAAGGTGTCATGACTGACAAAGATGCTCGTAAAGCAAATTTGGGAGGAGAACTTCTTTGTCAAGTTTGGTAAAAGGTTAAATATATATGTCAAGAATTGGAAGAAAATCTATCACATTGCCAGCCGGAGTAACAGTCACTGTCGCTAACAATGTCGTTGATCTTAAGGGTCCTAAAGGTCAATTAAAAGTTGATGTTTTACCTAATATTATTGTTGAAATAAAAGATGGTGTAGTTATTGTCGACAGAAAAAGTGAAGACAAACAAACTCGCGCATTTCATGGTTTAATCAGAAGTTTAATTCAAAACTGTGTAGATGGAGTTACTGAAGGTTACAAAAAAACTTTAAAGTTAGTTGGAACTGGATATAGAGTTCAAGCTCAAGGAACAGGCATTTCTTTGGCAGTTGGATACTCTCACCCGGTGGAGGTCAAAGTACTTGAAGGTGTGACAATTAAAGTTCAGGGCAATGATACTATTCATATAAAAGGAATTGATAAACAGGCTGTAGGACAAATGGCAGCTGATATCAGAAAAATTAGACCACCAGAACCTTATAAAGGCAAAGGTATCAGATACGAAGATGAAGTTGTCAGAAGAAAACAAGGAAAGGCAGCTGCGTAATGGCAAAAATTAACCACTATATTACTAAAGTTGAAAGCCGAAGAAGACGAGTTCGTTCTAAGATTTTTGGTACTTCCGAAAGACCAAGACTTACCGTTTATCGTGCTAATAAATATACATATATTCAGCTGGTTGATGATGTTAAAGAAACAACTTTAATGTCTATTAGTGATGCAAAAATTAGACGAGGTGAATTGCAAAGCAAGAAAGACCAGTCTGAGGTAAGGGGACTTGAAAAGACCGAAAAACTTACAAAAACTGAGTCTATTATTAAAGCAACAGAAGAATTAGTCGCAAAAATGAAAAAAGCAAAAATAACAACCGTAGTTTTTGACAGAGGTCAATACAAATATCACGGTAGAGTTAAAGCAGTTGCCGAAACTTTAAGAAACGGCGGAATAAAGGTATAGCTATGAATAAACTTCCAGACAGAAACAAGCGATTTCAGAATGCTGAACCAAAAGAGTTCGATGAGAAGGTTATCAGAATTTCTCGTGTTTCAAAAAAGACTAAAGGCGGAAATAATGTAGGCTTTTCTGTTCTAATGGTTGTTGGTGATAAAAAAGGTAGAGTTGGCGTTGGTTTAGGTAAAGCTAAAGACGTTGTTGGTGCAATTAAAAAAGGTATCAAAAAAGCTAAGAAAAAAATGATTACTGTACCTCTAGACGGTACAACTATTCCTTTTCCAATCACTGTTAAGAAAGGTGCAGGAAGAGTTATGTTGAAACCAGCTCCAAAAGGTTCTGGGGTTATTGCTGGTGGTCCAGTTCGCGCAGTTGTCGAAGCCGCAGGTGTAAGAGATATCTCTAGCAAAATCTTAGGTTCAGAAAATCAAGCTTCAAGTGTTTATGCAACTTTTGCAGCTTTAAAAGAGATCCAAAAAATTGTTGAGTTAAAAGGAATTAAGTTAAAATCCATTGCTGAAGTTGAGGCAGAAGAAGCTGAAAAAGTCAAAAAAATTCAAGAAAAAGCAAAAACTGTAAAGAGGGTGGCAAAAAAAGCACTAGCTGAATCTGCGAAGGTTGTGGCAAAAAAAACACCAGCTGAAAAAACAATAAAAAAACCAGTAAAGAAATAATACAATGTCACTCTTAAACAACCTAATCAAGATTAAAACTACATCAAAAAAACGTGTTGGACGTGGGTATGGTTCTGGCAAAGGCGGACATACTTCAGGTAGGGGTCAAAAAGGACAAAAGTCCAGAAGTGGAGCAAAAATTCCATTATGGTTTGAAGGTGGTCAGTTGCCATTAATCAAACGTATTCCTATGCTCAGAGGAAAAGGAAAATTGAATGTTGTTAGACCAACAGCAGAAATCAATTTAACCGAAATAGAAAGAATGAAAGCCGAGATTATAACTTTGGATGCATTAAAACTTGAAAAATTAATCGAGAAGAAGTTTAAAAAAGCAAAGATTATTGCTTCTGGAAAAATATTCAGAAAAGTAACTATAAAAGGTTTGAGAATTTCGCAAGCTGCAAAGAAAGCTATAGAAAAAGCTGATGGAAAAATTGAGTGTTTATGAAGAAAATAACTGATTTTTTAAAAAAGATTAATTCGACCCCTGAGTTAAAAAAGAAACTCTTATTTACTGCAGCTATACTTTTAGCATTTAGATTTCTCGCACACATTCCACTTCCTTCTGTAAATTTACAACAATTGAGAGCCTTATTTAACTCTAATCAATTTCTAAGTCTCTTAAATGTTTTTTCAGGTGGTACACTCAAAAACTTTTCCATCTTAGCGGTTGGAATCAATCCATACATTACTGCTTCGATTGTGATGCAGCTTGGTGGAATGGTAATTCCAAAAATTAAAGAGATGCAAAAAGATGGTGAGGCCGGTAGAGAAAAATTAAATCAATATACTCGATATTTATCAGTTCCATTAGCAGTTGGACAAAGTATCTCTATTCTAGCTCTGTTGCGCTCACAAAACTTGTTAGAGTCAACTTCTCCTTTAGCATTTATTGCGATGATACTGTCTTTAGTTGCTGGTTCATTAATTGTTACTTGGTTGGGGGAGTTAGTTTCTCTCCACGGTATCGGTAATGGAATTTCTATGATTCTTTTTGCAGGTATAGTAAGTCAGCTTCCAAGTTCATTTACTCAGGTTTTATTATCTGGCACAAATAAACTTTTTGTCGGAGTTTCTTTCTTTGCTGTCTTTTTCTTGATTATTGGTTTGATTGTTTTTATGAATGAGGCAGTCAGAAAGATAACAATTCAATATGCGACTAGGACAAGAGGAAAAAAATCATATGGTGGCCAGACAACTCATTTACCTATTAAAGTAAACGTTGCTGGAGTGATGCCAATTATTTTTGCGGTTTCGATTATGTTAATTCCATCATTTTTAGCAAAATTAATGATCGCTTCAAGTAATCCTAAACTTGTTGAAATTGGAAACATGCTTACAATTAATTTTCAACAAACTTCTCTCGTTTACATGATTCTTTACTTTATTATTGTATTTTTCTTTACATTCTTTTCCTCAATGATTTTTTTCAATGCCGAGGATATCTCAGATGAATTGAAAAAAAGTGGCGCATTTGTACCTGGAATTAGACCTGGAGCAAACACAAAGAAATTTTTGGAGTTTGTAGTTTCTAGAATTACTATTGCAGGTGCATTCTTTTTAGGTTTTATTGCAATTATGCCTTCACTGGCTCAAATCTTTACAGGTATTGGTCAGCTATCTGTTAGTGGAACTAGTATCTTAATTGTTGTCTCAGTTGTGTTGGAAACATACAAACAAGTTGATAGTATGTTAGTTGAGCAAAACTACGATCGATTTATTTAGTACTAATAAATTAAAGCCCGGAAGGGAAAAATGAAATTAATATTAATTGGCATTCAAGGTGCGGGAAAATCAACTCAAGGAAACTTTTTAGTTGAGAAGTATAAAATTCCTTACTTATCTTCGGGACATATTTTTAGAGATATGGCCAGAGAAAAAACACGAATTGGTAGATGGCTTAAAGAAACTATTAACTCTGGTGCATTAGTTCCAGATGACAAAACCTTAGAAATAATTTTGACCTACTTAGAAAAACCAGAATATAGCAGCGGCTATATTTTAGATGGTTTTCCAAGAACTGTAGTTCAAGCAGAAGCTTTCAATGGCGGTGTCGATAAAGTTGTCTTCCTAGAAGTATCTGACAAAGAAGCTCTTTGGAGACTTGCTGGTAGACCAAGTGATAGGGGTGACGAAACTATTCATGCAATCAAAAAAAGAATTGATCTTTTTCATATTTTTACTGAGCCGGTCATACAATTCTATAAAAAAGAAGGCAAACTAATTGTCGTAGATGGTGAAAAAAGTATCGATGATGTTTTTAAGGATATCTGCAAAGAGTTGGATAAGCTTAAGTAAAGATATATAAGTCTCTGTGATAATAAGCCACCAACAGAAGATTTTAAAGGAATGTTAAAAAAATTGAGAATTATTTTCTGCTATAATACAACTGATGAATCAAGCTTTAGAAAAAAAAATAATTGCGATGCGCCAAGGAGGAAAAGTCCTTGGTCGTATTAAAAACCAGTTAGCTGATTTTTCAAAACCAGGAATTTCATTCGAACAAATTGAGGAAAAAGCTCAGTACTTAATAAAAGAAGCAGGCATGCTTCCAAGTTTTTCTACTGTACCTGGTTATAATTGGGCAACATGTATTATGAAAAACGACAGTATTTGTCATGGTATTCCTCAGAATAATGTGATTGAAGATGGAGATGTTATCACAATTGATATTGGTTTAATTAATAATAATTTTCATTTAGATACAACAATTACTTTTCCTGTTGGAAAAGTTAGCCAAGAGATTAATGATTTTCTAAGTGCTGGAAAGAAATCTCTCAGAAAGGCAATTGTTGCGGCAAAACTAGGTAATTCAGTTTATGACATTAGTAGAGCAATGGAGAAACCACTTAAGAGAAATGGGTATGGGGTAGTTTTTCAGTTAACTGGTCATGGAGTTGGTAAAGAGCTTCATATGGAGCCCTCAATACCTTGTATACCAGACAAAGCGGATAGAAATGTTAAGCTTTATAATGGACAAACCATAGCTATTGAGAATATGTATGCTATGGGAAATGCAACTTTGGAGGAGTCTTTAGATGGTTGGACTTATAAAACTATTGATGGGTCAATCTCGGGCATGTTTGAGGAAACTGTTTTGATAACCGAAAAAGGCCCTGAAATACTGACAAACTAGCTTTTGTCTGGTATAATACTTTCCTTATGGGTAAAGTACAAGATCATAAAAGATCTGCTAAGTCAAAAAAGCAAGTTGACACCACTGCCAAGAAATCCGATCGCAATGATCGTTTCGAAGTCGAGGGTGTGGTTGAAAACTGTCTCCCAAATACCATGTTTAGAGTATTAGTAACTGATTCAGAAGTTAAACCTATGATAAGCAAAATTCTCTTAGGAACATTGGTCGGTAAGATGAGATTATACAGAATTAGAGTTATGCCAGGTGATTTGGTTAGAGGATATGTATCTAAATATGACCTCAATAAGTGTAAAATTACCTATAGATCAACCAAACAAGCTACGCAGTAAAACTAATTCTTTTTAATTTTAACAAATTGATGTATAGTTCAGGCCTGTTGAAAAATTAGAAAACAAATTTATAAACCCTGAAAGGGCAAAAAGTAACCTAAAGGTCATAAATGAAAGTAAAAACATCTTTAAAGACAATTTGCATTCATTGCAAGCTTGTTAAGCGTAAAGGAGTTCTGAGACGAATTTGTTCGGAACCAAAACATAAAGGAAAACAAGGATAAGAACATATGCCTCGTATTATTGGTGTTGATATACCAGAAAACAAAAAAATACTTTTTTCACTTCAATTTATTTATGGAGTAGGAGCTACTGTAGCAGAGGCTGTTTTAAGAGAAGCTCAAGTTGACCCTGATAAAAGAGCAAAAGATTTAACTAATGATGAAGTTAACAGAGTTCAAAGAATTTTTGATAGATATGAACTTGAAGGTGATTTAAGAAGACATGTGAGTGATAATATTGACCGTTTAAAACGCATTAGAAGTTATAGAGGTATGCGACATATTATGAAGCTTCCTACAAGGGGTCAGAGAACAAGAACAAATTCTAGAAATGCTAGAGGTGGTTCAAAGAGAAGAACAGTAGGTGCTATGTCTAAAGAAATGGCAACAAAATTAGAAGCAGCGAAAAAAGGTAAATAATTATCATGGCTCAAACAAGAAAAATAACAAAAGCTGTTCCTAAAGGTAGAATGTACGTTACTGCGACATTTAACACTACAATGGTTAGTGTTACTGACAATACTGGAAATGTCATTTGTTGGTCATCGGCTGGGGAAGCTGGTTTTTCTGGCTCAAGAAAATCAACTCCTTACGCAGCTACAATTACAGTTGAAAATGCTGTAAATAAAGCAAGAGCATTTGGAATGAATACAGTAGATGTATTCATTAAAGGACCAGGTCCTGGAAGAGATGTTACATTAAGAGTTTTGAGAGCTCAAGGTATTAGAGTAAGCATGATTGCTGATATGACACCAGATCCTCATAACGGTACTAGACCAAGAAAAGCAAAACATAACAAGTAAGAGAATACCCTAAGGGGCACAAGTAATATGGCAAGATACATTGGACCAAAAAATAAACTAGCAAGAAAGATTGGTGAAGACTTAGGTCTTAAGACCAATGCTCTTAAAGTTGCAAGACGTTTGACTTCTAAGCCCGGTCAACATGGAGCAAAATCAAGAAGAAAAACTTCAGACTATGGAACTCAACTTAATGAGAAACAAAAAGTTAAGTATATTTATGGTATTTTAGAAAAACAACTTAGAAAACTTTATACTAAAGCTAGTAAGAATCCAACAGCAACTGGTTCCGCTCTCTTGAGTTTACTTGAAAGAAGATTAGACAATACTATTTATAGATTAGGTTGGACAGGCACAAGAGCAGCTGCAAGACAGCTAGTTTCTCATGCTCATGTAAGAGTTAATGGTAAAAAGATGGATGTTCCTTCTTACCAAGTAAAAGTTAATGATGTTATTTCTTTAACTTCAAAAGGAACGAAAATACCTTTAATTTCTGAAGCTATAAAAGAAAATTCAAGTGTTGTTTGCTGGTTAGAACAAAAAGGAGCTGTTGCAAAGGTTTTAAGATTACCTGAAAGAACAGACGTAACAGAGTCAATAGAAGAACAACAAATTGTTGAGTACTACAGTAGATAAAAATATTATTAATTAAAAATCTAGAAACAGATTCCAGAAGAACAAAAGTTCTAATGGGAGAAGAAACAAAGGAGAAAAATATGAACAATTTAATTACAGGAATGAATCCAACTTTTCAAATAGAAGAGAGAGATTCTAGTGCTACATCTGCTAATATTATTATAGAACCATTAGACAATGGTTACGGTCATACAATCGGCAATGCTCTTAGAAGAGTGCTTTTGTCTTCACTTCCGGGTACAGCAATTACTCAATTTAGAGTTGAGGGTGTAGATCATCAATTTTCAACAATTGATGGACTAAAAGAAGATGTTTTGGAAATGGCTTTAAACATTAAACAAATCAAAGTTTTTGCATCTACTCATGAAGCAGGAATACTCAGACTTTCAGCAAAAGGTCCCAAAGAAGTAACTGCAGGAGACATTGAATGCGAAGCAGGATTTGAAATTATAAACAAAGATTTACCAATTGCTACCATTGCTAAAGGCAAAAATATTCAAGTAGAAATGAGAGTTGAGTCAGGAATTGGCTATGTAATTGCAGATGAGAAATCAGCAGGTTCCATTGGCGACATTGTTCTTGATGCTTTATTTTCACCAGTGGTTAAAGTTTCTTACAAAGTTGAACAAACTCGTGTCGGAAGAATCACTGATTTTGATAAATTAATTATGAATGTTCAAACTGATGGTTCAATTTCACCTCTTGAGGCAATTAGATTATCAGCTGAGATTTTAACAAAACAATTTGGTCAAGTATTTAACCCAGTTGTACCACATGTTGTTGAACCAGAAATTACTTTATCACCAGAAGAAGCAGAAACATTGAGATTAACAGTCGAAGAGCTAGATTTGCCAACAAGAATTGCAAATGCTCTTAGAAAAGGTGGTTTCAAAACAGTCGGAGATTTAACTGGTGTACCAAAAGAAATAGTTTCAAAAGTTAAAAACTTGGGTGGAAAAAGTGTTGTACTAATTGATGCTGCATTACAAAAAAAAGGCGTAAACTTGGGAGAGTAATATAATGAGACATAGAGTAAAGATTAAGCATTTTAATAGAGACAGCAAAGCTAGAAAAGCATTGTTTAAAGGTCTAGTACGTTCTTTGATCGAGCATGGTCACATCGTTACTACCGAAAGCAAAGCAAAAGAAATCAAAAGAATTACTGATAAGATTATCTCAAATGCAAAAGTCGATACAATTGCAACAAGAAGACTCTTACATAAATTCTTTGGCAGAAGAGATGTTGTTAATTCTTTAGTAGATAGAATAGCTCCAGAATTTGCTGATAAGAAATCTGGTTTCACAAGAATAGAAGCTGTAGGACTAAGAAGAGGCGATAATACTAAATTGGCAAAACTATCTTTGACAAAGATGCCAACAAGAATGGGCACTCTGAAAGCTGAGAAGGCTGTAGAGAAGAAACCCGTTGTTAAGAAAGCTGTTAAGAAATCTGCTGCCAAAAAAGCTGTTGTTAAGAAGCCAGCTGTTAAAAAAGTTCCAGCAAAAAAGAAAGAGGCTAAGAAATAATGCAAAAAACTTATTCACAAAAGACTAGCGAGATTAAAAGACAGTGGCATATTGTTGATGCAAAAGACAAAGTATTGGGTCGTATCTCTACTGATATTGCAACCAAGCTTATCGGTAAAAATAAAAAAGAGTACACTCCTCATATTGATGCAGGTGATTATGTCGTTGTTATAAATGCGGCAGAAGTTGCAGTGACTGGAAACAAAGAAGAAGATAAAAAATACTATAGACACTCAGGGTTTCCAGGAGGTTTTAAGGAAAGAACCTTAGCTAAAGTTAGAGCACAGTTCCCTGAAAGAATTATTGAAAATGCAGTTAAAAATATGTTGCCAAAAAATAAACTTCAGGGTCCAAGAATGGCTCGTTTGAAAGTTTATGCAGGTCCAGATCATAATCATGAAAGTCAATTAGGAGCATAACCAGTTATGGCATTAAAATTAAATAAAAAGAAAAAAGTAATCAAAAAAATTATTAAGAAATCTAAGCCAGTTAAGAAGCTTGTGAAGAGAGTTGAATCTGAAACTTCTTCAAACTTAATAGTTCCAACCGGAAAATATTACGAAGCAATTGGCAGAAGAAAAGTTGCTACTGCTAGAGTTAGAATATATGAATCAGAAGGTGATTTTATCGTTAATGACAAAGTTGTTGGTCAATATTTTGGCACAATCAGTGACGCTAAATTAAGATATAATAAACCATTCGAATTAACCGGAACAAAAGGTAAATTTTCTATTACAGCTATAGTTTCTGGATCAGGTTCTTCTTCGCAGTTAGACGCAGTTGTTCATGGAATTTCTAGAGCACTGGAAAAATACGACCCAACATTTAGAGCATTGCTTAAACCAGAGGGTTTATTGAAAAGAGATGACAGAATGAAAGAAACCAGAAAAATTGGTATGGGTGGAAAAGCTAGAAGAAAGAGACAGTCTCCAAAGAGGTAGGTTTAGAATTTATTGGAATGTTTGAAGTTTTGCGATGAACTAAATTATGTCAATGATTTTTGAAACTTCAAAAGTTTTCCCAAAGCGAAAATACTCGGATAGAACGGAAATTCGGGTTAATGGACAAAACGAGTGGCTGGAGTTTACCAGGCTGGTACCAATACTAAAATGAGATAAAAATTTATACATCTATTGATGCTAAAAAAGTATTAAAAAATTGCTCATATAATAAAAAACATAAATTATTCTTTTGACAGATCAGCAATATGTTTTTGTCAAAGGTGATAAATATCAAATAATCGAGGTAAAGCAATAACTGTCTAACTTCCAACCCCCGAATACTTTTTCAAAGCCCATTCCCATAGTTTTAAGCTAACAACGAAACTGCTAACTCCCACTAACATAGTTGCGACGATACTAAATGACGGATTAATTCCCAGCAAAACTTCAGTAGGAATTGTAATCATCATCCCAATTGGAATAATAAAATATAAAATAAATTTAAGTGGTTGCATATAAATTTCAACTGGAAATCTACCCATAGAGCTAAGGTCTCTGTATATCCAAATGATCCCTTCGGTTTCTGTTGTTAAAATGCCAATTACTAAAACTAGAATGTTGATAGTAGTAACAATTAACAACCCATTTATTAGAAGAACTAAGTACCATAACAGGGACTGCCAAGAAACAACAACATCTAGTTTGCTAAATATATAAAAACTAACCGCTAATGAAGGAATCATGAAAATTGCATCATTGATATCTGGTTTGCCAGTTAAAGCCCTAAATAGAGGATTGATCGGCTTAGAAAGCAAGAAATCAAACTCTCCCGACCTGACTTTTCCACTGAAAACATAAACTCCTCGATAAAAAATTTGGCTAGTTAAATCAATGAATTGATAAGTTAAGAAGAATACAATCATTTGATCGGAAGTATATCCAGCAAAACTAGTAACAGTTGTCTTTATTAAATATAAAAATATTAAAGAAAAAGAAAATCTTAATATTTTTCCCACCATAAAAAGAATGTTTGAACCTCGATTTATAAGAGTTTCTTGTAAAGCATTAAGTCCAAAAATTTTCCAAACATTAAAGTATGTTTTTAATCTTAATTTTTTCATTATCTTCCTACCGATTCAAAAGATCGTAGTCCTTTTTTCCAAATTATTTTTGTAATTAATCCCAGAGTTATAATCCAGAAAATCATCACGATTGAATGTTTAATAATTTCATCAGCACTTAATCTTTCCAAAAATAATTGAATTTGTAAAAATGAAAGATAAGGAAAAGGAGTAAGGTAAATAATTTTTTGTAAGATTTTTGGCAAAATATCCAAAGGGAAAAGTTTTCCCGCAGTGAACTCAAGAATCATAAAGAATAAAAATTGTGGTCCCCATACTTGAGGGCTCCAAAAACCAAGGCTACCAAAAAGAAGCGAGATTATGAAGTTCATAATCAATCCTCCAAAAGCCCAAGCTATAAATATTAAAAATATTTTATAGTCAGGAAATAAAATAATTGGTTTGAAAATTAAAAATAAAAATAAAGTTTCCAAAACTAAGAAAAAAGTATTTTTAAATTTATCTGCAATTTCTTGAACGGCAAAGAGGGCGAAAATATTCAAAGGCTTGAGCAGGTGATTACTTATTTCTCCTGAATATATTCTACTTGCTAGGCCATTCAATGATGAGGAAATAATAATGCTTTGCAAGAAAGCAATTAAAAATATATAAGTAATCATGCTCTCCCTAGAGTAGCCAAAAGCATCGTTACTAGAAGTAAAAATAACTGTCCATACAGTCAGTGACATAAGACTAGATAGGAATGATCTTAAGCGCCAGGTAAATAAACTTAGCCTATATACCAAGCCATTTTGCCATGAAATTTTTAGAAGTGTTAGATACTTCTTCACTTGTTTTTGTTTCCAAATATTTCTCTAATCACTGTTTCGATTGGAACCTCTTCGATGTTTAAGTCATGAACTTTAAATTGATTCAGGATTTTAGCAGCAATTTTTGTAGCATCTTTTCTTGGTACTACTAAAGTTGTTCGGCCATCTTCAAATGATTTAACAGTTCCGAATTTACTCAATTCATTTTTTGTTACTCCATTTTCCAAAGTAAGCGAAAGAATTTTATTTCTAGCATACTTATTAATAATGTCAGCAAGTTTGCCATCATAAATTTTATGACCATTATCGATTATGATTACTCTCTCGCAAAGTTCTTTAACATCTCCCATGTAGTGACTAGTCAAAATTATTGTTGCTCCAAACTCTTTGTTGTACTGTTTAATAAAGTCACGCAAAATCTTTTGCATCACGACATCTAGGCCAATTGTGGGCTCATCCAAGAACAAAACTTTTGGGTTATGTAGTAGGGCTGCGATAATTTCGCACTTCATTCTTTGACCCAATGAAAGTTTTCTAACTTGGATTTGGAGGATATCTTCGACATCCAAAATCTTGGCTAGTTTTGCAAGAGTTTCGTCAAATTTTTTGTCAGGAATTTCATAAATTGCTTTATTAAGATGAAAAGATTCGATTGCTGGTAAGTCCCACCATAATTGGTTTTTTTGACCCATTACGAGAGCAAATTGCTTTTGAAATTTTGGTTTTCGATCCCAAGGATTAAATCCTAGTACGGTAGACTGGCCTTGCGTTGGATACAAAAGTCCAGAAAGCATTTTAAGAGTTGTAGTTTTTCCTGCTCCATTTTGACCTATAAATCCCACTATTTCTCCTTCAGTAATTTCGAAACTAACATCGTCAACGGCTTTGACAGTTTCATAGTTTCTTTTCCAGAGTGACTTGATTGAGCCCCAAAGTCCCGGTTCTTTTTTATAGACTTTAAAGTATTTTTTTAAGTTTTCTACTTTGATAGCGATTTTTTGCATAGTTTTATTATATCTTAGTTTAGTATTAGTTTCCCACACTAGAGTATTTTTTAATTGATTTTTTGTAAAACAGTAAAGCCAAGTTTGCAAACATAAGTGTAAAAGCAAAGAAGTAAAGTATTTGGAAAAAATTACTTCTTCCTAAAATAACTTCACTTGGCAAAGTAGTAACTAATCCTAGTGGAAAAATAAATGTAACCAAAACCGAGGTTACTCCAGTATAAATCCTAACAGGCATATTATAGATACTTCTAAGCCCGGGCATAATTTCATTGATATTTTTTAATTTTTCGACCCATAGCGATAGAGTTGCTAGAATAAACCAGCCACTATATAAAAAAATCACTGATGAAATAAATAATAAACTGGCAAGAAAAATTTGAGAAGCAGTAACGTTTATCTGCATTTTAATTGCCGTACGAATAAGTATAACAAGTCCAATAAAAAACCTAGGAACATTGTGATACGTTGCTTCTTGGGTTAAAATTATAAAAACACTATTGACCGGTAGAAGTAAAAATTTACTTAAACTTCCTTCATAGATAGCTTCTGTATAGTTATTCATATTTGGATAAAATACAGACCAGGTGAGGGAATCAATCATGGTAAAGAATGAAAGCAAAATCATTACTTCATCGTAGCTCCAGCCAGCAATGCTCTTACTATTTCCAATAATTAATCCATAGAAAAAATAATTAAAAATTGTCCACATTATAGAAACTATCGTCCAAAAGAAAAAGTCACTTCTATACTCCATCATCTTCATGAGTTGAATTTTTCTGAAGTGCCAAAATAATTTCCAGTATTTTTTCATTTATTTTTTTTATTTAACCTCCAGCTGAAGAGTATTTATACTGTGCTTTATTCCATAAGAAACCACTAAATATAATCATGCCACCCAATGTAAGTAATATAGAAATATAGTCATTCCCGTTCAGATTCATTTTTCCTTGTATGACTTGAACTGGAACATAACTAGTATATTTGAAGGGTAGTAGGATAAAAATTTTTTGTAACCAGCTAGGCATAAACTCAAAAGGAATCGCTGAGCCGCTAAACAACGATAGAACAATCCATTTAAAGTGTTCGAGACCGCTAGATCCTTCAAACCAGAAAGTGAGCAAAACAATCCATAAAGCTATCATAATTTGAATAGAGTAAGCTACGGTGATTAGGCCAAAAAAAGCAATTAGGTTGTTTAGCTGAAAACTAATTGGGGGTAAGTTAAATAACTTGGTTACAAAAACATAAAAAATACTCAGTATCGGAACAGAAAACAAGAGACTAACTATTTTTCCACCTACTTCTTTTGAAACTATTTCATTTATGTAAGAAAATGGTCGAGTTAAAAAATAATCAATTTTACCCATTCTGATTTCTTGCGAGCGCCATCCCTCAAAATGAGTCGCTGTAAATCTTTGTACAAAAATTACCAAAACATAGTACTGGATGATATCGGTAAATGAATAGTTATGAATTACTTCTTGATTAGAATAAACCGCACTCCATAAAAAAAACAAAACAAAAAATGGAATTATCTCTAAGAATGAGTAGACAATGATCTCTGCTCTAAACTGCAATGTTCTGATGAACATGTATTTAAAGATCAGATAATATTTTCTTAGCATGTTGTTATTTTAGCACCTCTGGCTCAAACTACCAAAAACCCCCGCTCGAGCGGGGGTTTAAATCGTCATTTCTAAAATTGCGTTAACTGCAAAATTATTTTAGTTTACCAAACTTGTTTCTTTAATGGCTTACCAACTCTGAAGTTAACAACTTTGTGACCTTTGATTGTTTGTCTTTTTGATTCATTACCAAAAGGGACAACTTGTTTATCTCCAACTTTGCTAACATAAAATGTTCCGAAACCTGAAACAACTACTTTTTCACCTTTTTTAAGCGAACGAATGACTTCTTCAAATAATGCTTCAATAGCATCTGAAGAAGCTTTTTTTGTTAAGTGAGCTTTTTTTGCAATAACAGCAACCAATTGTGATTTAGTCATTTTCAATTCCCTTTTAATAATTATTAATTAGCCTCATATAGAGCGACTTAGATGAATCATTATCACTTATTTTATTCACCTGTCAATGTTCAAATGTCAAAAATTAAATAAAATTTAATTTTTTTAAGAAGGCAACACCAACTCCAAGCATATCATAGCCCACATCTCTTAAAGTAGCATATCTACCTGGAACAAGTGATTGATGGAATTCGTCACTAACTGCGTAAAGCAAACAAAGTAAAATTGGTAAAAATAGTTGTTTTGATGCTGATTTGGAGTCTACAGTATTATCTATAGCTCTTTTCAGAAGTAAATAGAGGACAAAATAAACGAAAATATGAGCAGTTTTTTTTAAAATAAAGTCGTGAGCTGTTTCTTGAAATCCAGCGATAATACTTTGTGATGATAATACATAAATAAAAATTGCCCATATAATTGGTGGCAGATAGGCTTTGAATATTTTGCTAAATTTTTTCATGATTAATAAAAAATAGTCCAGAACTTGCTAAAATTGCTCCCCCAATTATAACACTTATTATGGCTGTTTTTGGTAAACTATTTTTTTTAACGACGACCTGTTTTGAGACGTAATTATCTGTTTTAGCAGAAGAAGATTTATCAGCATTTATGACTGTTAGAAATCCATTAATTTTCTTTAAACTTGAAATTTTTTGTTCTAGATTATTATTTGCAATAATTTGCTGGTTATTGTCTTGTAGAGTGTTATTTTGGGAAGTCACGTTAGTAGAAAATACTTCTATTAGCGAATTATTATCTCCATTTAACGAGAGTTCGGCAGAAATTGGAATACCTTCTGTACATTGGCCTAGTTCAAGAGTATCTACAATGTTTTTATTTGGGTCAAGTAAAGTAACTATGTCTCCCGAGTTATTGAGAATGTTACTTTTTAAGTAAATAGTTATAAAGGATTGCGCTGGTATTGTTTCCGTTGAAGTAAGTAGGATCTGATTATCTGCGGAGTCTTTTAGTAACCAATTTTCAAGATTCACTGTTTCATCGTTAGAATTTTTGATTTTGATCCATTCCGAGTTATTTTCCTCGGGACAAGACATGACTTCATAGATTTCAAGTGAGGGGTAATTATTTTGAGCATTTTCGTTAGTTTCATCAGAAATTTCAGATTCTGTATTATTTGAGCTGGTAGGGATTGGGTTTGGAAGTCCTTTACTTGGAACTGACAAAATAATTGATGTCTGATCCTGATCACTATTGGTCACTAATGCGAAACTCATTCCTTGCTCAGCGTTTGTATATTCAAATTGATCAATGGTTTCGCCAAGTGTGTTTATTAGTTTTACGCCATCGGCAGTGTTATTGAGTTTACTGTTTTCAATTTCGATTATTACATAAGTGAGTGGTTCTATTTTCCACGTATCTTCAGATCCTTGATTAAATTGAAAAATGATTGATGATGCACTAAGTTCATCCATTAAGATCCATCCAGTGAGGTCAATAATTTCTTGAGAATTATTAAAAAGTTCTATCCACTCTTTTTCGTCTGGATTTGGCCTTGGGTAGACCTCGTTGATGATTGGGGAGGCAAGAACTGGTTTAGCAAAGTAAATAAATATAAGGAAAGCTAGAAGTATCCAATAAACCTTCTTCATCTAAAACATAATCTAAAGCAAAATTCTTGCATTAGTTGTAGTTTTTAGCAAAAATTAGTTTATCGTTACTCGATCGACAGCTGTTATATTTGAAAGTGAGTGTTTATCTGTAAAGGAAATATTATTTCCGTCCGATTCGTATGGATCTTTCATGATGTAATTGTCATTTTCTTTTTTTGTAATGACTAAAAAATGATCCCCAGAAACACTAGGAGCATTAATTCTAACAATAACGGGTTTTCCAGAAGAAAGTTCAGAATCTAGGCAAGAGCTGTTATAACAAACTCTAGATCTGGAAATGTTGGCTCCATTTAAACTAAAACTAAAATTTAGATAATCTGGGTAGTAAATTGCAAAAGCATCATAAGATGCTGCAATATTGGCGGGTGTAAGGTTTTTGCCATAATGTGAAGCTATCATGGCTACTGAAGTTACTAGACATCCAGCTGTTGCTATAGTGGTATCGCTTTTTCCAAGGTATTGATTTCCCCAAGCGCTATCTCTTTGATTATAATAGTATCCCCAATCATCATATTTGGTGGTATTTGAGAGCAACGAGATATCTTTATTAGCAGTATATCTTTTTATTGCATCAACTTGTTCTTGAGCTTCTTTCAGTAATTTTTGAAATTTTTGTTCATCATTCTGAGTTACAGTTAGTAAATTTTTCTTTTCTTCTCTTTGGGAGACTAAGTTATTTTGATTGAGCTGTAGTTGATATCTTTTAGTTTCAATCTCATCCTGTTTAATGGTTTTTAAATCTTTTTGTTCATCATATAAGATTTTTTGACTCTGAGCTCTTTGCATGGCGTCTGCTGTTTGTTTTCCAGCAAGACTGAGATATCGATGTTGACTAACAAATTTTGAAAGAGAGTTGGAGGTTAGAAGTAGTTCAAAGGGATTTGATTGTCTTTGTTTATATTGAGTTCTAATCCTGTCCACAAGCAGAGTAGTTAGACGGTCTAGTGAAATACTTAATCCAGAAATTCTGTCGCCTAATGCACCGATTTCTTTTTCAAGTTTATTTATTTCAGCTTCTTGCTGTCTAATTTGCAATTCTTGAATATTGATATTGCCATTAAAAACACTAATTGTGTTATTAAGTGTTGTTTTCTCACTACTTATTTCTCCCAATTTATTTTCAATACAGTCAATTTTGTTTTGAAGACAATTGTCATACACTGACTGTTCGTCATTTTCATTGCACTCAAAATCTTTTTCACAATCTTCAGCATTGACTGTGTTCACGACAGATCCAAATAATATACAAATTAGAAAAAATACGACTGATAAATGTAGTTTCTTGATCATAAGTTAAGCAAACGGTGATGTTAGTAGCACAAGCTTAATATTGTTAATTTCTTATTAATCTCTGAATCGCAACTAAGCTTGCAAATCCTCCAAGAAAAACTCCAGATAAAATTCCTATGATGCCATGAATAATATAGAATTCTAGAGGAATTGGAAGAAGTTTTATTTCACCTAAAACTTCATTTATCGATGGCGTCAGGTACAACAGTATGGAAAAAGTAATTAACCAACCGATTGTAGCGCCAACTAATCCATAGATCATTCCCTCATACATAAATGGAACTTTGATATAACCTTTCGTTGCTCCCAGCAATCTCATGATTTTTATTGATTTTTTTTGAGCTGTAGCTTTCATTGCAGTCACAGTCATGATAATTAGAAAAGAAATAAGTGTCAAAATTGAGACTGCTGAGATTCCAATGATTTCAGCTGCACCAATCCATTTCGAAAGGATTGCAACTACGTCTTCTTGAAAAACTACATCTTCTACTTGATTAAATTCATCAAAATCGTTTTTAATATTAATTAAGGATTCAATGTTGCGTCCAGAGACTTCAATACTAGCAGGTAAAATATCTGCAGTTACTAGTTCTAACAAGAGTGGATCATTTTTATTTTCTTCTTGGTAGAGCTTTAGAGCATCTTCTTGGGTAATAATTTTTGCTGATTCTACATATGGTTTTGATTTAATTTTTTCTATGGTTTTTTCTATTTCTTCGATTGGAGTCTCAAGTTCAAAAAAAGCAATGATCTGAGGTCTTGTTTCAAAGTGTTGAAGCACTTTACTTGCTCCAATGACAAAAAGTGAAAATGAAAATCCTACAAAAAATGTTACGGCAACCATTGTGACTGAAGTAATAGTTTGATAAGGAGATCTTCTGATAGTAGTTAGGGTAGTTGTTAGTGAGCTCATATTTTTGCTTATTTCGTTTTATTTTTTTTTGTTTATATTCTTAGCTTTATCCAAGTTTTTGGTTTCCTTTAATTTTGATTTAGCCTTAGAACTTGAAGTTTCTTTTTCTTTCTTTTCCTTTTTATCGTCTGCCACTAAACTTGATTTTTCCTCTGGCTCTGGCTTTTCCTTGGACTCAGACTCTTTTTTAGGTTTGGTATCTCTTTTGATCTTACCTTTTTCAAGGTCAATCTGTCTGGCATCTTTGAGTAATTCCATAATATCATGATCATGAGTTGCTAATATTATTGTAGTTCCCAGTGAATTGATTTTTTGAAATAATTTGCCAATCTCTAACGAAGTTTCTCGATCTAGGTTTCCTGTTGGCTCGTCAGCAAAGACAATTGTTGGACCTGTGGATAATGCTCTGGCAATACTAATTTTTTGAGCTTCTCCACCAGATAGTTGCTTTGGAAATAAGAAAGCTTTATCTATTAAAGATATCAGAGTCAAAAGATCTGTAACTCTGCGTTCAATTTCGTCTTGTTTTTTG
>JAHIVL010000049.1 GCA_018816485.1 Patescibacteria group bacterium | reverse complement strand
GCCTTGAGTAACTCCCGTAGCACAAAAGATTGCAGTTTTACTACTCGCTAAATCATTGTGTGTGTATACTTTATCAAGTTTTCCACCCATTTTCTTTAGGCGCTTTTTCTCGTCCTCATTTTTTGGCCAAAATCTTGCCTGCAGTTCACCTTTCAAACACCTCATAGCAGCTGCAGTTATCACTGTTTCTGGGGCCGCACCAATACCCATAACGGCATGAACTCCACTGCCACGCATACACGCCTCAACTCCAGGCATAAGGTCACCATCTCCAATCAACTTAACCCTTGCACCAGCCTTCCTAACCTTATCAATTAATTCTTCATTTCTTTCTCTATCTAAAATTACTATCACTAAATCTGGAACATGTCGCTCCAATCCTTTTGCAATTGCTGCTAAATTCTTCTTGGGTTCCCAATCAATGTTAACTTTGCCAGCTGCTTGTTCCGGAACAACCAACTTATCCATATACATGTCTGGAGCATGGAAAAGACCACCTCGCTCGGAAGCTGCTAAAACCGCAATTGCTCCAGGACCAAAAACGGCAGTAGCATTGGTGTTTTCAAGCGGATCAACAGCAATATCAACTGCTTGGCCTTTTCCAGTTCCCAATTTTTCACCAATATAAAGCATTGGCGCTTCATCTCTTTCACCTTCACCAATCACAATTCGACCATTGAAATCTAGTCCATTAAAGTGAGTTCTCATAGCCTCGACTGCTTCATGATCTGCCTTTATTTTGTCACCAAAACCAGCAACTCTAGATGCTGCAATTGCTCCTACTTCAGTCGCATGCGAAAGTGCCAAAGCTAATGAGTCTTCCATATAATCCTTTTTGATAGCTACTAATTTTGCCAATTTTTAATTGCTGATTTATACGATGCATCTTTTGAAGCATCAAACCAATTGCCTTGAAAAACAAATGCGCTTAACTCCTTATCTTGAGCTAAATTTGGAAATATATCAGTTTCTAAACTTAAATATTTATTCTTTCCAATAAAATTAAATATTTCTGGTTTTAATATATAAAGTCCAATATTGACAATACTGATACCTTTATAATCTGAAGTATCTAAGAACTTTACAATTTTGTTGCCATGTAAAAAAGTCTGTCCATATTTTTTTTCGCTCATTCTTGGTTTAACACAAATTGTTGCAATCGAATCTTCATTTTCGTGGAACTCAAACAGGTCGGCTAGATTTAAATCAGTAAGAGTGCTGTCATTAATCACTAAAAATGATTCGTTTCCAATAAGTTTTTCAGCATTCTTAATTGCACCAGCGCTCCCAAGTGGTTCTTTTTCACTGCTATACACAATAGTCACACCATTTGAAGAACCATCTGTAAATATATTTTTGATCTTCTTTTCGTTCTTCCCTGCGCAGACCACAATTTTGGTAATGCCAAACATCTTCAACTGATCAATCATAATTGAAAGAACGTATCGATCATTAATTTTCTTTAGTGAGAGAGTATCATCATTTGAGTTTTTACCACCGGCTAGAATAACCGCACAGCTTATATCCGTACTCAAACCTTGCCTAACTAAACTCTCAATTGCTTGAGATCTATTTCTAATAGTATGAGCATTAATTAACACATCAACCTTTCGAAGCAAATCTTGAGAAAAAGTAATTGTTAAACGAGTTTTTGTCTTCATGAGTTAATGAAATTTTTGATACAACTTAAATTATCATACTTTTTCATACTTTTGAAGTATTGTTTAAAAAGTATCTAAAAAATGTTTAAGAAAACTCAAGAATCAATTTTTTTGATTGCGTTTTGATAAGCGCTATATTGTGCAGTTGGTTGCTCATTCTCATCATAAAAACTAAAATTAGAAAATGGACCAGGAGATCCTTTTAATAAAAATGGTGTCACAGCAATCACACGATCATCTGACCAAATATGTTGCATCGAATATGTGTAATAAGATTCAAGCCACCGAGAATTTGCGAGTGTTGCTTTCCAGCCAGTTTCTGTAATCATTACTTGATAATCTTTGCCAGTTTTGTACTTCAAAAAATTAAGTTCGTATTGAAATCCTCTCATTGAAGTTTTCCCATAACTTGTCGGCGAACCGATAAATCCTGGATTTGGGTAAGAGTGAGAATTCCAGACATCAATATAAGAAAAAACTTCTGGATCTAAATCGTACATTTGATTCAAATAATTGAAAGCCTCCAAGGTACTCTTACCATTCGGAGCTACTAAGTCCATTGCCGCAGGCAGAACTACAAAGTTTGTTTCCTCAGTATGAGCCCACGAACTGGCAAACTTTAGAACATTCGAATATCCCTCAGGATCTACGCGCCCACCCCATTCGGAGGCGTGATTAACCTCGTTGTAAACAATAATGTGTTTCTTTTTAGTTGGCCAACTTAGTTTTGATAAAAAATTAATTTGCTCAATGATTTGCTTTCTATTTGGCACTAACCAAAAGCTACTCTCTGGAGCATATTCAGTTGTAAGACGAACAATTGGGATTAATTTTAATCTTTTAGCATTGTCAAAAAAAAGTTGCCACTCGAGTTCTTTATTGCTTTTGACATCATCTAAAGTAAGCGGAATAGTTACATAGTTCCAGTTTTGATAATCAAAATTTGCTTGGGGAACTAATTCGGTGTTTTTTTCAGTGCCTACTCCGATTTTAACTTCAGTATTTGTACCCAGCACGTCATCCGCTAGAGTTACTAATTTTTTTGCATCATCAAGTTCATAAATGCTAAGGATATGGACTCCTAATTTTGAAGTATCAAAAGCCTGTACACAACCAGCACTTTGCAGAAGTGTTAAAAAAATTAAGATAAAAGAAACTAATAACTTTTTCATGATCATTCAATATTATAGGATACCATTTCCAGACTAAAATGTCAATTAACACATAATTTAATGTATAATTTGGTATACTAAACACATTAACTATGAAATCTGTATTTTTTGTATTAGCTTGGTGTTTACTTTCTGTTGGAGTAGTTTTTACTACTGTGGCCGGATTTACTTTCTATCAAGAAAATATTATCTCTCTTTTTGAAAAAAATAAATATGAAAATAATGTCTTAATTACTAGTAGAAATAGAGCAGAGGAAAGTGCCGAGATTCTCGGAGCTACAACCATTTCTGAATCAGAAGATGCGAGAGCAGTTATTGTTGCCAATTTTCTAAAAAGATATAACACTCCAAAGCCACTAGGAGTGAGGAAACTCGATCACCCACTTGTACCAGAAGACTACTTTGGGAAGTTTTTTGTTGAGTTAGCAGATGAGTATAATTTGGATTTCAGATTATTACCAGCAATTGCGATGCAAGAGAGTAACTTGTGTGTCAGCACACCTAGACCACTTGATAAAAATGGTAATGTCGTCGAATCGTACAATTGTTTAGGTTTTGGAGTTTATGGCAAAAAGGTAACTATGTTTCCAAGTTTTGAAGCTAACTTTGAACAAGCAGCAAAAACCTTAAAAAAGAATTACATAGATATCGGCCTGGATACTCCTTATAAAATCATGAAAAAATACACTCCACCAAGTGATGGAAGTTGGGCAGAGTCAGTTAATCAATGGATGACAGAAATGCGCTACGATGATCGAAGCTCTGGCATAAAATTGAAAGAAAATACTGATTTACTAGAATTTGTCGACACAACTGAATCTGGAAAATCGCTCATTATTGATTAATAATAGTAACCAAAAAGTTTAGATCTATTTTGATTACTATTGACAAGCTTATAATAATAAGTTATTATACATTTACCTCAGAAGGTTTTTCCTCACCGGGAACTTCGTTCTGAGACAAAAGATTCCGCTTTTAGTTTCTGTTGCTGAAATGAGCGGATTTTTTTGTGGGGAAATTATATTGATATTATTCACTCAAACCAAATAGGCTGGCTTCTCGCGCTCTGCAATTCACCTTCTACCCCAGGCTAGCTTCTCTTGCTTTGCAATAGCCCAGGCTAGCTTCTCTTGCTTCGCAATTCACCTTCTTCACCTTCTACCCCAGGCTAGCTTCTCGCGCTTTGCGCTCACCTTGTGCCGAAGAGAGGACTTGAACCTCCAAGGATTGCTCCACACGGTTCTAAGCCGTGCGCGTATACCAATTCCGCCACTTCGGCACGTTTAACAAAGATATTTTACACCAGAGAGTAGCCTATTGCTAAGGGTATTATTTTTTTATAAGATAGGTAAATGATACTTGCAGAAAAAGAAGTTAAATCAACGCCAAAAACAACTGAAAACACAGTTTTAAAAGTACATGGATTCGCATCTCCAGTTACACCAGTTAATTCAAGAATTCCACCACATCAAGAGGTGCACCCTCATGAAAAACAAAAATTTTCTAAACAATTTTATCACTGGTGGCATAGAATTGCCGTAGTTTTACTCTCGATTTATGGTTTAGTTGGTATCTGGGAATCCATTAGATTCATTGCTATAGACTTTAAAAAATTAGAGCAGCAACTAGACTTACATCAAGTTCAAGTTGAAGAGGTTAACAGCGTCATCGCTTTGGCCGTAATTGTAGCCTTCACAACTTTAATCAATATCTTTATGGCTTTTAGACTTAATAAAACTGAAGAAACAACCGCTCATAACATCGATCTCTTTATCGCCACTATTCTAATTATTGGAACAAAGTATATTCAGCAAACTCTGATACAATTTGATTTATTGAATATATTTATCAACTCTTTTTAATGAACTTTTCGTTCGAATACCTACATAAAACTAATAAACGCTCCAAATCTCTCAAACTTAGTATTGATCGAAGTGGAAAAATTATCGTGACTTCACCAAAATATATTCCAAAATTTGTCATTGATCAGTTCGTTAAAAAAAATGAAAAGTGGATTATTAAAGCAATTAAAAAAGCAAATCAGACAAAAAAATTTGATTCAACTACACACTTATTTATTTTTGGAAAAAAGTATCAAAAAGAAATCGCTTTTTCAGATACAACAAAGTCAGGAATACATGTGATAGGGGAGAAATTAATATTTAATCCTTTAACCCCGCTAAAAAACACTAGGATAATAAATGAAGAGACCATTAAACATAAGCAGGATTTAGAAAAAAGGTTTCAAACAAAAGTTGATAATTTTCTAAAAAGCACAGCTAGTCACTACATAGTCAAAAGAACTTATGAGCTTGGTAAGAGAATGAACTTAAGCTTTAAAAATATTACTTTGAGAAAACAAAAAACTAGATGGGGGAGTTGCAGCAATCAAAGAAATCTTAACTTTAACTGGAGATTAGTTCATTTTGACACAACCATAATAGATTATGTAATAATACATGAGCTCTCACATCTCGTTCATATGAACCATTCAAAAGACTTTTGGGGGTTGGTTAAAAAATATGATCCTAAGTATTTGAACCACCGGAGTTGGTTAAAAAGAAATGGCTTGAGCTTAGATTAAAATCAGAAAAATTATGATTATTATTCATGGAGAAAATACCACAAATTCCAGACAAAAATTAGTTGAAGTTATTGATGATAAAAAAAGCAAGAATCAAGAAATAATTCGTTTGGAAGCCAAACAACTCACAGAAGCAAATCTAGAGGAAGCTTTAGGAGCTAATGATCTTTTTGGTACATCAAAAAGAATTATTATTGAGGAATTGCATTCACTACCAGTCTCCAAAAAGAAAAAAAACCTTATTGAACTCATCTCAAAACCACAAATTCATGACATTGTTTTATGGGAAAAAAGGTCACTGACAAAAACCATGTTAGGAAAAATTTCCAATGAATCTAATCAGTCAAGTTTTATTGACTTTGAATTTAAAATTAGCAAAACACTGTTTACCTGGCTCGACTCACTTGGAACTCCAGGGAATAATCAAAAAAAACTTCAACTGCTTCATTCGACAATTGAGACAGACGGTGAGTTCTTTTGTTTTTTAATGTTAGTAAGACAGATGAGAATGTTAATTGAAGTTAAATCGGGAGGAGTAGTAAAAGGAGCTCCATTTATGATTGTCAAACTCAACAAACAAGCTTCAAATTTTAGTCTTCATGAACTTTTAGATGTGTATAAAGAGCTTTTAGAAATTGACATAAAACAAAAAACATCAACGTCGCTTATTGATACAGTTGCTATGCTTGACCTTTTAAGTTTAAAGATGTAAGTTTAATAAAGATTAGCAAAAATCATACTTTATCATACTTTGTTACTTGCACTTTTTGGGGTATACTTTTTATGTGATCAAAACAAATGCAAATATCGAAAGGAAAAATGTATAAAATAATCAAAAATATTAACCCTCAAATATTCAGAGGATACGATATAAGAGGTATTGCAGATATAGATTTGAACGAAGATGTTTACTACACCCTAGGCAGAGGCTACGCAACATTTTTACATAAAAGAAGAATCAAAGAAGCTACTATTGGCAGAGACAATCGTCTGACCGGAGAAATATATTCAAAAGCATTTATTACTGGTCTAAATGATGGAGGAATTGATACGATTGATTTAGGACTTTCACTTAGTCAAATTGTGTATTTCTCCTGTTATGAATTTAAAACTAAAGGTGGAGCCATGATTACCGCCTCTCACAACCCCAAAGAATATAATGGACTCAAACTTGGAGTAGGATATTCGGATACTATGATTACTGAAGAAATTCAGAATCTAAGAGAAATTTGTAATAATGGTGAATTTTCAGAAGGAAAAGGCACAAACAGAGAACGTGATATTTTTCCAGCCTACAAAGCTGATATTTTAAAACACTTTAACTTAAAGAAAAAATGGAAAGTTGTAATTGAAGCTTGTAACACTGTTTCTGGAAAATTTTATCCAGAAATTTTTAGAAGCGCAGGCTGTGAAACTGTTGAACAAAACACCGAATTAGATGGAAACTTTCCTATGGGCGTTCCAGATCCTACAGAAATTAAAGTACTAGAAAGATTGGCAGAAGGTGTGAAAAAAGCAGGAGCAGATATTGGTTTTGCTTATGACACCGATGGCGACAGAATGGCGGTTGTTGATGAAAAAGGACAAGTTCTGTGGATGGATTCAATCGTCGCTTTATTTTCTCAAGATGTATTGGATACTCTGCCAGGTTCAAAAATTGTTTACAACACTCTTTGTTCAAGACAGGTAACCGAAGCAATCGAGAAATCTGGTGGTGAACCAATAATGTGGATGACTGGTCACTCATTTATAAAAGCAAAATTAAGAGAAGTGAGAGCTCCCTTCGGTGGCGAACTTTCTGGCCATATCTTTTTTATGGACAATTTCTATGGTCATGATGATGGTGCATATGCAAGTTTAAGATTATTGCAATATTTAGAAAGAACTAACCAAACAGTTTCGCAAGCTGCCGGAAAACTACCAAAATACATCAGTAGCCCAGAAATAAAATTTGGATTGGCTGATGAAATTAAGTTTGAATTTATTCAAACAAAAATTAAATCAGAATTCAAAAAACAGTGGCCTGATGCAAAATATATTGATATCGATGGCATTCGTATGGATACAAAAAATGAAATGGCGATTATTCGAGCATCACAAAATGGCCCTTATATCACTGTAAAGTTTGAGGGAAAAACTCAAAAACAGTATGACAACATGAAAAAAATTCTTAATACCATGCTCAAAAAATACCCAGAAATTGACTGGACTAAGGGTGTGAATACGCATGCGCTTGATTGAGAAATTAAGTATTCCATTGCGAACTTAAGTCGGTGAAAAAAAAGCATCTATAGAGTAGAATAAAAGTATGAACAAACCAACTATAATAATTGTTGCCGGAGGCGAAAACTCTAGGTTTTTCCCAATAAATACTGAAACTCATAAAGGCTTCCTCTCACTTGCTGGCAAACCAATGTTTGTCAGAGCGTTGGAAAATCTCAAAAAATACGAATTTGGTCTTGCCGGAACAGGTGAAAAAATTATCGTCGTCGTTTCTCAAAAAGATTTTAATGATAAAGGTTTTAGTAAATATCTCAAAGAAAATAATCTTGCCTCCAAACTTGGGCTAAACATTGAAGTAGTCTTGCAAAAAAAAGCCAAAGGCATGGGGGATGCCTTACTTACTACAAAAGAATTTTTTTCAGATCTCGCAAGTGATTCTTTTATTTTGGCCTCACCATATCACCTTAACTTAGGTGAAATTGCTCAAGAACTTTGGCAAAAGAAACAATCAAGTGATGCAAGCTGCGTACTATCAGCTACCCAAACAAAATCACCAGAAATGTACGGGATCTTAGACTTAAATCCTGATAATTATGAAGAGGTTATAGGCATAACTGAAAAACTAGGAATAACTGTTTTGCCTAAAAGAAACTCAAAAAAAATAGATCATCTCAAAGTTAACAGTATTTATCTTTTTGACAATAATTTTACCAGTGAACTAATCAATACTCCTGAAAAAGAGTATTCATTAGAAACAGCTATTACAAAGTATGCAAACAAATCCAAAATAACTTGGCTAGAAAACACTAAAGAAAATTTCAGTCTCAAGTATCCTTGGCAAATTTTTAGTGCTTTTGGAAAAATCATACAACAAAAAAGAACCTCAATTTCTGAAAGTGCAAAAATCTCCAAAACTTCAATTATCGATGATTCCAATGGACCAATAATAATCGAAGATACTGCAAAAATTGGCGATTATACCAAAATAGTTGGGCCATGTTATATCGGAAGAAATGTGTTTGTTGGTGACTACTCATTTATTAGAGGAAGCTCAATTGAAGAAGGTTGCACCATTGGAGCAAACACCGAAGTAGTAAGATGTATATTCTTTGAAAATACAACCATGCATTATGGATATATTAGCGATTCCATACTTGGATCTTCAACCCGTGTTGGAGCGGGACTCATCACCGCTAACAAAAGATTTGATCGAAATGGTGTAAAAGTAAAAATTAAAGGCAAAATGATCGATAGCAAACGAAAAAGTTTAGGAGTCATTACAGGTAGTAATGTTCAAATTGGTATTAGAACTAATACAATGCCTGGAGTACTAATTGGAAAAAATTCAATAATATATCCAGGATTAACAATTGACGCAAATATTGAAGAAAATGAAACCGTAAAGAAATAAATAAAAAAATGAGCAATAAAAAACTTTCAGATTTTAAAGCATTACTTTTTGATATCGACAGAACTTTGACTGATACTAAACGTAATATTTCAACTGAAACATTAGAAGCACTTCACGAATTACGTAAAAAAGGTTTCTTAATTGGAGTATGTTCTGGTAGGGGCACACCAAATTTAATAAATAAAATTCTTTCTCTTTTTCCGGAAAATTCGTTGCATATTACAACTGGTGGCTCACGACTAATAAACTCAAAAGGAGAAGTTCTTTGGGAAAAATCAATTGAAACAGACACTATTAAAAACTTAAGAGAGTATATAAACAAAAATAAAATGCTAGCAGTTTTCTTTAAAAATGATGCCTTATACTCAATGGATCCAATACTTACACAATTAAAAAAAGATACTTGGGATGTAATTGCTAAAAATCTAAATGAAATGAGTAATGACGGGGTTGGAGCTGTTTACATACCCAAACCAAATAATGAAGCTCTTAGTTATATTGAAAACGCTAATCTTTCTTATAAAAAAATGAACGATAATTTTGGAAATCCTTATATCGATATAACCCCGAAAGGAATAAATAAATCGACTACTCTTAAAAAGTGGTCAAAGTACACTGGGGTTCCCCCAGAAAAAATCATTGGGTTTGGCGACAGCTTGAATGACATGGAATTTCTACAAGCGTGTGGCTTTAAAGTAGCAATGGGAAACTCAGTTGCAGAAATCAAAGAAATAGCTGACAGAGTAATTGGTCACATAGACAATAACTCGCTGGCAAAATATCTAATAAAAATTATTCGAGGAGGAGACTTATAAATGCAGATAAATGAAAATACAACTAAAAATTCAATTATAGATTCTAGAGAAGAAATTGCTAAACTAGACCTTGAAAACATGATGAGTTCGATTGAAGAACTCGGCAATCAAATTAATCATTCTTGGAATGATACAAAATCAATTGAGTTTACACCTACGGCGGAAATAAGAAATGTGATTATTTCAGGAATGGGTGGCTCAGGTCTAGGAGCAGACGTAATCAAACACTTATTTAAAGATGAATTAAAAGTCCCTCTAGATTTTGTCAATGACTACACATTGCCAGGTTTTGTAAATGAAAATACATTAGTTGTACTCTCAAGTTATTCCGGTACGACAGAAGAAGTCGTGGCTTGTGCTGAACAAGCTAAACAAAAAAATGCGCAAATAATGGTGATTGCTGCAGGAGGAACTCTTGAAGAAATTGCCAACGAAAACCATTACGCTTTCTATAAAATAAATCCAAAATTTAATCCCTCAAATCAACCAAGAATGGCTATCGGCTATGCAGTGTTTGGAATGATTGGACTTCTGTCAAAAGCAGGAGTAATTTCTGTCACCGATCAGCAAATTGAAGCTGTTATAGATACAATTAATAAACAAATCGAAGAATGTAAGGTTGAAGTTCTTGGTGAAGAAAATCCGGCCAAAACTCTTGCGTTCATGCTACTAGACCGCAGGCCGGTTTTTGTTGTTTCAGATTTTCTGGAGGGAGTGGCTCACGTCAGTGCTAATCAGCATAATGAAAATGCAAAAGCATTTGTTGACTATAAAGTAGTTCCTGAAATGGACCACCATCTTCTCGAAGGCTTAAGATATCCAAATAGTAATGCAAGTAATCATATTTTTATTTTTGTGCAATCAATGTTGTATCATCCAAAAAATATAATTAGAATGCAATTAACACAAAAAATTGTCGATGATAATGAGATCGATACCTTGGCTATTCCAATCAAAGCCCAAACAAAAATTGAACAAGTTTTTGAAATGCTTACTTTATTTGGCTTTACAGGATTTTATCTAGCCATGCTCGAAGGAATAAACCCAAGTCCAATTCCATTTGTTGAAAGTTTCAAAATAGATCTCAAGAAGATGACTCAGGGAATCGAGATTTAGCCAAAAATTGTTGAATCTTAATTCTGGCATTTACTAAATCAGGATCATCGTCTTTATTTAGCATAGGCATACAATCGAGAATTATTTCAGCTTCATTTTCGCTAACTAAAACATCATATTCTTTAAGTGGATCATTTGAAGCTACAGTAGAAACAACAGGAGAAATCTTATCCAATAGAGCTCTGTTTTGACAACCCTGAGAACTGACTAAATCATGAAGTACTTTCAATTCTAGGTTAGTAAAACTAACAATTCCTCGTTGCATAGTAGTTTTTAGTATACATTAACTTGATAATTTCACAAAGGTAACAATATACGCTATCATAAAGTATCGAGGCAATCATTATTAATAGCAAGGTTACAACAACTATAAAAAAGTGTATTATTAATATAGAAAAAAAAAGTAATTTCATAATGTAGTTTATATGGCAAAAATCGAAGGAATCTACGCAAGAGAAATTCTTGATTCAAGGGGAATACCAACTATTGAATGCGCCCTCTGGCTTGACACTGGAGCTGTAATTGTAACCAGTGTTCCAACCGGTACCTCTGTAGGTAAATACGAAGCACTCGAACTCAAAGATGAAGACATGAGTAGAATGCTTGGGAAAGGCGTTCTCAACGCAGTAAATAACATTAACACCATTATTTCCAAAAATATAATAGGCAAAGATCCAACAGAACAAACCGTGATTGATCAAATATTGGTAGATCTTGATGGCACTGAAAATAAGTCTCATCTTGGATCTAACGCAATTTTAGCTACCTCACAAGCAATCTTAAAAGCAGGAGCCATTAGTTTAAACGTCCCACTTTACTATTACATTGAGAAAAAATATCAACTAACAGCTCAGCTTAATATTCCTAGTTGTATTTACACAATGATCAACGGAGGAGAACATGGTGCTGATAATCTTGATATTCAAGAATTTCAAATGATTCCAGCAAGCCACATAAATTTCAGTAAATCTTTGGATATGGCTGTCACACTTCGTCAAAAAATTGAAGAAATTCTAATCTTAAAAGGAGCAACTCATTCCACAGGAATTGTAGGAGGATTTACTCCAAATTTATATAGTAATACTGATGTTTTTGAAATATTAATAGAAACAATTAAAACAACCCCATACACCTTTGCACAAGATATATTTTTCGGAGTTGATGTTGCTGCAGAACAACTTTTTAGTAATGGAAAATATAAACTCAGAGATAAGTCTCAACCTTATTCAAGCGAAGAATTGATAGAGTTTTATAAAAAAATCAGGAGTCTGTATCATGTATTCTTAATTGAAGATCCATTTCAAGAAGATGATTTAGCTTCATGGGCAAAGCTTACCGCCGATCTTGGCGAAACAACCAAAATTGTCGGAGATAGTTTTTTAGCTACCAATTTGAATAAGGTTCAAAAAGCAATTCTCGAAAAAACTTGTAATACGATTCTAGTAAAACCAAATCAAACCGGTACTATAAGTGAAACAATAGAAGTCATCAAAGCAGCCAAAGAAGCTGGATGGCAGATAGTCATGTCGCATAGAAGTGGCGAAACAAATGATGATTTTATTGCTGATTTTGCCGTTGGGGTTGGAGCAGATTACACAAAATTTGGACCGCCAAATAGGGGAGAAAGAGTTGCTAAATATAATCGCCTAGCTCAAATTGATTTTGAAATAAAACAAAGTGATACAAACGCAAACAAAGTAAAAAATAACACTGTAAACCCAAATGAATGATTCCCAAAACAAAGTTCCAATTTCCATGCTCTCAAGTCAATTTAAAGTTACTACCGCAGAAATAAACAGTGCCGTTCCACAAGTTGATAACGTAACTCCAACCAGATCATCGCAACCAATTTTATCTAGTTTGCCTTTTAATGATTCCGCTCCTAGAGCAAGCTATACAGGACCAAAACCCGTTGCTTTATTAATATTAGATGGTTGGGGAATAGGACCAGATAACGCAGGTAATGCCATCGTTAAAGCAAATACTCCAAACATGGATAAATATTGGCTTTCATTCCCCCATACACAACTTACAGCAAGTGGCGAAGCAGTTGGACTTCCCAGAGGTGAAGATGGTAATACCGAAACTGGACATCTGAATATCGGAGCTGGACATATTGTTTATCAAGATCTGCCAAGAATAAACACATCTATTGCCAATGGTTCTTTTTATCAAAATGAGGCACTTCTAAACGCAATTAATCATTCAAAAAAAAATAACTCGACACTCCACCTAATGGGTCTCATTGGAGCTGGTGGTGTTCACTCAAATATCGAACATCTATATGCCCTGCTTAATTTATGCAAACAACAAGAGGTGACAAATGTGATGATCCATGGATTTACCGATGGCAGAGATTCGCCACCAACCTCAGGCATCAACTATGTCCAACAAATAATAGATAACTGCAAAATTTTTGGCGTTGGAAAAATTGCAACCTTGATGGGCAGATTTTTTGCTATGGATAGAGATAAACGTTGGGAAAGAATCGAGAAATCGTATGACGCCCTCACTATTGGAAATGAAGATGCTTGTACTACTGATCCTATCTATGCTATGAAAGCGCAATATAACAAAGGTGTGACCGATGAATTTATTGAACCGATAAACATCTGTGATGAAGATGGCACTCATCGAGTAATTAAAAATAATGATGCTGTAATATTTTTTAATTACCGTATTGATAGACCGAGAGAACTTACTAGAGCCTTCATCATGCCAGACTTTGAAACCGGAATTAAGCATGAAGCTTTTGATCCATATTCAGAAAAATATAACAAGACAAATATTCAAAAAGAAATAGTTGATATTGAAACATTTGATAGGAAAGTAAAATTAGAAAACTTATACTTCACAACAATGACCAGATACGAGGATGGATTGCCGGCAGACATTGCTTTTCCACCACAGAATATTAAAAACCCTCTCTGTAAAGTTTTGGCAGATAATGGTCTGAGACAACTCAGAACTACAGAAACAGAAAAAGAGCGTTTCGTAACCTATTATATGAACGGCCAAGAAGAGATTATGTACCCAGGAGAAGATCGAGTTATCATCCCTTCTAAGGGCGTCAAGTCTTATGATCAAGCTCCAGAGATGAGCGCGTATGAAATTGCGGATGAAATGATTAAAAGAATTGATAAAGATGAGTGCGATGTTATTATCTCGAACATTTGTAATGGAGACATGGTTGGACATACCGGGAACTTTGATGCAGCAGTCAAAGCTTGCGAAATTGTTGATGAGGTTGTGGGAAAAATTGTTAATCATGTGACTGCAAAGGGAGGTGTCGTACTAATTACTGCTGATCATGGCAATGTTGAGGAAATGATTAACAATGATACCGGTGAGATTGACACGGAACACTCCACATATCCTGTGCCACTTATGATAATAGGTAAACAATACATGGGACAATCCGCAATGCTTCCAACAGGGATCTTAGCCGATATCGCTCCAACAATGCTAAAAATCTTAGGAATTTCGAAACCTTCATCAATGACGGGTAGAGCCCTAATTTAGACTTTAAATTATCTTCCATAGTTTGATATATTTAATAATACTAATATCTAGTTGTCCATTCGTACTAGCTTCGGTTATGCTGTACTTACTTCGGGAAATATACGCCCGAAACAATACTAGAAGTACTTCAATACTTCAAAAAGGATCATTATGGCAGTAACACTGTATAAAAGACAAAGACAAATTGTTGACTTTATTGCCCAATATATCCAAAAAAATGGCTACTCTCCAACATTAAAAGAAATTGCTGGCTCAATTGGAGTGTCATCACTTGCAACTGTCCACGAACATTTACAAGCTTTAGTTAGAAAAAAGATAATTAGAAAACATGACGGTGCTGTTAGAGGAATCGAACTCTTAGACAGAACATTTATAAAAATGTCTGAAAGCATTGATCTTCCTTTCCTTGGGTTTATCGCTGCTGGATCTCCAATTGAACCTCACAGCGATCCAAACGCGAGCTTCAAGGTTTCTCCAGAAATGATTAGTGGCAAAAAAAGATCATATGTCCTACAGGTAAAAGGACAATCCATGATTGAAGACCATATTGATGAAGGTGATTATGTTGTAATCGAAGAAACTAGCAACGTAAACAACGGTGATATAGTTGTTGCACTTCTAGATAATGGTCTGGCTACACTAAAAAGATATTATAAGGAAGTTACAAGAATCAGGCTGGAACCTGCAAACTCAAGCATGAGTCCAATTTATGCGACTAACGTTAAAATACAGGGTAGGGTAGTGGGGTTAATTAGGAAGTTTCAGTATTAGGTTTAGAGTACGCTGTTTTCTTTTAAAGTGATAATTAAATCGATTTCTCGTTAATTTTGTTAGCAGTCAATCAATATGACTGCCAATTGTTTTAATTATAAAAATTTACCTATACACCAGGCTAAAATCGGCTAATTTTTTATAATAACTATTGTTGATTGATATTTTTAGATATACTTTGATCTGTTTTTAAAAAGATTTTGAAGAATCAAACAGGTTCTCTTCCACGCTAAGTCGATCATTTGCAAAGCACCTAAGAATGAAAAGATAATCTGATAGCCTGTTTACATACTTTAAAATAAGTTCTGGAACTGGTTTTTTTTCTGACAAAGCAACAATCAATCTCTCTAGTCGTCGACTGACAGTTCTTGAGATATCTATATGAGCACCTAGTTCGGTACCACCGGGCAAAACAAACTTTACAATCCAGTTATCTGCCATTTTTATTTGCAGTTTATCTGCTTCTCTTTCTAGTTTCGATAGCTGTGGCTTTTTTAACTTTTCTTTAGTTGATCCTGCTAACTGAGCCCCAAGATAAAACAAGGTATTTTGTATCTCCTGCAAAAAATTTGCATTCTTTGCTAGCTCGTGGGAAGGATTTCTTTTTATTTTTACAACAACAAGTCCTAAATGAGAATTTAGCTCATCTAAAGTGCCCAATACTTCAAAAACAATATCACTTTTGGGAATTTTCTTGCCACCAATCAAATAGCTCTCACCCTTATCACCCTTTTTTGTAGAAACCGAGATTAATTTGGACATAAATTTCCTTTATTTCTATTAGCTTTTACCTTGCCTCCAATCCACCTTCAATAAAATTGGCGCATAGGCATCATTTTCAATATCAATATTTAAAGCCTCAATTTCCTCTGTAGTCACGAGATGATCGACAAACTCAATCTGGCTAACTTCTTCAACCAAACACAGTGGTTGAGTTTCTGCAACTTCACCCATCTCTAAAACTGCTGCTATAGCAATACCTTCTGCAACACCAACATGAGTCATCTCAATTTTTCTGCCAAATAAATCTTTTTCACCAATCTTATTATTTAATGCTTTAAAACCACAGTATGCTAAAGCTGTCCCAACTCGTCCCCATTTTAAAGGAAATGATTTGCTGTCTGTCACAATTACACCAAAGTTTTTGAGATCATACTTTTTCCTTAAGTACTCCCAAATATCTTTTGCCCATTTATATGGATCTTTTGGCAACAAAGCATAATGACCTTGCGAATTTGAACTATCAATTCCACCATTTATTAACAACGTATTGTGAATAATCGTCAGCATAATATTATATTTTGATGAATGAGGTTCGGTGTAAAGATCGACAATTTTTTTTGCAATTTCATGAATTTCATCACTAGAATTTTTAAAATTTCCAGATGGTTTAACAACACTTCCCTCACTAAGAGCCAATACCTTGGAAGTAACAATTAGAACCTTATTTTCAAGATCATTAGGAACAAACTTATCTAAAAAAACAAAAAAGTCATCATTGATATGGACTATGTCTGTTTTTATAGGAGTTACTATCATATTTAAGATTATATCAATAAATTTAGGTTATAATATAGAGTTATGAAATTCAAAATAAAATCAAAATTCCAACCAACCGGAGATCAGCCTGAAGCAATTCAGAAGCTTGTAAAAGATATTAATTCTGGTAAAAAAAACCTCACACTCTTGGGAACAACTGGATCGGGAAAGACATTTACCATGTCTAACGTGATTGAAAAAATTCAGAAACCAACTTTAGTAATTGCTCACAATAAAACTTTAGCTGCTCAACTCTATCAAGAATTTCGCGACTTCTTCCCAGACAATGCTGTCAGCTATTTTGTTTCTTACTACGATTACTACCAACCAGAAGCATATATTCCCACCACCGATACCTATATAGAAAAAGAGGCGACGATTAATGACGAAATTGATAGATTGAGATTATTCTCAACAACTAATTTACTTACAAGACCTGATTCAATTGTCATCGCATCTGTCTCATGTATTTATAATCTCGGAAGCCCAGTTGAATATGGAAAATATAGACTTGAACTAATAATTGGACAAGTGATTTCTAGAGAAACACTTTTGTTACAACTGAGCAATCTCCAATACAGTAGATCTGAAACCGAGTTTACCCGTGGTACTTATAGAATTCGTGGCGATAGCATCCAGCTCTGGCCAGCTTACGAAGACAAAGCATTAAGAATTGATACGCTCGAAAACACAATTGAATCCATCACTTGGATTAACCCAATTTCCGGATCAGTAACAACTCCTGATAATGCCAGCATTCAAAAACATTTTGTTATCTATCCTGCCAAACATTACATGATGAATCCAAAAGCTCAAGTTGACGGAATTATTGAAATTAAAAAAGATCTTAAATTAAGAGTTGAGGAATTAAAAAAACAAAATAAAATGATCGAAGCCTATCGTTTAGAACAAAAAGTAAATTACGACTTAGAGCAAATGCAAGAATTTGGATTTGTAAATGGAATTGAAAACTACTCGCGATATTTTGATAATAGAAATCCTGGAGATCCTCCATTTACTTTAATTGATTATTTTGAGGAAAATGCCAAAAAATTTGGTGATAAATCTTTTCTCACTATTATTGATGAAAGTCATATGACGCTACCTCAAATCAAAGGCATGTATTTAGGGGATCAAGCTCGAAAACAAACGTTAATTGATTATGGATTTAGATTGCCGAGCGCACTAGATAATCGTCCGCTCGAAATTAATGAGTTTATGGATAAAACAAAAATAAAAATTTATGCTTCAGCTACGCCAAGGGAAACTGAAATTTTATTGTCAGGAAATGAGGTCGTCGAGCAATTAATTAGACCCACCGGGCTGGTTGATCCAAATATAGAGCTAAGACCTACCGCTGGACAGATTGAAGACTTAATTATCGAAGTTATTAAAAGAAAACAAATTGGCCAAAGAGTGCTAATAACTACTTTAACCAAAAAAATGTCCGAAGCTTTGACAGATTATCTTAATGATAAAGAGAAAATTGATGAATTGTTAAAAAATTATTTTGCGAAAAAAAACCTAAAGAGCACGGGCAAAAAAGCAATTCAAACAGTTGGTATTACTGACAATGATACCGATGGCGATGACGATGACGATGGCGATGACGATGACGATGACGATGGCGATGACGATGGCGATGGCGCTGAAAGCATTGACCCAGAAACTACAATCTGGCAACAAGAAGAACTTCCAATTAATCAAATGGGGATCGGCAAAATTGACCAAAAATATTTTTCACACTTAAATGCGGGAGGGTATGCGAAAAAAACAATAAAAACTGCCGACATTGATTATCCCAAAGTTGCCTATCTACACTCTGACATTGATACCCTAGATCGTTCTGATATTTTAGATGATTTAAGAAGGGGTGAGTACGACGTGTTAGTCGGAATTAATTTACTTAGAGAAGGCTTAGATCTTCCAGAAGTTTCCTTAGTTGCAATTTTGGATGCAGACAAAGAGGGATTTTTAAGATCAAGAACTTCGATGATTCAAACCATGGGCAGGGGAGCTAGACATATTGAAGGCCATTCAATTTTGTATGCAGATAGATTGACAGGTTCTATGAAACAAGCAATAGAAGAAACTTTGCGTCGCAGAAATATTCAAATTAAACACAACTTAGATAACGGCATTGATCCTCAAACAATTATCAAACCAATTAGAGAAAAAATGATTAAAAATCGTAATAAAGATGGTAAAAGGAAAAGTAATGGAATAAATTTTGAATCGGACAAAAATATTCCTGGAGAAAAACCAAAGGTGGTGGTTCAACTCAAAAAAGGGGAGCAAATTGACTTAAATATAATTAATCCCGAAGAAATGACTCCTGATGATAAATTAAAATTAAGCGCTAAACTTAAACGCCGAATGAATATCGCAGTAAAAGAAATGGATTTTGAGTTAGCGGCGATAATTAGGGATGTGATTAAAGAACTTTCTTAAAATGAATATAGTTTCAACATACATCTAACCCTGCAAATTTTCCCGATTCTGCGGTATAATGATTGTTCGTTTTAACAAACACAAAAATCCAAATGAGTGCAAAAGACACAATTACTATCACGGGTGCCAAAGAACACAACCTCAAGAATATTTCTGTTGAGATACCAAAAAACAAACTAATTGTTTTTACTGGAATTTCTGGAAGTGGAAAAAGCTCTCTCGCATTCGACACATTATATGCAGAAGGGCAGAGACGTTACGTTGAGTCTCTCAGCTCATACGCCAGACAGTTTTTAGGTGTCATGCACAAACCAGATGTCGATCAAATCGATGGTTTATCACCAGCAATTTCGATAGATCAAAAAACAACTTCTCACAATCCAAGATCTACGGTTGGAACAATTACCGAAATTTATGATTACTTAAGGCTTCTATTTGCGAAAATAGGCAGACCTCACTGCAAAAATTGTGGCAAGGAAGTTGCTACGCAATCAATCGACCAAATTGTTGGCCATATTTTAAATGAGATTGAAGATAGAGTTAATGGATCTTCAGTACGTTTAATGATTCTCTCACCAATTGTCAGACAAAAAAAAGGAGAGTTTAGTGGTCTTTTTGAAACTTTGCAAAAAAAAGGTTATCTAAGAGCTAGAATTGACAATCATTTATACTCGCTAGATGAAGATTTAACTTTAATCAAAACCAATAAACATGATATCAGCGCATTAATTGATCGATTAGTTATTTCAAAGAAACAAATCAGGAATGAAAAAGAAAGAAAGATTTTAAAAAGCAGAATTTCTCAATCTATAGAAGAATCACTAAAACTAGCCGACGGATTAGTAATTGCTTCATTTATTGAAGATGATTCATTAAACTTTCCTGAAAATCCAAAAGAGTTTACCGACAAATTATTCAGTGAAAAAAGAGCTTGTAATGATTGCGGCATCTCAATTTCCGAGATTGAACCACGCCTATTTTCTTTTAACTCACCACAAGGAGCTTGCGAAGCTTGCAATGGCCTAGGAGCACTCCAAAAAATTGACATAAAAAAAATAATTGCTCCATCACTAACCCTAAGCGAAGGTGCTATTATTCCTTTTTCGCGCATGATGAGCAATGATACCTGGTGGTCGAGACTAGTTCGTACAGCTGTAGATAAAACTGAGTACGATTTTAGAAAAACTCCATTTGAAGAAATGAGTGAAGAAACTCAAAATCTTTTGCTTTTTGGTAGTGATAAAGTTTATAGAGTTGAAGGAGAGAATCGATTTGGCAGACAAACTGTGATTCATGAGCAGTTCGAAGGTTTTGTAAAAAATTTAGAAAGAAGGTACAACGAAACTGACTCCGATTTTATTAGAAAAGAAATTGGACAATATATGCATAAACAGATTTGTCCTGATTGCAACGGTGACAGACTAAAACCTGAGGCTCTTAGTGTTTTTATCGATAATAAAAATATTGCAGAAATCACCAAGCTTCCAATAAAAAAAACTTTACGGTGGAGTAAATTACTTTCCGAAAATGGCGAACTAAGCAAAAAAGAAAAGTTAATTGGAGAATCAATCTTAAAAGAAGTTGTCACCAGATTAAGCTTCTTATGTTCTGTAGGATTAAATTACCTGAATCTCAGTCGTGAAGCCTCAACCTTGGCCGGTGGTGAAACCCAAAGAATTAGACTCGCTTCCCAAATTGGAACTGGCCTTACAGGTGTTTTGTATATTTTAGACGAGCCAACAATTGGCCTACATCAAAGAGACAATCACCAACTAATCGAAACTCTCAAAGAACTACAGCAAAAAGGAAACACTATCATTGTTGTTGAGCACGATAGAGACGTAATGCTATCCGCAGATCACATTTTAGATATTGGACCAAAAGCTGGTGTTTTGGGCGGAGAAGTTGTTGCTCAAGGAACTCCTGTAGAAATTATGAAAAATAAAAAATCACTAACGGGAAAATATTTGAGTAGAAAAAAGGATGTTATTAGAAAGATGGGCGCCGGCAAAGGCAGAAGAATCAAGCACGGTGAAAGTGGCGTCTACACAGAACGAAAAATTGTAAGCCTTGATTCTCCGATCGGAAAATCTTCTATAAAAATCACTGGCGCGAGCCACAACAACTTGAAACAACTGGATGTAGATTTCCCACTTGGAAAACTCACTTGTATTACTGGAATCTCTGGAAGTGGAAAGTCAACTCTGCTCCACGACACCCTTTACACTCACTTAGCAACACACTTGGAAAAATCCATAAAAACAATTACAGGGCATATAGATACTATTACTGTACCAAATGAAATTAAGAGAGTTAGCTTGATTGATCAAAGTCCTATTGGAAAAACTCCTAGATCAAATCCAGCAACTTACACCAAAATATTTGACTACATTAGAAAAATTTTTGCCAACACTCGTGACGCCCAAGTTCGTGGTTTTACGGCTGGCAGATTTAGCTTTAATGTCAAAAGCGGTCGTTGCGAAACCTGCCGAGGTGACGGACAAATAAAAATTGAGATGCAGTTTTTGCCAGATGTTTACGTAACTTGTGATGTCTGCAATGGTAAACGCTACAGCGAGGAAACGTTGGAAGTTACCTACAAACATAAAAATATTTCTGAAGTGCTAGATATGACAATAGATGAAGCCGCTGATTTCTTTAAAACTCAGGGCACTATTACTAAAAAAATACAAACTTTGCAGGATGTCGGGCTTGGATATATTAAACTAGGCCAACCTGCTCCAACCCTCAGTGGAGGAGAAGCACAAAGAGTCAAGTTGGCAAAAGAACTTTCTAGTAAAACTCTAGATCATGTTGTTTACTTGCTGGATGAACCTACCACCGGGCTTCATTTTGAAGATGTTAAAAAATTACTGGAAGTTTTGAGCCAGTTGGTTGAACAAAATAATACAGTGATTTTGATTGAACACAATTTAGATGTGATTAAAAACTCTGATTGGATCATTGATTTGGGCCCTGAAGGTGGAGAAGGAGGAGGCGAAATAATTGCTGTTGGAACTCCTCATAATATTGCTAATAATAAGAATTCTATTACTGGTGAATATTTAAAAAAAGAGCTTGAGCTGAGTGGATTAAACTAACCCACATTCAACACTAGAATAGTAAGCCCGCATCCTTAATAATAGAAAAGATATGCAAAAACTAAAATTGCTAGTCTTCACAATCTACTGCCTAGCTTTTTTTGCGTCAACTCAATCAATTGCCACGGTTATTGCTCAAGATACTACCCAAGACTTCAACAACACCATCGAATCCGTCTACACCGTTGGTTCCGACGGAGTAACTCAAGTTTCTCATCACATAAAAATTATCAACAACACTCCGACAGTCTACCTCAAGCAATATGCTCTAAAAACTAGCTATTCTGGTCTTAGCAATATCGCTGTCAAAGATCGAAATGGGAATAAAATACCATCGAATCAAACCAATGATGGTCTTGGCACTAGCATTGGCATTACCTTCGAGGATCAAGCAGTTGGTCAAGGAAAATCAAGAGATTTTTATATCGAATATCAGAATCATGATCTAGCAACTATTGCTGGCAGAGTACTAGAAGTTCACATTCCAAAACTTGGAGATTCAAACAGTTTCTACACCAATAAAACTACTCTCATTACTCCTGCATATTTTTCGCTTCCTGTTAGGATTACACCCGAACCAAAAACTACAGATTTTAAACAAACTAATGTTATCTCAACTTTTGATAGACCAAGTGGCGAATCAATTTCTGCAATTTATGGCCAAGAGCAAGTCTATAAAATGACACTAAGATACAGTTTAGAAAATCCCACTAACTCTCCAGCCCTAACCCAAATTTCCTTACCACCCGATACCCCTTTTCAAAAAATGCATTATCACGCGCTTGATCCGCTTCCAAATGAAATGAAAAAAGATCTAGATGGTAACTGGATTGCAACCTATAGAATCCCTGCAAACACAGCAATAGTCATTCATCTTACCGCCGAAGCAAAAGTAACCTTGGATCCTAACTTAAATATTCCATTTTCAAACCCTACAAAAGGTCATATAAAAAATTTGAAGTATTGGGAAAGTGATGATCCTTTTATTATTGACAAAACTCAAGCCTATACGACTCCAAGAGAAATATATGATTTTGTAGTTCAATCACTTGAATACTCAAGAGAAGAACTTACTCTTAAAAATATTTCAAGGCTTGGAGCCATCGAGGCATTTAATCATCCATATTCTGCTGTTTGTCAAGAATTTACAGACGCATTTATAACTATAGCTCGTGCTAATAAAATTCCTGCAAGGAGATTAATTGGATATGCTTACACAGAAAACTCGGTATTACGTCCTCTGAGTTTTGAAGGTGATATTCTTCATTCTTGGCCTGAATATTACTCATTCGAGAAAAATTTGTGGATTCAAATTGATCCAACCTGGGGAGACACAACTGGTGGCATAGATTATTTTAAACAATTTGATCTCAATCATATTGTTTTTTCGATTAACGGCATATCTAGTTCGCTTCCATATCCAGCTGGTGCATATAAAATTAAAAGTGAGGATACAAAAGACGTAGAAGTTAGCATTGGAGAAAAATTTCCAAATATTAGTCCTCAAATTTCAACAAGAATGGTACAAAAAAAGTTTTTCTTTATTCCAATTCCAGGTATGTATGAAATGCAAATTATAAATGACACTGGTCAAGCATGGTATGATATAGAAACAAATGTAACATCTGTAAACAGTGAGGTAGGTGTTGTGTTTAACAAAAAACCTAGAATAGAAACACTGTTGCCATTTCAAACATTAAATTTTGATGTAACTTTTTTCACAGAAAACATCTCTATACCAAAAGATGAATCTATAAATATCAATTATTTAGATTTGAAAACAAATACTTTATTGTATGAATCAAGCACTCAAACCATTAAAGCCGGACCAAAAATCATCAAGCAAATCCAAAACACTCAAACAATTATTTATTTGGGAATCGGTATTGTTGTCATCGCCCTTGTTACCGGGAGTGTACTGGTTCTTAGACAAAGACGAGAAAGTGCTTTACGTAGGCAAAGCCAAGAAGCTCAAAAACAGACTCAGATCTTACACTAACTTCACTCAACTATCGAGCAGAATCAAATTAATGGTTTCAACTGCTGTTAAAGTAAAATTCGTGAGTTTGGAAAGCGAACTTGAAGCCTTACTGGTGGAAGCAGAATTAATTAGAACTTATCAACCTCAATTCAATATTTTACTCAAAGATGATAAAAGTCCTTTATATATAAATATTACCAACGATAAATTTCCAAGAGTTATCAGACTAAGAAAAAAACAATTTATTTTTGACTCAAAAAGCATTGATTCAAAAGGAACAATTTTAGGACCTTTTTCTAGCGCATACAAAACTCAAGAAGTATTGAAAATCGCCAGAAAAATTTTTCCATGGTGTAATAAAAGCGGTGGCAACCATGCCAGCGGTGGCAACCATGCCAGCGGTGGCAACCATGCCAGCGGTGCTACCAAAGTTAATCACATCGACAGCAATGAAAACAAACCCTGTTTTTACTACCATATAGATTTGTGTCCTGGTGCATGTATAGGAAAAATTTCTGAAAAAAAATATGGTGACAACATTAGGCAACTAATTTTATTTTTGAAAGGACAAAAACAAACTGTCTCAAAAAACTTGAAACTTAAAATGGCTGAAAAAGCTAAACAAGAGAAATTTGAGGAAGCAACAATAATTCGAGATCAGTTAGAAATGATTGATTTTGTAACAAGAAGAACTCACCGGTTGAAGCCAGAGTTAACTTCTCATGCTTTGAAAAATAAAGTTAGCGAAGACGGAGTTATTTATTTGCAAAAAATACTTTCTGAATTTCTTGGATTACCGAAACAATTTCCGCTCGCTCGTATTGAAGGATATGACGTTAGTAATACTCAAGGCACAAACCCAGCAGTTTCGATGGTCGTTTTTATAAATGGCGAACCAGATAAATCTCAATATCGGTTATTTAATATTAGAGGTTTGAATACGCCGAATGACTACCAAATGATGAAAGAGGCCATAGCACGCAGGCAAAACCACCGGGAGTGGAATATACCAAACTTAGTTGTTGTCGATGGTGGAAAAGGACAAGTTAGATCAACATTGCAGGCTTGGAATTGGAATAATCCCGTAATTGGAATTGCTAAAAATCCAGATAGATTAATTTTGCCAAAAATTGATTGGGGGAAGTGGGGCAGATCTGAAAATAAGATTGACTATTATGGTGGCAACAATAGAGATGATATCGGCGTCTGCGCCAGTAACAACAATGAGCATTCTACAAAAAACCTCGAATATCACATAGTAAAACTTGACCCCAACCACCCATCCCTGAAACTAATTCAACAAATTAGAGATGAATCGCATCGGTTTGCCCAACATCAACACAAAAGAAGAAGACTTAAGGGGATGTTTGAATAAAATAACATCTGCTATAATTAATTAATGTTCAAATCAATTTTAACCACAGGAGTTACATTGGCAATCTTGGCTTGGGCGCTACCAACAGTCGGATTTAGTAGCTTTGTAACTCTAATTATTGCAAGTATAGTTTTAACAATTCTTTATTCTTTGGTAAGACCTGTTCTAAAAATTTTATTTTTACCTGTTAATGTAGTTACTTTGGGGTTATTCTCTGGAATAATAAATATTTTTTTACTTTGGTTAAGCACATATTTGGTTCCAGGATTTCACATTCAAAACATGATTATTTATGGCACTAAATTTAATCAGTTTTGGTCACTCATTTTTGTTTCATTTTTAATTGGCTTTATACACTCATTATTAAAAAAGCTACTTTAAACTCTGAGACCTAAGCTCTAGGGTCTATTTACAGCTCCAAAATGTTATAATACTATATGAAAAAAATACTTTATTTAACTTTCTTAATTTTATTTGGTTTTGCCCTAGGATCAAAGTCTTTTTTTCCTAGTTCAGTCCAAGCAGCCACACTACAAAATGCAGAAATAAATACCAACATCGAAGCTGTGCTTGGAGCCACTGACTCAGCAATAGAAGCAACAACTGAAGCAACGGCAACTGATTCTTCAAAATTAGCATCACCATCGGCAGAAGTCGTAGAAAAAATCCAAGAAAAAAAAGATCAAGATATTACCGAGACTAGTGGTAAACAGAAAACAAAACTGGAAACATACATGGATGAGAATCCACCAGAAAGTTTGAGCTGGAATAATTTCATCCAACACGCAATTAGAACAGCAGTTTCCAATGGATTGCAAGTTAACGTTATTGTTCTTATCATCCTATTTCCTTTAATCGCATCTTTGATTGCGGCATCAAGACACATTATCGGACTTAGAGGCTTTGGAATTTATATTCCAGCTGTTCTCTCAGTTGCTCTTGTATCCACAGGTGTTATTGAAGGGCTAATAATTTTCTTAGTGATCGCCTTAACAGCTGTGGTTTCGAGAAAAATTCTTGGTAGAGCTAAGCTGTCATACTTGCCAAGAACTTCTCTTATGCTTTGGATGGTCTCCTTGGGAATTTTTATTGTACTAATGTTAGCACCTTTTATTAAACTAGTAACGCTTTTAAGTGTAAATATTTTTCCAATATTAATCTTAGTTCTTTTAGCAGAAAATTTCTTAGACGCTCAGGCAAAAACAAAGCAAAGCGAGGCCTTAGCACTAACAATTGAAACAATTGGACTAGCTGTTTTCTCAGGATTCTTACTGAAATTCGAACCATTACAAAAACTAGCCCTTTCAGAACCAGAACTATTGCTATTGGCACCTGGATTAATTAATATTCTTATCGGAAAATTTACAGGTTTAAGAGTAAGTGAACGTCTGAGATTCAGATCACTAATTGAAGAAGAATAGGAATTTGATTATGGCAATTAAACCTGCTCATATCTTAGGCATGAATGCAAGATATAAGTACACCAAAAAAAATCCTTATTCTGCAAAAAAATATGGATTTTCTAAACTAAAAACAAAAGAACTTCTAAGAAAATACAAAATTCTAACTGCTGCTGTTTTTCACACTTTCGAAACTCTAAGTGATCTAGATAATATTAATTGGGAAACAATTCCAGTTCCATTCGTAATAAAACCAGCAAGTGGAAGTGCTGGAAAAGGAATTCTAGTTATTATAAGTAAAAACCCAGATAAACTTGAATGGCAAACTTCTGATGGAGTAATTATCACAGACACCGAGTTGAATCTGCACATTGGCAATATTTTAGATGGTGAGTTCAGCACCTGGGGTAGTACACATAGAGCAATTGTAGAAGAAATGATTTCTACACATCCAGATCTTATAAAATATTCATTCAAAGGCACTCCAGACATTAGAGTAATAGTTTTTAATAGCGTTCCAGTAATGGCTATGACTAGAATTCCAACCAAAGAATCAAAGGGCAAAGCAAACCTCGATCAAGGAGCATTGGGCTTGGGAATAGACATGGCAACTGGAACTACCACCTTTGGTGTAAATGGAAAATCGGGCATAATTTCAAAATTTCCTGGGACAAAAAAGAACGTTTCTGGAATCCAAATTCCTGAATGGAATAGTATTCTCGAAACAGCTGTCAAAGCATCAGAGGCTGCGGGCTATGTATTTATGGGCGCAGATCTATTTATTCATCCAGACAAAGGTCCAATGATTGTCGAACTAAATGGTTACCCCGGGCTTTCAATTCAACTATGTAATAAAGCAGGACTTAAAAAAAGACTCGAGCGTGTAGAAGGTTTGGAAATTAGAGACGCCAAACATGGAGTAAAAATTTCTCAAGCGCTTTTTGCCCACAATCTCACTGTCACTGCAAACATTGAAAAAGGAATTCAAGTAATTCCAACAAAACCAGAAATTACAATTTTTGATGATAACAATAAAGGACATTTAACTAACGCTCTTGTAAACACATCTAGATATAGATCCGCTATAAGTGAAAAATATGCTCAACAGCTAGGAATACTAGATATTGACGATCTTCTATGGAGACAACAAGAAAGTATTGAAGGAAAAGTTCCCGTCGTTGAAGTTAAATTCAAACTCAAAAATAAAAAGCAAAAAACTGCAATGGTTGTTATCAAAAAATTAAATAAGAGTAAACATAAAATTGAACTAGGAAGAATGGATTTGCAAGGATTCTTAGTTGGAGATATTGAGAAAGATAGAAATCAAGGACAAAACCTCTAATGAGTTTAATTACTGATTTGATTCCAACAAACTTGAATGAAGAAAAAGAAAAGTTCTTCAACGATAATACCTACAATCCTCAATTCATTTTTGAAAAAGAGATTTCTCAACAAAAACTAAGTGAGCATGGATTACCTAATGAGCAATATTCAGAATTATCAAAACACATTCTTGAAAAAACATATTTTGGCAGAAATGAAGATGATCTTTTCATGATGGAGGGTCCATTAGTTTCACAATCATATGTAGATAAAGCAATAAAAACTTTTCTTCACATGCATCAACTTCATAAAAAATTCAATGTTACATGGTCTTCATCTTTTGTATCTAGAGCAAGTATTAATAACGAAACATTAAAACTTAGACTGCCAGTAGATTTTAGAAAAGAAGGACTGATCGGAACGATGTACCATGAAATTGGCACCCATGCTCTAAGAAATATTAATTATAAACAGCAACCGTGGTTCAAACGTAAAAAAAAGTTCAGATTTTCAAATTACTTAAATACAGAAGAGGGATTAGCCTCTTTACATTCTTTAATTCCACACACTTATAAAAGTGCTTTCATCTCGGCGATAAGACATTTTGCAGTCAGTTATGCACAAAAATCTTCGTTTGCAGAAACATGGAAAATGCTTGGAAAATACATTCAAGATCCACAAAGAAGATGGATGGTTACGTTAAGACAAAAAAGAGGATTAACAGATACAAGTAAGCCCGGTGGTTTTACCAAAGATCTAGTCTATTTTGAAGGCATGGTGGAAACTTGGAATTGGTTGAAAGATCATAATTTTGATATTACAAATCTGTATTTTGGAAAAATGGCTAAAGAAGATGCTGACCTGAGTGCAGAATTAAATCCAAACTTCACCCCAAAACTTCCAAGTTTTTTTACACTTGATAGAAAAAAATATGCTAATGATATGAACAAAATAGGAGAATTTAATGGATTTGAGCAGAAGGACCTCACTCGAGAAGGATCATACTCAAAAATTAATTGTAAGAACTAGAATCATCGTCTTCAAATTCGATAATCATTTTGTTGCGCACCGCTCTTGCTAGACTCAAGGACTTCTCCGGAGCACTAACATAAAAACTCCCCAAAGAATGATTGCCTTCAGGTGGAGCTTCGTAAAAATCACCTTCTTGAAGATTAAGCTTGCTCCAAGTAATGTGCTTGCTCTTTGGAAGTTTTAGCTTTTTTATGATTCCAGATTTTGGCTCCCAAATCTCACAAGCGGTAGCACTTCCAACAGCATTAAACTGATCATCCACTTCTTGTCGAAGAGCTAATTGAGTAATCATTTTTTCTAAGTCAATATCAAAAGCAGGCATAGCTAACTCTTGTCTAAACCCACCCATTCTGACATTAATTTCAATTAAATAAATATTATCTTTATAAACAAAAAACTCTGGATCCAAAAAAGTTTCCTTAAGCCTACTTGCTTTAGCTATTTTCTGTAAAACAAAACGCATTTTTTGTTGAATATTTTCTCTGACATTAGAGGGAGTAGTGCGATAAATAAGTTGATAATGATCCTGACCAACATCAACGGCTCTTACCACTTTAAGTAAAGAAATAAAGTGAACCTTGTATTTACTATCAATATAACAAATTGGGACAACCATTTTCCCTATTAAAAATTCTTCAATTAAAACAGTTCTATCTTCTCTATCTAGCTGATCAATCGCATACTCATTTTTAAAATGCTCATAAAGACGAGGGTAAACTTCATCAAAATCGCTAGCTTGCTCCAACTTGTGGACACCTCTACTATGAGCGCCAGCAAATGGCTTAATCATTACAGGAAACTGAACACTCTTTAATAAAGATTGCACTTCGGCGAGTTGACAAGTAATAGTTCTAGGTCTAAAAAGATTCAAATTTATATCTTCCATAAGTTGATGTAAGTTAGCCTTGTTACTTACTTGATCCACAGCATGAAATGACGGTCCAGGAATTTGAAAATGATCAACCAATTCTCCGTGAAGCTTTTCATAATAATCTTTACGATTAATTACCCCAATAACTTCCATATCTTTGCAGAACTCAATAATTGATTTTAGCTCTTCACCTTTAGGAATATTCAAATAATTTTGAAAATAGTTTTCTGGTATTTCTAAGTTAAAACCACACTCTACTGCCGTTAAAGCTGGGTTGATCTTAAGGATATGTTTTTCAAACTTTTGAAGCAAACCTTTTCCAAGTAAGAGAACTACTTTTTGCATATTTAATTATATATTTATAATGTGACGAGTATTATAGTTGTAATTTCTAAAAATGATACAATATCATCTCTTATGAAAGTTGCTTTAGGCATGAGCGGAGGTGTTGATTCCTCACTTTGTGCCCACTTACTAGTCGAGCAAGGTTACGATGTTACTGGCGTATATTTAGAGTGCTGGGAAACTCCGGGCTGTGGAATTGATGAAGATCGTAAAGATGCGCTCCAAATTGCTCTTAAACTCAGAATTCCTTTTAAAGTTTTGGACTTTAAAAAGGAATATAAAGAAAACGTCGTGAAATACTTTTTTAAAGAATATGAAAAAGGACTAACTCCAAATCCAGACGTGATGTGCAATAAAGAAATTAAGTTTGGTTTATTTTATGATTGGGCTATGGATGAAGGGTTTGATTTTGTTGCGACTGGGCATTATGCAAAAATTGCAAAAAAACAACTTTGCATTCCCAAAGACACACACAAAGATCAAACATACTTTCTGTATTTAATGAATCAAGACCAAATCTCTCACACACTTTTCCCTCTTCAAGATTTAAATAAAACTGAAGTAAGAGCGGAAGCTGAAAAACGGGGATTGCATGTTTCAAATAAAAAAGACTCTGTGGGGATTTGTTTTATTGGCGACATAAATGTTCACGAATTTTTAAAAGAAAGACTAGGGGAAAATCCAGGAAATGTTGTTGATAGTGCTGGAAATATAATTGGCACTCATAAAGGCTTGTGGTTTTACACCATAGGGCAGAGAAGTGGTTTTCAAATAAATAAAAAAGTTGTTATAAAACAAGATGACGGTACTATTATCAACAAAGAGAACATTCCTCCATTTTATGTAATTAAAAAATTGGCAGAAAAGAATCAGTTAATTGTTGGATTTGGTGGCGAAACTCTAAGCAATGAGTTTAAAATTCGTGATGAGCATTGGATTGCGAAAGAAAATAGAGAGCTTGCAGAAAATAAAAACCCTGACAAAAAAAACAATCTTCTTGTTAGAATCAGGCATACCGGTGAACTTCTTAAATGTGAGCTAAATAAAACAGATAGTAAAGCTGCTGAGGACGAAAACTCTTATCAAGTGAAACTCCAAAAACCAATTCAAGGAATTGCTGAGGGTCAGTCTGCTGTTTTTTATTTATGCCCTAGAGGGTACTTATGCCCTGGAGAGTATAAAAAAACTAACAATGAAATAATTTGCTTAGGAGGTGGCATAGTCTCATAACTTTTGCTATTTTGACATAAGTCTGCTAGAATAATAACTCACTTAAACGATTTAGATAAAATATATCCTATTTGATTTTTGTTTTTCTGAAAGGTCGTCATGTCACAGTTGATCTATGAGTTTTATAGCCCAGGGGGTGTTATTAAAGATAAGGCGCTGGTAACCAAATCACGGGCTAGAGCTAGTATAATCAAGTTTTAGTGAATCTCTCAAAAAGGTCAAAAAGTTGTTGATTTCTGGTAAAACAACTTCGGCACATTCAAGTGGACAAAGACCTCTTCGTTCTTCAAATCTACTCTCTTTAAGCTTGTGGAATCTGTAGTTAAGAATAAATAATTTTAAGTATCGATCCATATTTTCATATTTTTTAAAACCTTTCATTAACTTAAGTCTTGGTTTAATAATTCCATTAAAACACTCAATTATATTGTTATCTCTCATCATCCCAGGATGATCAAAATGGGTAAGGGTATATTTAAAGTTATGTCTTAAAGACCTGTAAGCTTTTTTAAATCTTTCTTGGTCGGAATTATCCGCATAGTGTTTTAGTTTCGGCATAAATTACTGCTCTAAATTTTTCTTGAAATTCTAGTATTTCCTTT
>JAHIVL010000048.1 GCA_018816485.1 Patescibacteria group bacterium | reverse complement strand
GGTATAATGTGTTCTATGTTTAGAGGCAAAAAGCGTAATGGTTCACTAATGATCTTGGCATTTATTATGCTAATAAATGCAATGAGTTCTGGAATAATTATTCCCTTGCTGTATCCATATTCTTCCAAATTTGGTATCAATCCCTTAGGGTTAGGTTTGCTGTTTGCCTCATATGCATTTTTTCAATTTTTATCTACTCCAATAATTGGCAGACTAGCAGATAGATTTGGCAGGAAACCTTTACTTTTAATGAGTATTTTTGGTTCGTTTCTTTCTTTGGCATTATTTGCTTCAGCTCAAACGGCATTTGTCTTATTTTTAGCTAGAAGTTTAGATGGTATTACTGGAGGAAATATTTCTGTGGCACAAGCAATGATTGCAGATACGACCGAAGGTAAAGATAGGGTTAAAGGCTTTGGAATTTTAGGAGCAATGTCTGGATTGGGATTTTTAATTGGTCCAGCTCTAGGCGGATTTATGAGTAACATTAGTCTTACTGCCCCATTTTGGTTTGCATCATTTTTAGCATTTTTAGCAACAATTTTAGGAGCAATAATTCTGAAAGAAACTCTAGCCGACAAAACAGTTTCAAAACAAAAGTCTGAACCATTATTTAATTTTAAAGCTATAGCATTAGCTTTATTAAGTCCTACGATTGGTTCTGTTTTATTATTAACATTTATTTCGTATTTTGCGCATCATGCAGTAATGATAGCTTTCCAAACATATACTGTTGATGAATTAAAACTAAATTCACAGACAATTGGAATTATTTTTACATTCATAGGACTAGTAGTGGTTTTTGTTAGATCAATTGGTCTCCAGTTCGTGATAGACAGAGTTAAAAGTAATCGAAAAATTATCAAATTTTCTCTCTTAGTATCTTCGATTTCGATGCTTTTAATTCCATTATTTCCAAGTTTAAAAGTTTTTATAATTTTGATATTTATTTATGTAGCAATGTATTCATTAATTCATCCAGTTTTAACAAGCTTAATATCGAAAAGCGTTAATGAAGAAGATCAGGGAGTGGCATTAGGAATCAATCAGTCGTATGCATCATTAGGTCAAGTTTTGGGTCCAGTTAGTGCTGGATTTATTTCTCAATTTAGTATCAAATTAATTTTTCCTTGGGCTAGTTCTTTCTTGTTTGTAGGATTTTTGCTCTCATATTATATGAAAGGAGCACTTAAAAAAGCTAATTTATAATATAAAATAGCTTTTGATTATTGATATAAAGAGAAGTAAAATAGTGGTCTAGCCAGTTGAGTTTAATAATAATTCAGCAATTAGTTTAATAAGTGCGGGTGTAGTACAACGGTTAGTATGATTGCCTTCCAAGCAGTAGATGACGGTTCGATTCCGTTCACCCGCTCAAAATCGTGTTAAAATCTGTTGTGTGTGATTAATTTACATGAAAGAAATCAGCCAACCATTGAAAAAATTGCTCAAAATAATAATTATCGTTAGACAATTTTCTTTAATTCAGCAATTTGTTTATCATCTAGTTCCACAAAATTTCCTTCTTTAATCATTTCTAAATCAAGAGGCCCCATTGCAATGCGAATAAGCTGAACGGTGTCGTAGCCTACTCTTTCAAGCATTCTTCTAATTTGACGATTTCTACCTTCTGATATTGTAATTTCAAGAGAAGTTTTCCCCTCTTCCTTTAAAAGTACATCTACATTTGCTTTTTTGGTAAAACCATCTTTAAGTTTGACGCCATTTCTTAAATGATTAAGGGCTTTGAAGGTAGGTGTGCCTTTGACAACGACATGATAAGTTTTTTTCACTTTATGGCTTGGGTGAGTTAATTTTTGAGCAAGATCTCCGTCATTGGTAAGCAATAACAGTCCTTCGCTTTCAACATCTAATCTGCCAACTGGGTAAAGTCTTTCCTTAATATCTCGCGGAATTAGTTGTGATACAGTTCTTCTGTTTAATTCATCACTTGTAGTTGAAACATAACCAATTGGTTTGTTTACTAAAAAATATCTAAATCTTTCTTGAGTTTTTATGGTTTTACCATTTACAACAATTACATCTTGTGTGCCGTCAACTCTTTGACCAATATGCGCTAGTCTATCATTGACAACTACTTTTTTGTCTTCAATTAATTTTTCGCAAGCTCTTCTTGAAGCAACTCCCGCATGAGACATAAATGCTTGTAATTTTATAGATTTATTGTTCATTCAATTTCTTCTTTTGTAAGTTATAATTATTGCTTATGAAGACTCTTATTTTTTCAGATTCTCACTTAACTCATAGATTTGATCAGGAGTTATTTGATTATATCTCAAACCTTATAAAAGATGCTGATCAAGTCATTATCAACGGCGATTTTTGGGATGGGTATTTAACTACTTATAGAAGATTTATAAAATCGCCTTGGAGTCAATTATTCCCATTGTTAAAAGCCAAAAATGCTGTTTATATTTTTGGTAATCATGATAAAAAAAAGTTTATGCATGGGAAACATGATTTATTTTCTGTAGAACAGTCTGAAGATTATGAATTCAAATCTGGAAGTAGAGATTTCTATGTAACTCATGGACATTTAATCTCACCAACCTACGACAATATTTTATTTTTTAGGAATCCGATGTTTGTTCGTTTTTTGTATAAAATTTTTATTTTTTTAACTAATAAAATCGTAGTCTTTGCAAAACTCTTTAATATTTTTGATTATAAAATAAATCTAAAAAAATTAGCGATATTTAAAGATTTCTCGGATAAAGATAAAAAAGATGGACAATATTTTATTTTCGGGCATTGTCATATGCCAGTTATCAATATTTCAGAAAATTTTATTATTTTGGGTCCACTTCAGAAAAAACAAAGAAGTTATTGTTTGATTGAGGATGGTTATATTGATTTAATCAGAAAATAATTTCTTATGAAGAACTGGAAAAAAATTAGAGAGAGTGGTTTGGAGAATCAATTGTTGGCTGGCAAATTTTTAATTCGTGAAAAAGTTATGGATGCTGTTAGAAAATTTTTTAAGAATGCAGGCTTTCGTGAAGTGGAGACTCCATTATTAGTACAAAGTCCAGGCACTGAACCTTATTTGGAAGTTTTTGAGTCCGAGTTAGTAACTCCAGGGTATGATAATAAAAAATCATATTTACTTACAAGTCCTGAGTTGTCAATGAAAAAACTATTATCAGCAGGACTAGGGAATATTTTTCAAATTTGTAAAAGTTTTAGAAATGGTGAGGGGCTAAGTTCTTTCCATAATCCAGAGTTCACAATTCTAGAATGGTATAGAGTTAAAGCAGATTATTTGGACATAATGAAAGATTGTGAAAATTTATTTTTGTTTATTTTAAATGAGTTGGGTTTAAATGAAGATGGAAAAAACACTTTAATTTATCAAGGAATTGAGTACGATTTATCAACACCGTGGGAAAGAATTTCAGTGAGTGAGGCATTTAAAAAATATGCAGGAATGTCGATAGAAGAAATGCTTGATTCAGAAAAACTTGTATGGATTGCAAAAGAAAAAGGATATGAAGTTGATGATCAAATGACTTGGGAGCAAGCTTACAATCAAATTTTATTAAACGAAATTGAGCCATTTTTGGGTAAAAAAGAGATGGCGGAAGAAATGAATACAAGCAAAAAAAACACAGGGGCAGCAGAATCGACAGGTAAAACTAAACCAACAATTTTATATGACTACCCTGCTTATCAAGCTGCGCTTTCAAAAAAGAAAAATAGTGACCCAAGGTTCGCAGAAAGATTTGAGTTTTATATTGGCGGAATTGAGTTAGGAAATGCATTTTCAGAATTAACAGATGCTGGTGAGCAAGAAGCAAGAATGATTGACGATCTAAATTTAAGAAAAAAACTTGGAAAAACTGAGTACAAAATGGATAAGGATTCTATAGAAGCACTAGAATTGGGTATGCCACAAACAGGAGGTATAGCCGTTGGAGTAGATCGTTTAGTAATGTTATTTGCAGATGCAGGTTCAATAAAAGAAACTTTGTTTTTCCCAGTGGAAGATGTTTTTGATTATTAGCTTCCTGACGTTTTCAAATAAAATGTTATAATCCCCAATATGATCATTAAAGCAGGCAGTATTAGAAAAGGAATGTATATTCTTTTTAAGAATGAGCCAGCGCTAGTCACTAAAACAGATTTTATGAGTCCTGGAAAAGGATCTGCTTTTATGCGTGCTAAGTTCAAAAACTTGAAAACTGGCAAGGTTGTAGAATTTACTCATAAATCAACCGAGTCAGTTGAAGAGATTGAAATTTCATCAGTACAGATGCAGTATCTATATTCGGACGGAACTGATCTTGTTTTCATGAATCCTGATACTTACGATCAAGTTGAAGTTCCTCAAAAATTGGTTGGCGATAAAGCTCAACTATTAATTCCCGAGGCCAAGGTTTACATTATGACATATGATGATCAGCCAATTGGTGTAATTTTTCCTCAAAAAATTAATCTAAAAGTGGTGTATGCCGAAGAAGCTGTTGCTGGCAATACAATGGGTACTGCCAAAAAAGAAATTAAGTTGGAGACTGGACTTATTGTTCTAGCCCCAATTTTTATTAAAGAAGGCGAAACTGTTGTTATCGACACCGAAACTTTTTCATTCGTTTCGAGAGCCTAGAATTAGAAGATCAGAAAATTTTCCAAGAATCTTTTACAAATAAAAAATAAAAACTGAGTAAACTGCAAAAATTGTGATAAGTAAAACGCTTATATCTTTGGAAATTGTTTCACCATTACGTTTTTTTATAATTAAGTAAAAGACAAGAGTTGACAGCAATAAAAAGAAGATTTCTTTTATTGAGATAAACTTTTTAATTTGAAATCCTACGGTTGATGTAAGAATAATTGCTGGAAAAAGTGTCAAATTAAAAATATTACTGCCAATTAATGTTCCCAAAACAATCTTACTATCCTTTTTATTTGAAGCAATTATTGACATTAATAATTCTGGGAGAGATGTTGCAATTGCTGTCAGTGTTAGCCCCAAAACTGTAGTTGATAAATGCAAAATGTGTGATAAATCTGTCACAGAATTTACAGTGATATTTCCTCCAATGCTTAATCCAGTTAAACTTCCTAAAAATAAAATTATATAAACTATTTTTGGAAATTTTCTTTTTTTATTACTTAACTTTGCGATCAGTTTTAGTAGTTTTCTATCCTCATGTAGTCTCCCATTTAGAGCAAGAATATATTCATATGACATTGATACGAAAACAGCTGCAGATAATAATATAACTTTATAAATTATTGCTACTGAAGAAAGCGCGAGTACTGAAAATAAAACTGTGACCAATAATAATAGAAAAGCATTTTTGGGAGTTTTTGTAGTGCCAATTCTCACATTGCCAAACAATGTTATTGCTCCCAAAACCATTGTAATATTAGCAATACTACTTCCAACAACATTTCCCATAGCTAGTCCTGGGTCCCCATGTCCAAGTGCTGCAATCGTAACTGTTAGTTCAGGTAAGTTGGTACCCAAGGCAACTATTACCAGAGAAATAAATAATGGTGAAAATCTCCACTTAGCCGAAAACTCAGTGATAAGATCTAGAAAAATTTTTGCTGAAATCAGCATTACAACTAATCCAGCACTAAAGCTAAAAATTACAGGCATCATAGATAAGGTTTAGTATAGCAAATTTATGCCAAACTTCGTTCGATCTCCATCAAGCGGTTATATTTACTAACTCTTTCCCCCCTGGTTGGGCCAACTTTTATAAATCTTGAGCCAACAGCGACAGCTAGATCAACCATGGCTGTATTATTTGTTTCTCCCCCACCCCTGTGCGAAACAACAGTCATCATGTCATGGCTTTTTGCTAGCATACAACAGTCAACAGTTTCTGTTAGAGTGCCAATCTGGTTTAGTTTAATTAGGATTGCAGAAATAGCCTTTAGATCAATAGCTTTTTGAAGACGCTCGATGTTTGTGACTGTTAGGTCGTCACCGATGTTTTCAATATCATGTTCTCTGGCGACGGCCGTCATTGCTGGCCAGTTTTCCCAATCGTCCTCGTCTAACATATCTTCGATTGTGACAATTGGATATTTTCCAAGCCAATTTTTGTAGTACTCAATTAATTCTTGTGAAGTTAGGGATTTGTTTTCGATTGATAAATTGTATTTTCCATCTTTGTAGAACTCACTAGCTGCGGCATCGATGGAAATTCCCAAATCAACTCCAGGTTTATAGCCAGCTTTTTGAATTGCTTGTACTATGTAGTCAAGAGGTGCTTCATTTGAAGGCAAGCCATTAGGTGCAAACGCTCCCTCATTTCCAACATTAGTAGAAAGATTGTTTGCTTTTAAAATAGCTTTAAGAGCATGATAGCTTTCTATTGATTTACGAACTTTTTCTTTTACTGGTTCATCGCCAATTGCCGAGATGCAGTATTCTTGCAGGTCGGTACTGTCATCTGCGTGTTTGCCACCTTCAATAACCACCACCATTGGGCTAGGAAGTTTTAGTATGTCGTAGTTGGAGTTAGAGTCAGGGTTGGAATCAGAGTCAGGGCTGGAATCAGAGTCAGGGCTGGCGGAAAAATCCAAACCAGTTTGGAAGGTTTCTGCGATATGTCTAAAAAGTGGAATTTTTTTCTCATTTGCAGCTGCATAGGCAACGGCCAAAGAAACTGCCAGAATTGCGTTACCACCAAGTTTTTCTTTATTGGGCGTTCCGTCAAGGTTAATCATTAGTTGATCAATTGAGCGTTGATCATTAGCGTTTACTCCAATGAGCCGGGGAGCAATTTCATTCATAACGTTGTTAATTGCTTTTAGGACTCCTTTACCGTTGTATCTAGTGGTATCGCCATCGTTTAAAACAGTTGCTTCATGACTACCTGCAGAGGCTCCATATGGAACGGATGCCCTACCTTTTACTCCTGATTCAAGTTCAACTTCTACCTCGACAGTTGGATAACCTCCGGAGGCTAGAATTTCTTGAGCGGTGATTTTTTTGATGTACATGTGTCTTTCCTATCTATTATTAGCATAAGATAAAACATTTTTTACTTCAAGTGACAATATATTATTTAGGTACTACAATTGATAGTTTGAGCATCATTTGGCGTATCTATTGGGAGTAGCTCTAAATTCCAATGATGTTCAGAAAAACAGAAGGGTTATTTATACTGGGAGTTTTCAAACATAGGCTATTTTCTCAAGAAAGAAAGTTTAATCTTCGAAAAATATTTGGCTTTGGTTGGACTCCTTGTATTGGTCCGGTGTTGGCAGTAATTTTGTTTTGGTCAGCACAAGTCAGATCTGTGTTCAAAGGAACTATGTTGTTGGTCGCCTATGGGGTTGGTTTGGGCTTGCCATTTTTGATTGTGGCAGCAGGATTTGAGAAGATTATTCCCCTACTAAAAAAATATGCAAAAATCTCTCAATATGTCTCTTATTTATCTGGTGGGTTTCAGGCTATGTCATTTTACATAATTAACTTGTTTGGATTGAAGTCTTTGTCGGTATAGATTTTACGTCAAGCACCACTGGCGTTTACTGGAGTACTAATTAAGAATGTTAAAGTAACAAAAATGCTTGGTAATACAGCTAATTTTAGTTTAATATTTGTTTTCATAACATTAATTTTACGACCATTTATTAACTAATCAAAAGGTCAAGCAAACTATATCAAACAATAGTGAAATGCAGCAATTTTTTGAGGATGGGTTATTACTTTTTTGTCAAATAGTATTTAATTGGAGCAAGAAAGAGGGAGCCGATAACTCCAATTATCACGACGGATAAGATAAGATTTATAAATCCATGATATTCAACTAAGTAGCCAGCTAGAATTGCAAAGCCAGCACTTCCTACATCTGTGAGAGTGTAGTATATTCCCCATTCTGTTCCTTCTTTGTGTTTATCGATATGCCTGGTAAAGATCGCCATATATGATGGATAAGTTATTGCCGTTGTTATACCTAGTACAATCTGGACTAAGTATAAATGTAGTGGTGTTTTTATAAGAAGATAAAATAATGGTATTAAAGAAGAGATTAATGAAAATATTATCATGAGGTAGAAATCGTCTTTTTCTCCTTTTATTTTGTCTATTAGCTGAGCAATCGGAATTTGTATAATACTTCTACTAATAAGATATGCACCAATCGCAATACTAACAACTAGCGCATTGGCACCAACGATAAAATCACTAACCAACAGGGCAAAAAATGGACCGATCATTCCGTTGGAGCTAACAACAAGAATGTCCGAAAGAATGAGGAATTTTACAATTGGATTTATGCCCTTTAATAACATGTCATGAGGAGATTTGCTTCTAATTTTCATATAATACTAGTGTACCTTGTTTTTGTGTGTGTGGATTAGGGATTTGTTTTTTTTTTGGATATAATGTGTCGAGTACGGGAAGTTGTTAGAACTTTTTATAATATCTATTCATCTAGTGGCGGATATTGCTCTGGATCATCTCCGCGTGCTTCGTAAATTTTGTAATAATTTTTTGGTATTTTAAAAATGGTTTCAGAATCATCTAATAATTCTAGAGTAAAATACCATGAATCCCCATAATCAAATAAAAACAACATCTTCTTATTATTTGCAAATAAATCACTCACAAAATAAAAACGTTTAACACCTTTTGCATTTGGAGTGTGTTCAGCATCTTCAAGATCTGTAAAGAGTTCAAAAATTACTTTAGATTTGAGTGGGTTTTCAAGATTGTCATAGAATCCAAAACAGTGATCAAAATAAAATCCAAAAGATTTTACAATGGTTTCTGCAAATTTATACAAAGTCATGTTTGAAGGAACTTCCATGATTTTATAGTTTGTTTTATCTCTTTGGTTAATAATTTTAAATTTAGTTAATTGCATCATTTATTTGATTTTGTTAATTTTTTCATTTCTTTATCAAAATCTGAAATATACTTTTTATCTTCATTTTGTCTGTATGTATTATATTCCTTTTTGGCTTTTTTTATTGCATCCTCATGACTGCTATTTCCTGCATTAGAGAGTAATTCTTTTTCACTGGCTTGTAGAAATATATCTAGCTTTTCTATCCAATCACTCATTTTCATGAGTCTGCCGTTAGTGGCTTGTAATTCAGCAAAGTCTAAATATAGAGTCACGATTAAATTCAACTGTTTTAGTTCATCTTCCGAAAGATAGTTTTTTGCAATTTGCACATCTTTTGTGGTTATGTAATCACCTTTGAAATTTGTAAGTCCTAAAAATGGCTTGGTTTTATCGACTCGTTTTACTATTAGTTCTGCAGTAAATCCTTTGACGATATATTCATGGATTCGTTGTGTTGCCCATTGTCGAAACTGTGTTCCTTGCGGAGATTTTACTCGATAGCCAACTGAGATTATTACGTCTAGGTTGTAGTGGTTTGTATCATAAGATTTTTCATCTCTTGCAGTTGTTCGGAATTTCCGAACAACTGATTTTTCTTCTAATTCTTTTTCTTCAAAAATATGTTTTATGTGTTCACTGATTGTTGCTTTAGATTTATCAAACAATACACGCATATGCTCTTGTGTAAGCCAGACTGTTTCGTCTTTAAGTAGCACCTGTAATTTGATGATGCTGTCTGGGGTTTGGTAGATTATTAAGTTTGATGTCAGCTTAGTCATGGTTATAGATGTTTAGAAATTTTACATTGTTGTACAGGAAAAATTATAATGGGTTTCTTTAAAAGAACTTAGTAAAAATCAAGCCTGTTTGCCCATAGACATGATTTTTATGTTTGCCAGTTATTTCATATCCCATTTTTTTATAAAATTCCTCAGCTCCCCACCCCTCATTTGTTTCCAAATAAATTTTGCTACATTTTTGTTGTTTTGCAAACATTTCAGCATATTCAATTAGTTTTTTGCCAATTCCTTGCCTTTTTAGCTGATGGTCTACTAATATTGCTTCTAATAAAGCAACATTTGGTTCGATTATGACTTCAATAATGCCAACTATATTTTCATTATCATCTTGAGCAGCAAATTTATATGATTTTTTAAAATATTTATTGTCTTTTCCATAATGCTCGATATCAGAAAATTTCCATTCTTTATTTTCAAAATTTTTAATTTGAGAATTGTTTTGCTTTAATTGTGTAATATTCATAGTTTCTAGTTTAACAGAAATTAATTTAATTATGAATCAGTTTTGTCTCTCTGGTTAGTAATTATAAACTTGGTTAATTGCATTTTTATTTTCTAATAATTTCATTTTTGAAATTAATAGCTTCTTGTTGAAAGAATTTTATTAATTCATTTTTATCTACTTTTTTAATAATAATAGGATCATCTAAATGTTTGTCTATTTCATTAAATCTTGAAGCAAGTTGTAGAGGGTCTACATGCCAATCAAATTTTTGTTTTGCCATCATCCTTAGGTTTTCCATTTTATATCCATATTTTTGAATGAGACAGTAGAGATCAAAATAATCTCTCCCCCTTGGTTTTTGAGCAATGGTGAATAATTTATTTATGGCAATATCTATGGAACTATCTATCATTAAACCATCTTTAGTTTTTGGTTTTTCTACTTGTGTAAATGGATAGTATGTAAACTCTAGTTTTATGATATAGTTATTACTAAATTTTAAAAAAAACAGATTCCTATTAAAGCTATTTTGAAAATCAATAGAAACAAATTTTAAATCTTTTTTGAGTGATTTTAGTGCAACAATAATAGGTTGGGAATCAAATTCTTCCTGGCTAAAAAAATCTAAATCTTCAGATTTTCGATGTTGAAGGTAGTAATGAGCAAGAGCTGTTCCACCAGAAAAATAGAATTTTTTTGCTAAGTTTGTTTTAGCGAGTAATTTGAGCGCTAATATTTGTTGCTTTGTTAGGATTGAGTTCACACTATTTTTTTGAGATATAATTTTTTATTACGATCAATATCTAGTTTACTCCAATATTTTTTTAGTAAAGAAAGTGGTAATTTTTTATTGTTTAATCCAAAGTTAATCATCTGTTCAAGCATAAAAATATTATACTGATCAGGATCTTTTTTAAGTCTGGTGGTGTCGGTAGACCAATTGTACATACTGGTCTAATTATATCATATGATGATGGCTGTTATTAGCCTAATTCGGATTGATATATCAATAAAAATGGGTGGGGTGAGGGAGGTTGTCAGAAATCTTTTTAGTTATTATCCACAACTAACATATAATTTCTAAAGCTCTATAGCATATCTCGTTTCGTGAAGCTTGAAACCGTTTCGTGGTTCGGTTTTAGTCTTTCCTTCAACTCTCCAGCCTTTTGACTCATAATAGTTCCTAGTTTCCAAATTAGCTGTGAGCACCCATAAAGTTGCTCGTTTATAACCTAGCTTTTTCAATGAAAGTAATCCTCGAGACATCAACATTGAACCCAGCCCCTTTTTTTGAGCTGAGGGGTGAACATAAATTCCACCCAGCTCACCTACATCGTCTGAGCTATCTTTATCCCTAGATTGAGTTAAAGACGACCACCCCAAAACATTTTTTCCAATGCAACCAACTAAATAGATAGTTTTGCTCTTGGGATCTGACAACATCTCTCTCCATTTCTCCGTCTTCTTTTCAATAGACAAGCTGTCTAAGTATTCACTAGGAATAAGTCTTTTGTAAGCATCCTGCCAAGTTTCAACATGAATTTTTGCTATTTGTTTAGCATCATCTATGGTGGCTTTTCGAACTGAAAGTTTCATAGTTTTTAACAATTTAAACTATCAAAATAATTCTAACAAAGTCCCGTCATGGGGTCGAGTAAGGGAGGTTGTTAGAACTTTTTGGTTAACTACATATTTCTGCGCAAGTTAAACATACTATAAATTTTTTTAGCAAATGCTTTTATTCCAATAACCACTAACTAATGGAAACAGAATACCCGAAGTTTTTAATAAGTTTCGTAACAGTACTCAGCTTAGGATCTCCTTGTTTTGTCAAAGAGCTATATAAACTACTCCTATCAAGTTCAGATGCTTCAGCAATTTTGCTCATGCCTTTAATTTTAGCAACATCACCTAGTGCTTTTGCGATAAGTTTACTGTCTCCTGTTACAAAAGAAGCGTTAAGATATTCTTTAATATCTTTTTCTGTTTTTAAATAATCAGATGTATTATATTTTGATATTTTCATATTTATTCCTTCATTTTTATTTTTATAGCTATGGTTTTTGCTTGTGAGATATCTTGTTGTTGAGTTGACTTATCTCCACCACAAAGTAATATTATTATATTTTTGCCGTGATTAATAAAGTATAGTCTATATCCTGGGCCATAATTAATTTTTTTCTCATGAATTTTATCTCCAACTGAATTTAGTTTTCCTAATTTATTCTCGATTATTCGATTTATATGTACTTGAATAATAGCCTTTGCTCTTTTATCTCTCAACTTCTTTAGCCATTTATCAAAAAGATCTGTTTTGAAAACCTCCATACACAATATTGTAGCTTGTAACCTACAATATGTCAAATAACTGTGGTTTGAATTTTTAGATTTATACATCAACAAAATTAGTCGTGTAAGGAAGTGTGTTAGAAATATTTTTAATCAGCACATTACTTGAGTTAATTAAAATTATTCACAGCTATTTTATAGTACAATAAAGAAATGAGTTGGATATTGCTCACTATCATTAGCGCTATTACAGGTTCACTAACAATACTGCTTCAAAAAGTACTTTTAAAGAATGAGCGTAGCAATCCTTTTGCTTTTGGCTTTATTTTTCAGTTGTTAGTCGCTTTCTTGTTTTTTTCATATGTGGTTGTAACTAAAACATTTGAATTTCCTGACCTATCTTCTGTATGGGTGAATATAGTATTAATTTTTCTGGGAGTTGTATCTGTAGACTACAATCGATCTAAATGGAAGATAAATAAAGGACACATTTTTGCATTTTTGGGTGCCATGCTTTTTGGATTAGCTTTTACTAATGATGCCTATATAATTGGAAAATACAGGAGTATTTCATCCTATATGGCTTTTGCTTTTCTTTTACCCTCAATAGGAATAATTTTACTTAGTCCAAAATCTATTAAAAAAGTTAAGTATTACTTTTCTTTTAAAACTATTGGGAAACTTCTTTTGGCTGGAATATTTTATTCTTTATCAGCAATTACTATTTTTACCGCCTATAAAAATGGAGGACAAGCTTCAATAATTGCTCCAATTCAGAGAACCAGTGTAATACTTACTGTCGTTTTAAGTTATGTGTATCTGAATGAACGCAAGAAAGTTGGGAATAAAATTATAGGAATGGTGCTAACTGTTGTTGGAGCACTGTTGCTAATATAATTTAGATTGATATATCAATCAAATGGGTAGAGTACGGGAGGTTGTTAGAAAAATGTCTAGTTATTATTTATTTTCTCTGTCTTGAGTATCATAGGTAATATTTTAATATACCTGTTGAACTAAGAATAACACCAATTTGACCTGTAAGATTGTCATCCTATCAGCATTAGGTTGGGTTTTTTATTAACTGAAGTAGTTCAATTGTGTTAATTGCTTGTTTTAATTCAGTTGCATATAAAAATAGAGATGTGAACAAAAGTTGTTTTTTCTCTGGTATTTTTATCAAAAGGCTGGTAAAAAAATCTTGATCAATAGTTAAAAATCCATCTAAATGTTTAAAGGCTTCAGTTATTACTCTATAATTCCACCCAGATTTTTCTGATATCTTCATTACTTGATCAATAGTTAAAAATCCATCTAAATGTTTAAGGGCTTCAGTTATTACTCTATAATTCCACCCAAATTTTTCTGATATCTTCATTACTTGATCAATAGTTAAAGATCCATCTAAATGTTTAAGGGCTTCAGTTATTACGTCATAATCCCACCCAAATTTTTCTGATATCTTCATTACTTGATCAATAGTTAAAGATCCATCTAAATGTTTAAAGGCTTCAGTTATTACGTTATAATTCCACCCAGATTCTTCTAATATCTTCATTACT
>JAHIVL010000047.1 GCA_018816485.1 Patescibacteria group bacterium | reverse complement strand
GCATCATCGCCTCTTTTCATCAAACTGATTAATTTACCAGAACTTTTATTGGTGTGATAAGCAAAATCTAGGTTGTGAATATGAGTTAAAACTGCTTTGGAGATATCATTGGAAGTACCAACCATATTTTTGTCAGTGATATAGTAGCCAATGTTTTCCAGCAGGTTGCTGACGAAAAGAATTAAGCCGAAAGTGAGGACTAATTGAAAAGCATGCTCCATCAAACCATCTTGCACTGCTTGAGTAAGCCACTTGACAAAAAATGGTGCCAAATTATATAGACACATAGCACTCACCATAGGAATGGTACCGAGGATGAATGGCCATTTGCGTTGCCAAATAAAATGGTAGAGACGTTTAAAAACTGACATAATTATTTTTTGTTTACAAAAACATTATAACTCTTTTTGTTTGCTTATAGTTAATATATATGCTGTGAGTATGGGACAATGTTGGAACTTATTTTGTTTTTCAATATTTATTGTGAGCAATGATATGATAGGCGAATGAGGGTCAAAAAAAATACGATTAAAGTATGGGATGAGGTTTGGAGTGATGTGGGCCTTGATACTGAAGACATAAGTATTTTAGAAGTTGAAAGAGCTACAATTCGTTGGTCTAGAATAAAGACTAGACTTTCAAAAGAGTTTGGGAATCTCAAAAATTTAAAAGTAATTGAAATAGGATCTGGAATAGGTACATATGCTGCTTTGTTAGCAAGTGAGGGTGCGAAGTCTACTCTGTTAGATTATTCTCCAAAAGCTTTGAAAAGAGCAAAAGAATTTTTTAAGAATAATAAATTGAAGGCAGAATATGTTTTAGGCGACGCACTGGATTTTCCACAACAGATTAAAAAAAATGGAATTGCCATTATAATTGTTCCAAATAAATATAATCCTCCATATAGAATCTACAAATTTATTTCAGAGTTTTTTGGTACGTGGAAGTTTGGAGAAGAATATCCATATTCAAGAAAAGAGTTAAAAGATATTTGTATTAATTCAAATCATGAGCTTATTTCAATTTTTGCTTCCTGCTAATTTCTTAAGAAGATTTTTTAAGGTCGGAAAACCAAAATCATTGAAAGCAGTTAATATTGAAAAAGGCACGGTGCTTGATAATTATTTTAGCTACTCTCTCATTCTTATTGCTAGAAAATAGTTGAATAATGTGAAGCAAACTGATGTCGGGGGTATGGGATAATGTTGGAACTTGGCTGAAGCTTAACCAGGTATCAGTATTTTGTTTGAAACAACTCGTATAAATTCTGTAATCCATTTTGGAACTTCTTCATTATCAGTGTAAAGTTTTAATTCTCTACTCACTGCTTCTACAAAATCATTTAGAAAAATTAAATCTGAGCCATTTAGATCTTCATTTTCTACTTTTTCTGAAACTGACAGGAAGTATGAAATCATTTTATCTATGTTATAAAAGAAATATTCCGGTACCATACTAAAATCTTTTCTGATTAAAAAATTATGAATACTAGCACCTCTAAAAACATTGCCAGAATCTACACTATTATGCATTTTTGTCCTTTACTATTAGTACTCCACTTATACAAAATAGTAGTAATAAAATCAAGATTAAATTCTCATCTCAATAGTTTTATGACCAGGACAGAAAAATTGCTAGATGATATTTTGAATATTGATTTAAAAACTGAGCCAAAGGATATGCGCTCAATATCCGTTTCATTACTCAAAACACTTTTGGGTAAAACTGATAGCGAGAAGCGAGCTTCTCAGAGAGAAAAAATAGTCAGAGCCTAATACAAAAAGTAGGACTGTATCTATCATTGGTCGTTGCCACTCTTTTTCAGTTTATTCCAAACCCATATTTGGTTTTTATCTAATTTAGCTACTTTGTCGGAGAATGTGTTTGCATCAAGATCTAGTCAAAATGATATACTTCAAACATGTCAAAAATAGTATTTAAAAAATATGGTAGTGGATCCACAGCTCTTATTGCATTCCCAGGTTGGATTCATCCAATTGAGAATGAAAACAAATTTTTAAAACTACTAAGTCAAAAATATATTGTTTATTCAATTCATTTACCTGGTTACTTGGACAATAAAAATTCAGAGTCATTTTATAATTTTTCTCATTATTGCAATGAAATTCATAGAGAACTTAAAAAAATAAATGGTGAACAAGTTTTAGTTGGTTTCTCAATGGGTTGTAGACTGATAATGGAGTTAGAAAAACTGTATCCAAATGATTTTAAAAAAATATTTGTAGGAAGTCCAGTTAGCTCTTATAAAATCTCATTATGGGCAAAAGTATTGCTTTTAAATTCTAGTATTTTTTCTTTGTTGAGAAAATCAAAAACTTTCAAAAATCTTGTTGTAAATAAGGCATTAAAAACAATTACAAATGATAGAAAAGCAGTTTTTAATGGAGAGAATGTTACTTTAACAGGGGCATTTGATTCTTTGATAGGATTAATAAAGAGTGAGTCTTATTTTGAAGAATATATTTATTCAACAAGTTTTATTTATGGAAAAAAAGATCATTATTTGCAAGAGGCGAAAAATTTTAATATAAAAAACTTAAAAGTGATAAAAAATGCTGGTCACAATTGTGTTAGAGATAATGAAGTTAAAGTAATGGGTATCATTGACTCGTTTATTAAAAATTAGGTTCTAGTTTCCAATGTTCTATGTAGAATTTACTTCAAGTGAAAAAATTGTTGGCAGTATGGGACAATGTTGGAACTTTTTAAAGTGTTTTAAGATCAAGTTCGGATTCATGGATTATTTTTTTAGGGTAATCTGTTTTCCACATTGATGGGTTATTGACGCTAATTGAGTTGTATATTAGGGTATTTTCTTTGAGGTAAATATTTCCATATTCAACTAAGTCATTCGACTCAAGAATTTTAGTTATTTCTCCAGTTTCTAAGTTTACGTAGGATATATCACTGGCTACAGATTCTGTTCTATTTTCATTCTGATGACATTCAGAAAAAAATATCAAATTGTTCCATCTGATGATTTCGTTTCCAGACGTTGAATTTCCAGTAAACATACAGAAATTTACAAGTTTTTTTTGAGAAGATAGAGAATATATTGTTATATTACTTGACTGATATGAAGGAGACTCAAGAAAAAGGTAATTATTATCACTAAAATCTAATAAAACTGAACTATTAAATTCACTATATTTATCACTCATTTTGATGCTTGTGCCATCATTTCTTTTTACTTCGATCAATCCCTGATTATTTTCTAATATATCTTCATTAATAAAAAAGACGTCATAGGGCAAATCATAGTTTCCACGAATTTCTTTGCGTCGTTTATCTATTTTTGTTTCTTTTGTGTCATTTGGGATGGCAACAACAGTGTTAGCTGTTTTCTCAATCAATTTAGTTGATGATTGAGATTGGTAGTAATATTTTGATACAATAAAACCACATATAAAGACTAGAATAATCATCCCAATAGATAATAGTGTAATTGCAATATGTTGATTATTTGATTTTAATCTTTTTGGCAAGCAGTATTATAAGAAATTTGTTGTTGCATAGTTTAATATTATCACAAAATATATTGAGTTTTTCATGTGTCGACAACATTATATCAAATTAGAACCTATTTTTTTAAACAAACACTTTAGCAAGTAACCAAAATAGTGCTCCTGCTAAACTCCATAGTGGAATCGATAAGAAACTTGTATATCCCTGTATTGAATGTCTGTGATAAATGATTGTTGTTTTGATAGCAATCTTTATTCTAGAAATTTTTTAGTTTTTTCTATCAACTTTTCTATATCGTCAGACTCATACGATTCCTTAATTATAAACTTTAGTACTTTGTTATAGGCAATTTGCTGATCTTCAGCTCCAACAATCAATTCTTGTAAAGGAACTAAGATGTCAACATAAACTGGGTCATAAGCCATTCCTGCTACTAGAATTTTATTTTTAGATTTAACATTAATTGGGACGACTCTCTCTTCAGGTAAGTTTTCATTTTCTTGTCCATCGAGTTTTTCAGCTACTTTTAGGAGTTGCAATTCACTTCTTAAAGTTTGATTGGCATATTTTAAGATTTCTTGGTATAGAACATTGCATTGAGCATCAGATCGGCCACTTTCTAAGACCAATTCTGCAAGTTTATCTAAGTCGAGTATTTCATCTTCTTGTTTTTTAATGAATTTAACAGTTTCTTTTTCAGGCCAAGGACAACCATTGGAAAAACCTAAGGCTAGTCGTTGTTTGATTGCAAGTAAAGCATTGTCTACTTTAATATTATCGGTTAAATCAAAATTAAGGTTAACTGCTGATAAAATTTCTTGTAGAATTTGAAAATATGAATTACGTTCATCACTTTCTACGGATGGTTCAAGATTAAGATTTCCATCTCCGTGTTTTCTATCGTGAAACTTTTCTTGAGTAGATGTCATGATCATGATTGTATCATAAAAGATTATATTTATTCTTTATCATTCGAATCCATTGATGACTCTGATCTTTTTTGTTCTCTGTATAAGGCAATTTTAGCATCAAATAATTTTCTTGCTGCAACATGTTGTTCTTTCTCTACACTAAACTCCGTTGTCAAGCTTTTGCCAAAATATGCCGCAGTTATAACACCTTTCCACCCAGTGCTAAAAATTGCATCTAATGATTTTTTAGATGTATCATCATTTTTGTCTGATAATTCAAATAAGAAGTCTACTCCATAGTTTTCAAATCCATCACCTGCAAAATCTGATCTTCCATTATATTTATCAAATCCAAATATTGAATTAAATGCTTCTATAATGATTGCAAAATCCGTCTCTTTTGGCAAGCTGTTTCGAAGTTCTCTAGAGGCAAGCATTTCATCAATGAAGCTTTCGTATAAAACCTCATCGCTTTTTTGTATTTCATCAATTTCTTTAGAAATTTGTTCCATTACATAAGAAAGTGGTTTTTTTTCACCTGAAATAACTTCTGGTACAGTTTGAGCAATATCATCAAGTCCTTCTTGATTCACTTCATCGCGTGTTTTTAAATAAGTTAGAGTTTCTTCAGAAGCTACAGGTCTATTATAATTTCCATTATTAATATAAGTCTCATCAATTGTCTTTTCAGCCAATTCGTCTTCGGCTATTGCTCTTTTTTGAGCCTCCTCATTGTTACCCCATTTTTCTGTATTTTGCATATCCAACAGTCTGGCAATAATAATTTTTTATGTCAATGATTCTTTTTAACTATAAACTAGTTTTAAGACCAGCTTCCTGTTGGTTAAATTTAAAATTTTTTTAAAATAAAAAAACCACCTAAAGGTGATTTTTTCATCTTGTCGGGGAGACAGGACTTACACCCACAGGGCACTTCGCCCTCGTCATGCTCGTTCTATATTTTTTTGAAACTCGCTTGATCGGGCAGAAGGTGAATTGCGAAGCAAGAGAAGCTAGCCTGGGCTACGTGACGTCCTGCAACTTACCCAATAAAGTAAAAAAAACAGACTTAAAAGTCTGCATTTTTTACTTTGTCGGCCATATGGGACGATGTTGGAACTTATCTTAAATAAAAAAATACGATTATTTGTTACTCTGAAACTATTTTACCAAAATATCGACCAGCTCACTTAGCGAATTAATAGAAGTTATTCCTTTAATTAATGATGATTTTTCAATAGTATACAATTTCCCTTTTCTATTTATATGTATAGGGTAATGTTTTCCATGATTATTTATTAAGTTTACTATATCAATGTTATCATCAACGATAACACTTTTAGGCAATGAGCTTAGAAAAGATTCACTTCTTTTTGATTGGGTTATATATGTGTATTGATTCTCAATAAACTCATCTATTTTTAGATTCTTTAATTTGTTGATTTGGAAAGATGGTACTCCCTCAGAAAAAATTCCCAAGCTATAACCAAGAATGTTTAATTCGCTTAAAACTTTGTTGACCTGATCATACTTAGGATATAGTTCAAAATTATTTTTATATTCTGATAAAATTTGTTTGGTTTGTTTGTCTGCAAGATTTAGTGTTTGAATCAAAAAGGTGAAATCAAAATAAGTGACGTGTGGCAGACTTGATGTGTAATTCGAAGTTAATTTAATAACCTCTTCTTCAGTTAAGTTAGACTTTTTTATAATTAAATTTGTAAAATTTGAAACCATCTTAGTTGTGTTTAGAAGTGTATGATCAATATCAAATAGTATCAATTTATTTCCCATATTAAAATTACCCTTCATATTGTATTTGGATTCAAAAATAATAGCGTTAAATATAGCACTGGACATTATACTATATTATTTGGTATTTATAAAAAAGACCTATAAATAGGTCTTTTCAACAGTGTCGGGGAGACAGGACTTACCCTCGTCATGTTCACAATTTATAAAAATTTATTGAAGCTCACTTGATCGGGCACTGGGCGTCCTGTAACAAACCCAAGATATATAAAAAAACCACCTAAAGGTGGATTTTTTATATATGTCGGCAGTATGGGACGATGTCGGAACTTATTTAAGGAAATAATTTTAAACTTACTTATTATCTTCAATAGTTTGTATCCACCGCTCTTGTGAAGTTTTAGCTTGAATTAGTAATCCAGAATTAATTAATTCTTGTCTTAATATGCTCATTTGTTCTTGAGAAATATTATTAAACATATCTTCAATTTGTTTTTCAGTAAATTCTGCACCCTCGGGCAATGATGCAAATATTTTTTTTCTTAGCCAATCTAAGATGGCAAACCTTTTTTCTAGTTTTCCTCCTGAAAATGTGATTCTCTCATCTTTTTCTGGTAAATTTTCAGATTCTGCTTCTAAATCTATAATTCTGTTTAAAATCTCATTTAAATTTCTGTGCCAAGAATTTGCATATGGTCCATTTTCAAATGATGGAGGTAGGAAATATTCATCTAAATGATGCTGAATCAACTCTTCTCTTTCTCTCAATGCATCTTCAGTTTCTTCACTTTTTCTTTCGCTAATGTTTTCTTCTAATGCTTGTTGCCAAACAGCAACTTGGGCGTTTTCTATATTTAACCATCTTTCAGGTACATAGCCTGGCTTTAGGTCTTTTTCTTTTGGATCTTCTATAAATAATTCCGGAGGTAATTCACGAGATTTTTTCATCATTGTAAAAGTATATCATGATATTTTTGGTTTGAATAAAGTTCCAAGTCCTGTTTTCTGTTGGTCTAAATTTTGGATTATTTCCTCAAGTGAAACTTTTGTCGGCCATATGGGACGATGTTGGAACTTATTTCGGGTTTCATAAATCTGGATAGCTATATACTAAAAGATAGTATTGCTATTAGTTATCTATGCGAGAGTTTGTTTTAGGACGAATTGACATTATTGTCCGTTCTTGAAAATACACATCACCTTTACCAGTATTGAGATTTCTTGTGTAAATCATATCGTCTTTGCTAATTATGATTGTTTCGCTATTTAGCCAATCCATAAATGAAATTATATCTGAGTTATCTCCAGTTTCAAAAATTAATTTAAAGTCAGGAATAGAATATATCTTAGTCTCTGGAAACATCCCAAATTCTGAAGTAACAGCAATAAATTTATTATTCGGAGATAATTGCATTCCCCCGCTCAAACTAATATTTGTAGCATACTCGCTAATTTGTTCGGAATTTAAGTCGAGTTTATATAAAGGAATTTTATCATAACCTAAGTCAGTAGGTGAGTTTTGTCTTCCATGGAAGAAAATTTCCTCCTTCTCTTTATTTAAAAGAAAAGCATCTAGTCCACCATTAGTCAGTTTTTTAGAATAGACTATTTCTGTTTCTCTATTCACTAAATTATATTTTTGAACGCTAAAAATTGCCTCTTTCATGCTTTGTTCTCTTATTTCACATTGCCCAGGACTATTGCAATACTTTATTGGTGTAAAAGATATAAAATAAAGATCGTATTGATCATTCCAAAAAAGTGGTCCCTTAGTGTTTTCTCCACTAGCAGTAAGAGCATTAATATAAGTGTTTTCTTGAGTATCGTAGATCAAAATCGGACTGTTACTATTGCTGACAGCATCAATATATGCAAAATATCGACTATCATTCGACCAGGATCGGTATGTTGTCGATGAAGGGGCTTCTCTTGGCACTAAATTTGAGCTAGTTCTAAAACTTACAATTTTTTGTTGTTGTGAGTCATATATATACATTCCACTCTTTTTATTACGTTGATTAACAAAGTCTGCAAGGAATGCAAATTTTTTTCCGTCAGGACTCCAGTTTATTGCAACTATATTTGGGCGTTCATTCTCATCTTTTTGTCCCAATAGTTTAAATTTTTCACCATTAGTTTCCATTGCCCAAATCTCACCAGATTTGTCATACATTTGATAGAAAAATATCGCCTCGATGTCTTCTTTCCAATCTCCTAGCTCAAAAAAACTTTCTAATTGATCGGGTATTTTTTTGGAATCGTCGGAAACGGTTAGTACATCAAAAACAGGTTTGTTTTCAGATTTAGAGATTCTATCTTTGCCTAATAGTGAGTATAAAAATGCAATTAATATAATAACAATGATCGCAAGAAGAAAAAATGGGTTGATCAAAGTGTTTCCCCAGCTTTTTTCGTGCTCTGTACTTGTGCTATTTTCAACCACTATCTCTTCTTCAATATTCTCATTTTTGATAGTTTTATTGTCTAACTTAGAATTTTCCATAAATATATAGTCTCAATTTACGAATTAACTTACAATAGGAATAAATATATTTAAAAAAAAGACCTATAAATAGGTCTTTAAATACAGTGTCGGCGGTATGGGACGATGTTGGAACTTATTTTTCAACCATATTGACTTCATTTGATACAATATAATCTATTATGCCAAAAGAGTTGATACAACAATATGAAAGTAAAAAGATATTTTCTTTAGAGAAAAAACTGCCTTTTAATGAAAGAGAAGTTACTTTAGTAACTGGTTATTGGGATTTACTTCATTACTCACATGTAAAATTTTTACGTGCTTGTAGAAATTTAGGTAATTCATTAGCTGTAGGAGTTAGAGTTCCTAACTCAAAACCCGGAAGACCTATCTTAACTCCTGAAGAGAGGTTGGTTGTCATTACAGAACTGGAAAGTGTGGACTATGCTTTTTTGGATATCACTGGTTACACTCCTGAAATGATTTCAAAAATTAAACCCAAAACAGTAGTATTCTCTTCAGGTGAAAAACCATCGCCAGAAAAACAAGCAGAAATATCACTGCTTGTTAGCGCATTTCCAGAATTATCAATTTCTTCAATTCCAAGACAAAGTAATGAGATATCGACAACTCAAATAATTGAAAGAATTTTAAGTCCTTATACAATGGTTCAAACTGAAGCAATAGATTTAAATCAAATAAAAACAAAGTTATTAGCACATGCAGAAAATTCACTAGCTGGAAGAAAAATGGCAGCTTTTTTAGTTGATGAAGAACTTAGCTTAGTTTTATCTAAAGGTATAAATTATCATCCAATAGTTTCTGGTGATGTTAATTTCATAAATACAAACACTTATGAGCATCAACAACAACTTCCTCGACCTACACATGCAGAAATTGATGCTATTTTAAGTTACATACAAGCTGGAGGTAATAATTTTGATAAGTCAACTTTATTTGTTACAGCAATGCCTTGTGCTGGTTGTGCTGAACAAATAGTACGATGCGGTATTAAAAAAGTTGTGTATTTAGAAGAATTTGATAATAACTATGGTGAACTAATCCTAAAAGAAGCTGGGGTTATTGTAGAATCTTTTTAAAAATATTGTCGGGGAAACAGGACTTACCCTCGTCAGGCTCGTTCTATATTTTTTAGAAACTCGCTTGATCGGGCAGAAGGTGAATTGCGAAGCAAGAGAAGCTAGCCTGGGCTACTGGGCGTCCTGTAACAAACCCAAGATATATAAAAAAACCACCTAAAGGTGGATTTTTTATATATGTCGGGGAGACAGGACTTACCCTCGTCAGGCTCGTTCTATATTTTTTAGAAACTCGCTTGATCGGGCAGAAGGTGAATTGCGAAGCAAGAGAAGCTAGCCTGGGCTACTGGGCGTCCTGTTACCAAATTTAGGTTCAAAAAAAACACCACAAGGGTGTTTTCTTAGAACCTAATGTCGGGGAGACAGGACTCGAACCTGCGGCCTCACGGTCCCAAACCGCGCGCTCTAGCCATCTGAGCTACTCCCCGAACTTTTATAATGTTAACACAAAGTGCCGCGGGTGGGAATCGAACCCACATGACATTACTATCACGAGATTTTAAGTCTCGCGCGTCTACCAATTCCGCCACCGCGGCTAAATATTTAACTTTTTTCTGATCAAACGAGAGTAATATTATAGCACTGACAACTATTTTTTTGATAGGTATAATGTGTTCTATGTTTAGAGGCAAAAAGCGTAATGGTTCACTAATGATCTTGGCATTTATTATGCTAATAAATGCAATGAGTTCTGGAATAATTATTCCCTTGCTGTATCCATATTCTTCCAAATTTGGTATCAAT
>JAHIVL010000046.1 GCA_018816485.1 Patescibacteria group bacterium | reverse complement strand
TCAACCCCCATACTTCTTGCAGCTCCAGCAACAGTTTTCATTGCTGTTTCGAGGTTATTAGTATTTAGGTCTGGGAGTTTCTTTGTTGCGATTTCTCTAACTTGAGCAGTTGTTAAGGTTCCAGCAACTTCTTTTCCTGGTGTTTGACTTCCAGATTTAATTTTCAGTGCTTGCATAATCATTGCACTAACTGGTGGAAGTTTCAAAACAAAAGTAAATGATCTATCTGTGTAAACTGTAATTTCTGCAGGTATAATTTGACCCCTTTTATCTTGAGTTTTTGCGTTATATTGTTTCAAGAAGTCCATCATGTTGATACCTGCTTGACCCAAAATTGGTCCAACTGGAGGAGCTGGGGTAGCACTTCCTGCTGGAAGATTTAATTTAAGAACACTTGTAATTTTTTTTGCCATAGTTTTTAAACTTTCTTAACTTGGAGGAAGTCCAATGTAACTGGTGTTTCTCTTCCAAAAATATTGACTAGAATTTCGACTTGACCTTTTTCTTCATCGATTGAGTTGACTGTACCTAAGAAATCATTGAAAGGTCCGTCAGTAATACGTACAGCTTCGCCTTCGACGTAGTCTGCTTTGTATTGAGCAACTCCCTGACTCATATATTTCTTAATTGCGTCAACTTCATGTTTTGGAAGTGGGGTAGGCTTGTTTCCGATACCAACAAATCCGGTAACACCTTGAGTTGTTCTAACCGCTAACCATGAATTATCGGTTAGCTCCATTTGAACAAGCATGTATCCTGGGAAAATTTTCTCGCTGATAGTCTTTTTTTGACCTCTTTTGATTTGAATTTTTTCTTGAGTAGGGATAAGGACTGAGATAATCTCACTTGTTAAGTCGAGAGTTTCCGCGCGTTGCTTTAAGGTTTCTGCAACTTTATTTTCATGACCGGAATAAGTGTGAACTACATACCATCGAGCTTTTTTATTTTCTTTTTTTGAGATTTGCACCAAATTAGGGGTGTCTACTTTGACCTCTTGAATCTCTGGTACTTTTGGTACGATCTCTGTGTTGTCAGTCATATTGTTTATTTTTATAAAATACTTGCCATTAGTTTTTGAAAGATAGTATCTAGTAAACCGATGTAAAGGCCGACTGCTAAACTAACTCCAATAACTAGCAAAGTCATGTCCTGAGTTTGTTTCTTGCTTGGCCACGTGACCTTTTTAATTTCTCTGATTACTTCTTTGATGTAGGTTGTGATCTTGAGCATAGGCGAGTATTGTAACAAATAACTTGGTAATTTGAAACATTAACCTTGATTTTGGTTTTTAGACTGTCCATCAAGTTTTTCCATTAGCTCTTTTATTCTGGCATCTTTAGCTTTTTCTAGGGGGACGAGATTCTCAACTCCAGACGGAATTGCAGCACTTTCCGTTGATCTAAAAACTTTAGTATGGTTTGGATTTTGGTTGATAGCATCACTCGTATATTTTGGTTTCGCACTAAAAAATCTAGCAACTAACAGTATTAACAATGATGTGGCCAAAAGACCAATTCCAATTAAAATAACTTTAGTTGGCAAACTGCGTTGCTTATCTTTAAGCATTTTTACTAAGAAATCTAGAGCAGTTTCATCGATCGGAACATCCTCATTAAGCACGGAGTTAACTCTTGAATTCAGTTTATCCTCATCGGCGTTTTCGAAATTGAGTTCACTATCAGGAACCAAGTTATCTCCTTTTTTGATTGGTTCAATTTGTGCTTCAGTGTTTGCGCTGTCACTTGCTTCTTCTATTTTTGGAGTTTGATCGTATATTTTGGAAACTTTCTTTTCTGTGAATGCAGAACAGGTGAGACTACTTGGATTTGTAGCTAATCTACATGCAGATTGGTAACATCTAAAATTAATGACACATTCTGTGTTGCTTGAACAAAATTCCCCACAACTATTTACTGATATCTCTTTTTCATTTGCAGTTTGAGCTGCGCAGCTGGTGTTTTCTACGTTGCTTGGGTTTCTACAAGTACTGTTCCAGCAACTTAATCCTTGGGCGCATTCTTTTGAACTGGTACATTCTTCATTACATTGTTTGTTTGGACCTAAGTCTGGGAGGCTAGAGCAGTTAGAACTAGATGGATTTGTTACTAACCTACACTTATTTCCCGAACCCGTATCGAAACATCTGAAATTAACCGCACAGTCTGCATTAGAGCTGCATGATTGATTGCATTCTTTAATTACAATTTCTTCTTCATCTTGATCATCAGTATCATCTTGAATTGTTTTGATATCAAAATTCATAGTTTGAGCTTGTATGGAATATGCCAACGAAGGAGTAACTATATATGTATTATCTTCATCAAAGTTAATTGAAATGTTTCCTTCTGACTTTGGTGTAAAGTCAATTTTTACAAATGTATCATTATTCAGTTCAACTAGGTCGCTTGGGTTATTTCTAACTGCAGACAAACTGACTAAATAGCCATCTTCAACTTCTTCAACCTCTACTTGCTCAGCTCTTAAACCAGATGCTACGTCAACTGTAACGACTAGGTCTTCAAGATCATCATTAATAATGTTAAAAACTACATTTACTTTTTTGATATTTAATTTTGCAGAGTTTAAATTTAGGGCAATTTGAGAAATTTCGTTTACAAAGAAGACTTCATCGGGGAAGTTTGCAAAAATTTTTGGCCAAAGGTCTTGATCTTGTGACGCATCGCTGCGTAGTTCTTGAGTTTCACTAAGTGGCTTTTGTACGAATATTAAGCCGAGTATGCCGGCAATAACAAGAAGGAATCCCACGAAAGGAACTAACTTATTAAAGTTTCCAATAAACTTACCAATAAAAGCAGATTTTTTTTGCATCCAGTTTTAGTATAAACTATTTTTT
>JAHIVL010000045.1 GCA_018816485.1 Patescibacteria group bacterium | reverse complement strand
CAATAGTAGTTGAGTATATTAAACAGAAAAATACTCCATCTATGCCAATTAAAGTTCTTGAAAAAGTTGTTAACAAATAACAAATTTTATGACATATCCGAAATCTTCACAGCCTATTCCAGAAACGGCAAAGAAAGTTTTCAAAGGTAAGATTTTTGAAGTTTGGCAATGGCAGCAAACTATGTTTGATGGTTCAATTAAAACTTTTGAAAAAGTGAAAAGGAATTCTTCAGTGGGGATTTTTCCAATTACTGAAGATAGAAAGATTATTGTTACATCACAGGAGCAGCCTTTGATGAAGCCATTTATTAGTTTGTTAGGTGGCGTTGTGGATGAAGGAGAATCCCCTGAAATGGCGGCTGAGCGAGAGTTAATGGAAGAAGCTGGCTTGCGCGCAGAAAAAGTAGATTTTTGGTACTCTATTCAACCGGTTTCAAAAATTGAGTGGCCAATATTTATTTATATTGCAAGAGGTTGTCATAAAGTGGCCGAGCAAAACTTGGATTCAGGTGAAAAAATTAAACTAAAGTATGTTAACTGGAACGAGTTTCTTGACCTAGTTGTTCAAGATGATTTTCGAGATTGGGATGTTGCTTTAAGGTTTTTAAAAGCAATGCAGAGAGAAGGAGAGTTGGAAAAAATAAAAAAGCTTATTTTTTTGCAATAGCATCAATTGATTCTTTAACTTCATGCTTATAATCGTGTACCATGAAGCCAATAAAAATGAGTAAATTTTCCGAAATTCTACTATATTCTGGAGTATTTTTTTCAGTTTCTAGAAGAACAAAATCAGTTCTTTTTCCTACAGAGTTTAATAAATAAAACTTATCATCTTCTAGTTTAACGAATCCTTTGATTCTGAAGATATTTTTTGGAGTTTTATTAATTGTCTCTTCTAGTTCATCTTTATTAAATTTTCCCTCAGGGTTAAGATTAAATGACTGGATGTTATCCTCATGAATGTGGTCAGTGTAGGAATGATTAGAATCTGAAGCTTTCAAATCTTCTAGTATTGCGGATAAATCTTTTGAGTTCAGGCCAAAAATTAGTTTAGCAGGAACTTTTCCATTGGGAGCCTCAATTATGGGTGAGTGAGTGTTTAGTTCGCGAACGTAACCAACAACTGCTTTTTTCTTATTTATATCTACGAGTTCAATTTTGTTAAAAATTATTAAATCGGTAAATTTAGTTTGATTTTGAGTAGTGATGCTTAAATCTTTATAGCCATCAAAATTAACCACGTCAATTATTCCAACGACTCCATCTCTGTCTAATTTTGGATGTGAAGAGATCATTAGGGCAATTGCCGAAGGGTCAGCAGCTCCAGAAGCTTCAATAATTATTCTGTCTGGTGAAAATGATTCAATTACTTCATTGATTGAGGTGATGAATGGTCCAACTAAGGTACAACATATACAACCATTCAGAAGTTCTTTTGTTTTAATTCCTTTACCTTCCATAACTTTGCCGTCAATATCGGTGTCACCGATTTCATTTTTAATATAGATAACTTGTTGGTTTTGTGATTGGAGTTCGTCGATTAAATTGCTAATTATTGTGGTTTTACCAGATCCTAGGAAGCCAGAAAAGATGGTGGCAGGGATTTGAGTATGTGTTTTTTTTTGGTTTGTGGCGTTCATAATTAATCATATCTGATATTTATTTAAGTCTAAGGTAGCTTATTATACTTTGCAGTTTCTGTAACAACCAGAAGCTTTTATGTTTAAATTCAAGTATTTACTTTATCTATTAACTTAATAAGTGACAATACTCCAAAATTAACTCCGCCAAGCTTTGATTCAACGATCTCTATCTTCCACTCATCTTCAAACTCCTTCATTTTTTTTTGAGTGTGAGTGATATCTAGTTCAAGCAGGATGACGCCATTTTTTGAAATCATGTTCTCTGCCTGTTTTAATAGTTTTCTAACTAAATTTAAGCCATCAGGACCTCCATCTAGTGCTAAATGTGGCTCAAAATCTTTTACAGAATTATCCAGTTTTTCTATTCTGTCAGAAGGAATATAGGGAAGATTAGCAACAATAAGGTCAATTTTTTTAGTTGAGTCCCATTGCGACAACAAATCAGATTGGGCAAATTTTATAGGAAGTCTGATGTTGACAGATTTTTCACCGTCAATTTTAATTTCTCGATTAATTTTACTCAAATTCTTTTCAGCGATCATCAGCGCATCTTTGGAAATATCTAGTCCAGTTACTTTAAATCTTGATTTTTTTGCAAGATTTTGTGAAAGTTTTTTGGTTATAGAAATTACAATTGCACCACTGCCTGTTCCCACGTCTACTATTTGAAAAGTTTTGTTGAGGATTTGGGTATTTTCAACTTGTTCAACTGCCATTTTCACCAGTTCTTCAGTTTCGACTCGAGGAATAAGCACATCAGGAGAAACTAATAAATTCAAACCTAGAAAGTCCACATGGCCGGTCACATATTCCACAGGAGCATCGGTATTAAGTAGCTTTTTAATATCAATTCCGTACTTTAATAACTGATTTTTTTCGTAAGGAGTTAATATTCTTTTATTGAGCATGAATTTTTTAATTCCTAATTTCGATCATTATTGTGTTCATTAAACTAATGCATTTAATACTACTTGTATTTTTTGTCCTTTTGTATGAAGATACAAAGCATCAAACGTTGTAAATTTATTATTCATTATTCATTATATCAATAGAAAGATACCACAAATGTCGAAAAATGATTCAGGTTCTCAAAATTCGTTTTCTTTTTCAAGTTTTATCAGCTTTTTATCAGAAAATTTTGTATTAATTATTATGGCCTTAGCCTTTATTTTAGGAGGATTCTACTTAGGATCAAGTTGGAAAGAAAATAGAATTCTAAAAGGTGGCGGTGGGAGTGAAAGTGATTCTGGAACTCCATCAGTTCCAACAGTAGCTGCACCAGCAGCTGAGGGAAGAGATTTAACTGTTCCTGGATTAATAAGTAAAGCTAAAAAATTAGGTGTAAATGAAGCTGATCTTCAAAAATGTATAGACAGTGGCGAAATGGCCGGAAGAATAAGTGCTGATCAAAAAAGTGGCGCAACCGGTGGAATTACAGGAACTCCTGGAACAGTTGTAGTCGTTAATAGTGTGCCAGCAGAACTAATTCCTGGAGCATTGCCATACGAACAAGTTAAAATAATTATTGATTACTATATAAAAGGTGGTGCCGTTGATCCTGTAAAAAGTGGACCAGTTGCTAATTTGCAAGCTGTTACAGAAACAGATCATTACAAAGGCAAAGCTGATGCTAACATTGTTTTAGTCGAATACTCTGATTACGAGTGTCCATTCTGTGAGAAATTTAATCCAACTATGAGCAAAGTTATGGAAGAGTATGGAAATGATGTTGCTCGGGTATTTAGAAATTTCCCATTATCATTTCATCAAAATGCACAAAAAGCTGCTGAAGCAGCGGAATGCGTAGCAAGTCTAGAAGGTAATGATGCTTTCTGGGATTATTATGATGCATTGTTTAACTAAACACATCCAAATTAATTAGGAAAAATATGAATCTAAAAACTCAGCTTATTGAGGATATGAAGCAAGCCATGAAGGCTAAAGATACTATCAAGCTTGGTGTAGTTCGATTCTTACGTTCAGAAATTAAAAATTTTGAAATTGATAATGGCGAACAAGATGACAAAGGAGTAGTTAGAATCATTGCTTCGCAGGTCAAAAAAATTAAGGATGTTCTTGTAGATTTCAAATCTGCAGGTAGAGATGATCTGGTTGCTAAAGAAGAAGCAAAGGTTGCAATTCTTGAAGCATATTTACCTCAACAAATGAGCGATGAAGAGCTTAGAGAGGTTGTGTCAAAAATTGTTGGCGAAACTGAAGACAAGGTGAATGGCGAAGCCAGAGAAGGTGCCCTGGGGCAAAAGAATGTGGGCAAGTTGATCGGTGTTGTTATCAGAGTTGTTGATGGCAAGGCTGATGGTGGCAGAGTCTCTGCTATGGTTAAAGAACAATTGCAGTAATATCAATCAAACTCAAATTAACTATGAGAACTAAAACTATTGGCGAGGCTCTAAAAGAAGAAAGGGT
>JAHIVL010000044.1 GCA_018816485.1 Patescibacteria group bacterium | reverse complement strand
GATATTTTTATTCCTTTAGCAACAACTGAAGGTGCCTTAATTGCTTCAATCAACAGAGGTTGCAAAGCTCTTACTCTGGCCAACAATCTTTCTGTTGTAATAAATAAAGTCGGTATGGCTCGAGCATTGGTTTTTGAATGTGAAAGTACGCTTGAAGCTTATGAGTTTGTTGACTGGATAAAAAACAACCTCAAGACATTTGCAAGTTATTGCGAAAGTACAAGTAAACACCTAAAGTTTTTAACTTACCAATCATTTATAAGAGGTAGACACGTTTATTTAAGATTTAGTTTTGATACAGAGGAAGCTATGGGTATGAACATGGTGACAATTGCTCTCAAATTTGCTTGGAATAAAGTTAAGAAAGATCACAAAAAAGTAAAATTACTTTCTTTGTCAGGCAATGTCTGTACCGATAAAAAAGATTCAGTTCTCAATAGAATGTTCGGCAGGGGTTTTAATGTGGAGCTTGAAGCTTTTCTTTCAAAAGAAATTCTTGCTGATATTTTTGATGTTAATGCAAAAGATTTAGTTAAAAGTCATGTGGCTAAAAATTTAGTTGGAAGCAATGTAGCTGGCTCAATGGCTCAAAATATGCACGTAGCAAATGCCTTAGCTGCATTTTATATCGCAACAGGCCAGGACCCAGCACACGTTGTTGGTGGTAGCGAATCATCTGTCACTTTTGAAGAAGACGGAGACGGCCTTTATGTAGCGCTTACCTTACCAACGGTAAGTGTAGGAAGTATTGGTGGTGGAACGTGGCTACCAAAGCAAACACAGGCAAGGTCGTTAATTTTATCTGGAAATGACGAAGAAAATAATACTGCAAATTCAACCATTTTAGCTCTTTGCGCAGGTGTTGCTGCATTAGCTGGAGAGATATCTGGTTTATGTGCTCTTACAAATCAGTCGTTAGCGAGCGCTCATCAAAAATTAGCTAGATGCAATTTTAATCTACGTGGTCAAGTCACGAACACATCACATGAATAACATAAGTAATTTGGGAATAGTTTCCTACGGATCATATATTCCCGGTAATTTTATTACAGGAAAAAGTATTGAAGAAGCTCAAGAAAAAAGTGGCGCAAATATATTTAAATCCTTAGGAGTTTTTCAAAAAAGTGTTTCTTCAATTGATGAAGATACAACCACAATTTCAGTCCAATCAAGTCTTCAGGCAATTAAAAGATTTCGTAAAAATGACATAGGTTGTTTATTTATTGGTAGTGAAAGTCATCCGTACGCAGTTAAGCCAACTGGAACAATGGTAAAGCAGGCTCTCGGTCTTTCAGACAATCTTTCATTAGCAGATTTACAGTTTGCTTGTAAGGCTGGAACTCAAGCTCTGCAGATTTGTTTTGCTTATGTTGGATCAGGTATGGCAAAAAATGGTTTAGCTATTGGATCAGATATCGCTAAATCACGTCCGGGAGATGTACTTGAATATACTACAGGTGCAGGATCAGCAGCATTCCTGGTAGGAACACAAAATGTTGTGGCAAAACTTTTAGGCACTACTTCAGTTGCCACAGACACACCAGATTTTTGGAGAAGACCGGGGAAAAAATATCCAGAACATGCTGGAAGATTTAGTGGTGAACCCGCATATTTTTATCATATTGCTTTGGCTGCTAAAAAAATTATGGCCGATTTGAAGATGAAGCCGCAAGATTTTGATTACTGTGTTTTTCATACGCCTAATACAAAATTTCCAAGAATGATTGCTAAAAGTTTGGGTTTTACTTCTAAACAACTCAAACCAAGCCTGGTGGTTGATAAAATCGGCAATACTTATGTTGCAGCTAGTTTGATAGCGCTGACTTCAGTTTTGGATATTGCAAAAAAAGGACAAAAAATTTTAATGGTTTCGTATGGTTCTGGTGCTGGTAGTGATGCGTTTGTATTTGAAACAACTAGTCTTCTGGAAAAGAAAAGAAAAACCTGGAAAAAATTTTTAAACAATCAAATTAAGAACATGTGCGAAGTGAGTTACCGCACCTATGTCAAAAACACAGATGTCAAAAACACAGAGTAGTTGGAACATAAAATTATGAAAAAGCAAAATGAGAAAAGCGTGGATAAGGAAGTCAAATTGGTAAAAATAATTGGTTCATACGTTTCCGATCATTTTGGAGAGCTTTGGGACAAATCTCTAAATGATTTAATTGAAGAAGCGGTTTTAGGAGTTGTCGAAAGCGTTTCTGAGAACAATGATTTTGATCCAAAAGAAATTGAGGCAGTTTATATTGCAAATATGGCTTCAGGAATATTTAATAATCAACTTCATTTGAATGCGATTGTGAGTGAATTACTTGAACATTTTCCGCCATCTATCAGAGTTGAAGGCGCATGTGCTTCTGGTAGTTTGGCTATGATTGCGGCACAAGACTCTTTAAATTCGGGAAGATATAAAACTGTTATGGTTTTGGGTGTAGAAAAAATGACTGATTTTAACTCAAATGAAGCAACCAAGGTTTTGTCATCGGCTTCTGATTACAGCTTTGAGTATGGAAGTACTTTTCCAGCTTTATATGCATTACTAGCAAAGGCTCATATGCATAAATATGGAACTACTAGGGAACATCTTTCAGCAGTTTCAGTCAAAAATCATCGTCATGCTCTTAGCAATTCAAAAGCACATTTTAAAAAATCATTTACTTTGAAACAGGTAAGCGAGAGCTCGATGGTGGCGGATCCACTAAGATTACTCGATTGTTCGCCGGTTTCAGATGGGGCAAGCGCGGTAATTTTAAGTACAAAAAATTCGGGCAAATTATTGGATGCAAACAAGGCAGGCGGTGATAACAAGGCAAGTAGTGGTGAAATAGATTATAAAAACAAACCAAAAATTATTGGTTTTGGTCACGCTCAAGATTATCTTAGTTTGGCAAAGAGAAAAAGTCTTACAAGTTTAAGTGCGACAGTCAAAGCCACAAGAAATGCGTTTAAACAGGCTAATATTAATCTGCAAGCCTGCAATAGTTTGCGGAGTACTGCAGGAACCAGAGCCGAGTTTACCGCGAAAGATATTGAGGTAGCCGAAGTCCATGATTGTTTTACAATTGCGGAGATTTTAGCGATCGAAGATTTGGGATTTTTCAAAAAAGGAACTGGTGCTCAAGCAACGCTTGATGGAAAAACTACATTTGGAGGTGATGTTGTGATTAATCCTTCTGGAGGGCTAAAAGCTTGCGGACATCCTGTTGGGGCCACCGGAGTTAAGCAAATTGCGTATTTAGCAGAGTTACTAGAAAAAGGAATTAAAATTGAAGGCGATAAATTAGAAAAAATAAAGAATTTCAAATATGCTCTTGCACACAACGTCGGTGGAAGTGGGGCAACTGTAGTAGTCCATATTTTGGAGAAATAATATGCAACTTAATCCTGCTAATTACTGGCGCAAGAATAAAAATTGGAGTAATTTTGTTGGTAAATCTGGCGAGGTGATTTTTGCTACTAGAATTGAAATAACATCACCGGAGTTACAAACATTTTTGCCTTACTGTTTTGCAATTGTTGAGATGGAAGGAGAAAGATATGAATTTATGGGTGAAAAAGGAGTTGAATTGAAAAAAGGAGACGAAGTAGAGTTTGTTTTTAGAAAAGTTAGTGAATCAGATAACGCCTCACTTATCAATTATGGAATAAAGTTAGTGTTAAAAAAATAATCAGTTATATGATCAATAATTTAAAAAGCAATACATTTTTTTCTTCAGGAAAAATTATTCTGAGCGGCGAGCACAGTGTTGTTTATGGAGAACCTGCTTTAATTTCTGCAATTAACCTAGGAATAGAAGCTAGTGTGGAAGTGAAAGCAAGAAAAGACCAAAGAAGTCCAAAAACTGAATATTTAGAACATATTTTTAAAATTTTTAAAGATAAATATATAAATGAGAGTTTAAGCACAGATGATTTAGAAATAAAAATTATTTCAAATTTACCAAGAAAGTCTGGTCTCGGATCATCTGCAGCCTATGCTCACGCAGTTTTTTTATGTCTTTTGGATCATTTTAATTTTAACCCATCTGACGAAGAAATATTTAATTTAGTTTGGCAGGCTGAAAGATTTATTCACGGAAACTCAAGTGGAGCCGATCCTTCTGCGGTTGTATTTGGGGGAGTTCAAATATTTAGAAAAGGAAATAGAAAGATGCTAAAAAGTTTTTCTAAAATGGATTTTATTTTAGTTAATTCTGGAAAACCTGAGGAAAATACTGGT
>JAHIVL010000043.1 GCA_018816485.1 Patescibacteria group bacterium | reverse complement strand
GTGACCCCACAGGGAATCGAACCCTGGTTGCCAGGATGAAAACCTGGCGTCCTAACCACTAGACGATGGGGCCAAATGTTGGTTGCGCGTCTGCCACAAGCAGTTGCTTACATATTCCAACTAATATTTTCAAAGTGCTCTATTTGTGGGTTTGCTAGTTTAGTGTCCCCCTTCAAATAATCTATCGCTATGATATCAAATCTATAATCTTTATTTAAGCCTCTGAGCTTCAAATAATTATTAGCTACAAAATTCATGCTTTTTAGCTTTTTACTAGTAACTGCTTCTGCGGGATTCCCAAAGAAGCTGGTATTTCTAGTTTTTACTTCTATAAAAACTATTTCGTCAAATTTTGTATCAAGTGCGATCAAATCAATTTCACTATTGCTAATTCTAATGTTAATTTCAAGAATCTTGTAACCCAAACTAAGCAAATGGTTTTTTGCTTTTTGCTCTCCCCTGTTTCCAAGGGAAAAATTATTCAGCCTTAATTGTTTTTGTGTGAGTATCTTTTTCTTTAATTCTGGTTGCTGATTTTCCAAGTCTTTCACGCAAGTAGTATAGCTTTGCTCTTCTTACACTACCCTTACGTTTAACTTCGATGTTTTGAATTTGAGGCATATTGATTGGATAAATTTTTTCAACACCAATTCCACCTGTACCAATTTTTCTAACTGTGAAAGATTTACCATTGCCTCTATTTTTAATAGCTATGACTAGCCCTTCAAAAAATTGAATTCTGGTTTTCTCTCCTTCTGAAATTTCTTGATGCACCTTTACGGTGTCGCCAACTCCAATTTTATGATCATTATAGATTAAGTATTGTGCCATGATAAAATTCCTGATTACAAGATTTACTATTTTACTTGATTCAGCCTAATTTTGCAATCTGAATTGTAGCCTTCATGTACTCAACAAAGACCGGATGAGGCACTAATGGTCGAGATTTGTATTCTGGATGAGCTTGAGTTGCAATGAAAAAAGGATGTTTATCTTGAGGCAACTCAATCATTTCAACAAAGAAATCGTCAGGCGAGGTTCCAGAAATTACTAAGCCAGCATCTTCAAGTGTTTGGCGATAATCGTTGTTCACTTCATATCGATGCCGATGTCTTTCGGAGATTAAATTTTTCTTTTCATCTTTAAAGCCATTGTGTTTTTGATAGATTTTGTGCGCGAGAGTTCCGGGCTTTAGTACACAGTCATAGGCGCCCAATCTCATACTTGCACCCTCACCTTTAATGGTTTGGTATTTTTCGTCAAAAGGAATGCTATGAATAATTGGATATGGTGTGTCTGGGTTAACTTCAATAGTGTTTGCATTCTTAAGACCTACGACATTTCGGGCATACTCAACACAGGCAAGTTGAAGCCCGTAGCAAAGTCCCAAAAACGGCACTTTATTTTCTCTTGCATATCTAATGGCGTCAATTTTGCCCTCAACTCCTCTTGGTCCCCAGCCAATTGGAACGATAATGCCATCAACAGATTTAAGGTCAGCCAGGGCTTTGGCATCTTTATTTTCTAGATCAGTAGCCTTGATGAAGAGAATCTTCATGTTGGTGTCGGTATATGAGCTAGCAAATTTCAGGGATTCAATTAAAGAAACATAAGAATCGGTTAATTCATAGTCACCTGTTGATAAATATTTAGCAATAATGGCAATTTTGACGTTATGTTTTTTTTTGGCTTTAAATTTTTTAACAAAATCATTCCATTGAGTCAGATCAGCTTTATTGATTGGTAATCCCAATTTAATTAAAACTTTTTCATCAAACTTTTGTTCGGCTAAAATTGGTGGCAATTCATAAATACTATCGCAATCGGGATTAGAGATTACATCCTCTTTACTCATATTACTGTAGAAAGCAACTTTTTCTTTTCTTTTATCATCAATCTCGAGCTCTCCTCTACCGACGATAAAATCGGGTTGAATTCCCATGGAGTTTAGAGTTTTTACTGAAAGTTGAGTTGGTTTAGATTTAAGTTCATTAATGTGTGAAGGGTTTGGAAAGTAGGTGACATGAATATGAATCATATCTTGAGGGGTTTGTAAATTCATAATACGATAAGCTTCGTAATAGATCACATTTTGGTACTCACCAGCAGTTCCACCAAGTTCTACTAGACAAATGTCGTAGCCAACGCCCGCTTCTTTAATGCGCTTAATTGCTTCTTGTGGAATATAGAGCCAAGCATCAACAGTGGCACCGTTGTAAGCAAGATTTTTAGTTTTTTCAATTACAGTTGAATAAATTTGTCCTAGTGTCACGAAGTTTTTATGGCCAACTTCTTCACCTAAAAAACGTTCATATGAACCTAAATCTAGATCAGCTTCTAGGCCATCTTCACAAAGAAAAACGTCTCCATGTTCAATAGGATTAATATTTCCAGAATCAATGTTGAGGTAATTTTCACATTTGATGTTTGTGACGCTGTATCCTCGGTTTTTGAGTAATAGTCCTAAGGATGCGGCAGTAATGCCTTTTCCAAGACCTGAAAGGACTCCACCAGAAACGAAGATGAATTTTGTATTTTTATTAGGGGTTATTTTTCCATGGATACTCATGGAAAAATATTATAGCGTTTTTTTCTTTTATTGTAATGTCTAATTTAGCAAAGCCGCGATCTTTCTTTCGAGTTCGCTATCCCACGTAACACCATATGGAAGTAACATTTTTTGAGGTTTAGCGCCATTTGGAATTAGGACAATTACGGTTTGGGAACCTTTATGAGCTTTGAGTAAACTCCCAAGTTTTTGCAGAATTTCCTTGGAAGTTTTTCTTGGAACAAAAATTTCTTTATGTAGGGCTGAATTTTCGAGGAATATGTTTTCTTCTGAAGGAACGCTAATTTTATCAACTAGCAGTTGAAGCTCTCCATCTCGTTCATCAACTTTTGCTTTGATTAATAGAACGGTATCGTCATGGATGACGTTTGAATATTGTTCAAATGTTTTTGGAAAAATTACCACGTCTATGGAACCAGTTTCATCTTCTAGTTTGGCAAAGGCCATTGGCTTTCCAGATTTTTTGGTCGAAATATTTCGAACATTTGTTAGTATTCCTCCAAAAAGAAAAACTTTTTCTGTGTGAATTGTGATGTCAAGATCTTCAATCTTTTTGGTTGCGTCTTTGGAAACTGATTTTAATTGGTGGGCCAAAGGATGATCTGTCAAATAAAGTCCTAGAAGCTCTTTTTCAAATGAAAGTAATTCTTGTTGTGGATACTCTGGAAGTTCTGGAAAAACATCTTCAAGTGTTTCATCAGCTGAAGAAACACTACTATATAATGAATCTTGGCCATCAACATCTGATTGTAGTTGTGAGGCTGTGGCACGAATTTTTTCAAGGCCTTCTAACATACTGGATCTGTTGCCAAATCTGTCCATTACTCCGGCTTTAATAAGCACTTCAAGCGTAGTTTTATTAACTTTTCTGTTGTCTGATTTGTTAATAAATTGAGTTAAGGAAGTAAACTCGCCAATTTCCTTTTTAATTTCCATAATATTCTCAATCGCCTTTGAGCCAACGTGTTTAATTGCGTTAAAGCCAAATCTTATAGCCAAACCTTCTAAGGATTTTTTATCTTTTTCGATCACAAAATCATCGGTAGATTTATTTATTTCGGGTGGATAAATGTGAATTCCCATTTTTTTAAGTGACTCTACTCCAACAGCAATTTTTACATCTCGATTCATTGAATGAGAAGCAGATTCAACACTCATCAGTGCGGCCATGTATTCAACTGGATAGTTTGCTTTGAGATAGGCGGTTTGGTAGGCAATCATGGCATAACTAGCTGCATGAGCTTTATTAAATCCGTAGTTAGCAAAAGCTTCGATAAATCCCCAGACTTTTTCTGCAACCTCAACTTTGTAGCCTTTGACAACAGATTGGTCAATGAATCTTTTTTTATTTTCATCCAAAAGTTTTTTCTTCTTTTTTCCAATAGCGCGACGCAAAATGTCGGCTTCACCTAGAGTATAGCCAGCCATCAAATTGGCCATCAATAAAATTTGCTCTTGGTAAACCATAACTCCATAGGTTTCTTTTAAAATTGGTTTCAAAGATTCGTCCGGATATTTAATGGATTTTGGATTATGTTTGCCTTCGATAAAAGTTGGAATAAGATCCATTGGACCAGGACGATACAAAGCCACCATAGCGGTAATATCAGAAAATTTATTTGGTTTTAAAGCTCTAGCCACTCTTCTCATACCGGCAGATTCAAGTTGAAAGACTCCAAAAGTGTCTCCCGATGATAAGAGTTTGTAGGTTTTTTTATCATTCAATGGAATCTTGTCCATGTCTAGTTTAACTTTTTTATTTGCTTCAATCAATTGAAGCGCACTATTAATAATAGTTAAATTTCGTAGTCCCAAGAAATCAAATTTTAGCAAACCAATCGCATTATCATCAATATTACAGTCAAGAGCGTACATATCGTATTGGGTAATTGTTTTTCCTGATTTTGAATCTTTCTGGATTGCCACATAATTAGGCAGTGGTTTATCAGTAATGATAACTGCTGCTGCGTGTACTGATGAATGACGAATTGAGCCTTCAACTTTCATTGCCAAATCTATCAGCTTTTTAAACTTTGGTTGTTTGTAGTATTCGGTTAGTTCAGGAACAGTTTGAATGGCTTTTTTAAGTGAGGTTTTTTTGCCTGGATTATTTGGGATTAGTTTGGCAATTTTATCAGTATCTTCATATGGCATTCCTAGAACTCTACCAATATCTCGAATTGAAACTCTGGCTTCCATTTTTCCAAACGTAATCACATGGGCTACATGATCATTGCCATATTTATTAGCAACGTACTCAATAACTTGATCACGTTTAGTGTCCGCAAAATCTAGATCAATATCGGGCGGAGTTGGACGTTGAGGATTTAGAAAACGCTCGAATGCCAATCCGTGAAATAGTGGGTCTATAGTAGTAATTCCAATAGAGTATGAAACCAATGATCCGGCAGCAGAACCTCTTCCAGGTCCAACCGTGATACCATGTTTTTTTGACCAGTTGACAAAATCCTGGGTAATCAAGAAATATGCCGCATATCCTTTGTCATTGATAATTTTTAACTCATAGTCTAAACGCTCTGCAATTGCTGGAGTAATTTTTCCAAGTTTTTTTTTCGCTCCTTTGTAAGTCATATTTTTTAGCACAGAAGCTAAAGTTTCACCCTTTGGAATTGGATATTCGGGAAAAATTAATTGACCGGTCGGAATCTCTAAATCACACTCATCAGCAATTTTTACAGTGTTTTCAATAGCGTCTGGATAATCTTTAAATAGTTCAATCATTTCTTCGGTGGACCGTAAATAAAAATCAGGAGAATCCATCATCGTCATGCGTTTTTTATCCTCAATCAGTTTTCGTGTTTGAACACAAAGCAATGCATCTTGAGCAATTGAATCCTCTTGTTCGACATAATGGACATCATTAGTAGCCACCAGTGGTAGGTCAAGTTTACGAGCCATCTCAACTTGTAATTTTGTTAAGCTTGTCAGTTCACTAATTCGAGGATGTTTTTGAATTTCTACATAAAATCTATCTGGAAACTTTTCTTTATATAGCTTAAATTTCTCTTCCGCTTCTTCAAGTTTGCCATTTTGCAGAAGTTTGTTAAATAGACTACTCATGCAGCCGCTCAAACAAATAATGCCTTCGGAATATTTAAAAAGAGTTTTTTCGTCTATGCGAGGTTTGTAAGAAAAACCTTCAAAGTTTGCAATTGAGACTAGACGATTAATATTTTGATAACCTGTAAAATTTTTGGCTAACAATATCAAATGATATTGATCAGAGCCCATTTTGGACTGCTTATCTTTCATTGAATTCTTAGCAATGTAAATTTCTACTCCAATAATTGGTTTGATTTCTGCTTTTTTACAGGCGTTGAAAAAATGGAGAGCCCCATACATGGCTCCGTGATCGGTGATTGCGATTGCGTGTTGGCCGTTTTCTTTAACTTTATTTAGCAGGTCGGGTAATTTGCACAAACCATCAAGCAATGAATATTCAGTGTGAACGTGAAGATGGACAAAGTTATTTTTTAAGTTCATTAAATAAAAGCTCTCCTAGTTTTTTGTTGTCAATTTTTTTTCCAAGTTTTCTGATTGTTTGACCGATAAAAAATCCAATTACTCTAGTGTCTCCTGATTTAAATTTGACAACAGCATCATCGTTTTGAGCCATAACTGCTTTTATAGCAACAATAATTTCATCGTCAGACACATCATCGGTTTGTGAAAGTTTTTTGAATGCTTTAATGGCTCCAGTTGGAGTCATTTCATGTGAAATAATTATGTTTTTGTTAACTATTGCGCTAGCCAATTTATTAGGTTCAATATTTTCAAGTTTGCAAATTTTAAATGATTCTTCAAGTAAATTTGTAAACATTTCATGTGAAATGAGTTGTTTAGAATATC
>JAHIVL010000042.1 GCA_018816485.1 Patescibacteria group bacterium | reverse complement strand
AGATGGCTCGCATGCACTAGGCGGGTGCCTCGCTCCGTTTCACTTTGCTCATCACTCTCCGTCGCGAACCAATTAGCCCACATCCATTACCAAGAGAATAAATAAAAAAAGACGGAATTATCCGTCTTTTTTTATTTGCTCCCCCTATCGGATGCGTTGTGGAACGGGTATAAATCGAGATTGTTGGAGATTACGAGGAGAGATGTGGAAGAGTTTTGTAGACAGCTTGCTTTCTACAAAACGAATTCGTCCAAATAAGTGACTCATGATATTTATCATATTTAGAGCTAGTTAGTGCGGAGATAGTCTACTTAGATGCTACCTAAAAAACAATATTCTAAAGAGGTATTTGTCAATTAAAGACACTGAGCTTAATTACACTCTGTCTATAAATGCAACTTTCCAACCATGGGGGTGCTTTATCCTTTGAATCCTTTTAGATTTGAGATCAAAAATGACCATTTCTGCTAAAGTTTGATCAAGTGCTACTAATTTTTCACCAATTGGGAATGTAGTATGTATCCAGGAAATTTCGTCAGCAGGGTGACCGTCAAAAAAACCTGTTATTTCCTCAATTATTTTAAATTCGTGATCTAGAACCAATACTTTTCCTTGACCAGTGCTAGTAACAATAAATTTGCCATCTTCAGTTGGTTGGAAGCCGTGAGGTTTAACTAATTCAGTAGCTACTATTTGTGTAGTATTTGTTTCTTTATTAACCACAAGAGCTATGCCCTGGTGAAATAGGGTAACTCCAATATGACTTTCATCTAACCAGGTAGCAGTGTTTATGTGTGTAGTTTGTGCAGGAGTAGGAACAACCCATTCTCTATAGTCTTTTACATCAACTAATTTAGTTCTTCTTTGTTTTGTTTCTTCATTAATTAATCCTAACTCATCGGCGTAATTAGTTGCATCCCACTTCCAAATTATTTTTCCAGAACGATCAATCTCTATAACCTTATCTGCGCCAGAAGAAACAACCATCATTGTTTCTGTTTTTTGATTAAAGCTTACGCTGTGTAAGTCATTAAATAGAGGAAGTGTAATTCTATTTATTTCTTTTCCACTTTCAATATTAATTGCGATAATTTCTTGACTGCAAGGAGAATATAGAATTCCATTAGCTCTGTCGATGCCTGAATTCATTGGACCGTTTAAGTTTGAAACCAGTACGGTTGTATCATATATCTGAGTCAAAGAAGGAGTTTGAGAAATCGCTCCCTCTCTCAAGAGAATATCTTCTTCAGTTCTCAATTCAGCTAATATAGATTGATTCTTACCTTCACCAGTAGCGCAACGCTTTTTCCATACTTTTTTCCATGTTTCCAATTGGTCGGTGTAAGTTACAATGAGCCATTTAGAACCATGAACCTCAATTTCATCTAATAATCCTCCATCAGTGGTATACTCAGCGATGTCAGTGTACACAGGTGTTTCCACTACTGTTTCTGCTTCTGTTTGATGTGATTGTTCTTGTGCTGATATCATGATACGTAAAAGTCAATTCCCACCACCATAGGTGGTGGCATGATTTCCGCCTGAAAGGCGCTAATTATTACATTTATATCTTTAAGTGGTTCAACCTTTTTGCTTTTCCTCTTGTTGCCACTTAACGTACTTTCTTATTTGAGTCTCATCTAATCCTACAGTACTCACACAGTACCCTCGACTCCAAAAGTGTTTTCCCCAGTATCTCTTTGTTAAGAATTTACTGTTATCAAATATTTTCATTGCCAATTTACCTTTTAGGTATCCCATCATTTCACTGATTGAATACTTAGGTGGTACAGACAATATTAAGTGAACATGATTTGGTTGAATATTTATCTCTTCTATTTCAACTTCATCTTTTTGTCCACATAGTTTATATATTTGATTTCTAACAAATACTTCTGTTTTACCAATTAGTACTTTGTATCTATACTTAGGACAGAATACTATGTGATATTTACAATACCATACGCTATGAGATAATCGTTTATACTTGATCATAACTCCTCCTGGAACTCGCCTTTCAGGCGGAGTTATTTTATTTTACTATTAAACGCTAAAGCGTGATAGAGATCTCACCGCCAAAGGCGGTGGATATCTATTCGATTATACCAAATAAATTAAATATATTTTAGATATAATACAAAAGGAAAAAGATTGATATACAGCTCTAATTTGGTTATTGCTCCCCCGGTAGGATTCACGACTCGCCAGCTATTCATACTTTGTGCAAGATGGCTCGCATGCACTAGGCGGGTGCTTCGCTTCGTTTCACTTCCGCTCACCACTCGCCGTCGCGAACCAATTAGCCCACATCCATTACCAAGAGAATAAATATTTCTAATAGCCATCTTATTTAGTCAGTGTAAAATATATTCCAGTCTTTGGATTGCGCCTTAGCACAAGATGTCCTCCTAAATTAGAAAGTGGTAAAGAGTGTGAAGTTGAGCAATTATAAGTTATGATATTTTCTCCTGGAAAAATCTCATTATATGATGTATCAACAAACCCAGAACAACTAGAGTGATCAAGAAAAATATTGGGTGTTTCAACTAAATCTAAATATGGTCTATACGTTTTCTTGGTATTATTCACAACAGACAAGGTTATTCGTATATTCCTATCATCTTTTGTCACTCCTTCTACGCGATCAACATTCATCACACTAACGTCAATCTGTTCTTGAATTTTATATTTATCGTAATTATAAATCGGTTCTAAGGGAACCCTGATGATATCAACCAATATGTATCCCCAAACAAAATATGTGAGGGATAGAAAAAGTAATACTTTTTTATATAACCCCTGTTTAATAATTCGTAAAAGAAAAACCGTTAATGCAGGAAAAGCAATCAAGCTCAAAGCGTAAATCTTATATAACCGAATAGCATTATTAGTTGAACCACCCATCCCAAGTCCAGCAATAAAAACTAAAAAAACAAAAATATTTAATATAAAGTTTATTATGATGAAAGAATTCATTTCCTATTAACTCTACCAATTCTGATGACGCTGGTCAATTGATGACACTACTTTAACATATTTATTGTTCTTATGTTTAATATATGAATAAAAGCTTTATGTATAGCTATATTTTAATATTTGCTCCCCCTGATGGACGCGTTACGGAACGGGTATAAGAATCAATTGCTGAATATTGATGAGACTGATGTTTATGAATTTACAAAACAGGTATCAAAAATACTTACAAAACATGATTATTGATAAATTTATAGTATTATTCAGATTTAGTTTTTAATTTAGATCTTAACTCAATAATCAGAGGATTTAATCTTCCTGCTACATCAGAATCATAAACTCCGCTAGGAAGAGTTTGATTGGCTTCAGCTAATAATGTTTGCATTTGATTGTTAAAAACCATGATAATTTCTGGGTGATTCTCAACAATTAATACAGCTAATTCCTTAATTATATCCCATGGCATAGATGGTTCTGTACTTCTTCTGGCTTCCATCAAAGATTCGGCAATTGACGACAAATCTTTTTCTGGAACAGAGCTTTCAACATTGGCTCCATTAACTCCATTAACTCCAGGTTGCATTGACTTACTTTCATCTATCATATTTTGGTTTCCTTAATAAATTACTAATTTTATTATACAACAATTATCATATTCTATTTTTAACTTCTAAAGTTCTGCGCATTCAAGAAAATTAATTTCATTACTAAGCCACTCAACCAATTCAAGCTATAATTAAAATACGTTCCAAATATTTTTTGTCCATTCACTTGTATATTGAAATTTTTTTTGTTGTGCGTGAAAATTAGATTGATATATAGATCTAATTTAGTATTTGCTCCCCCTATCGGACTCGTTATGGAACGGGTATGAAAAGAATTTATTGAATATTTCTAATGATGATGCCAAAGAATTTAGCAGAAAATTATTTATTCTAACTCAGAAAGAAGTTTTTTCATTTTAAGATCAAATGACCGACTACACAACTTTCCTAATTGAGAACTCATACTCTCTATCTTAACTTTATAAGTCTGTGCTATCTTAATTGCCAAGCTATGGTAATCAATAGTTTCAGCTATTTGTTCCAAAGATATTATTTGCTTCTCAGATAAAATATCTTTTTTTTCATTCAATATACTACCTAATAAATCTACTTGACTACATCGAAAATCAAAAATTGATAAATCCTCATATTTAGACATAAAATATTCTTCGTCTGAAGGATCTCTATCAAGAGATAAAAGTAAAAATTTATACCAACCACTTTCTTCTCTATCTTCATCAGAAGACATTTCGCGCAATGCAAAAAAAATTGCTTTGGGTTGACTATTTTTTAAATCCTTCACCGTATCGAATAAGTCATCAACTATTTGCCAAACTTTACTCATTTCATCAACAGCATTAATTTCATCACTAGTAGGAATAACAACTTTTCCATTTTTCAAATTTCCAATAAAATCAACGAGTAGAAAAGCTGGTGTGTTGCCATTAACACAAACCCTACTGAGATACGAATCAAAACTAGCATTGCCTCTTAATTCACCAACTAATTCAAAAGTAGCCTGTTCTCCTCTGATTATTTGATCAAACAGGCTAATTAAGTAATTTCTTGCCGACTCACGATCTTTTAAAGGTAAATTTATAAGAAGTGATTCAAGTCGACGACCCACGTCAAACCACAAATAACTAATTTCCCTATATTGTTCCCACACCTCACTTTCAAAAGGATAAACATATGATGATTTATCATCAAGAGAACCAAGGAAACCTTCTTTAATAATAGTATTCCATGTACTCATTAACTCTCTGCTATCAGATGACTTGCTAACATGGTCATCAAGAATATCATCTCCAACTCCAAATATTATCAATATATCAGTAAGTAATTTTTTAGCTATTCCAGTCTCACGCAAGGAAGATGATTCTACATAACCACTCAATAATTCCTCAGCTTTATTTTTATAACCCTCGTATTTACCCTCACCATTCATTAGAAGATTTGCTTTTGAAGGCAAAACCCACTTCCGTGGTTGAAATAAAAATTCCTGTTGTCTGTTATCAAAATTATTACTTGGCATTTTTTAACTTTTCATAGAAAAATATTATATACATAATATCAGATTATAAATAATAAAAAATAGTATAATAATAAAAAGACCTATAAATAGGTCTTTTTAACTTTTGCTCCCCCGGTAGGATTCACGACTCGCCACTATTTATAATTTTTTAATGATGGCTCGCATGCACTAGGCGGGTGTTCCGTTTCACTACACACTCTCCGTCGCGAACCAATTAGCCCACATCCATTACCAAGAGAATAAATAAAAAAAGACGGAATTATCCGTCTTTTTTTATTTGCTCCCCCGGTAGGATTCGAACCTACGACCTTGAAGTTACATGTAATCTCTATGTTTCCATAGTGCATGGACTATCTCATCACCATATTTTATTATATAAAATTTAGGTGGTGGGCGCTCTAGGGTGTAATCACCTAGTCTCTGAACCTTCCTTTTATTTTAAAAATAAAAGGCTTGGCTGCGGATTGCCTTACTTTGTTTAAAACAAAGCTTAGGTTTCCCGACAATTCACCCACTTTTCATCTCTGAGTTTCCTCAGGGAGCTGCAATTTTCTAAAATGTTACAGCTTCCTGCTCTGCCGCTGAGCTACAGGGGATTGTTAGATTTTTAATTTAACAAAAAAATTATTGTCTACAAAAATCTATATTTTAAAATGCAACGTCTAGCTCACTAAGAAAAGTCAACCAAACGACAAGAAATATTATACCTCATTACTCCAAGAAATCCTGAAGCTTTTTACGTCTACTTGGATGCTTTAATTTTCTTAAAGCCTTAGCCTCAATTTGTCTTATACGCTCTCTGGTAACACCAAATTTCTTGCCAACTTCTTCCAGGGTCATCATCTTATTATCATTAAGACCAAAACGCATCCTCAAAACTTTAGCTTCTCTGTCAGAAAGCGCACTCAAAACTTCTTCGACGTTTTCTCTAAGCATCTGTTGACTGGTGGATTCATATGGTGAAAGTTGGTTATCATCTGAAATAAAATCACCAAGAACACTATCGTCATCACCATCACCGACTGGAGATTCGAGTGAAGTTGTATTTTGTGAAATCTTAAAAATCTCTCTAACTTTATCTGGATCCATCTCCATTTCTTTACCAATTTCTTCTGGAGTTGGCTCACGACCTAAGTCTTGCATTAAGCGTCTAGCTGTACGCATCAACTTATTAATTGTTTCAACCATGTGAACTGGAATACGAATTGTACGAGCTTGATCGGCGATGGAACGAGTAATGGCCTGTCTAATCCACCAAGTTGCATAAGTTGAAAATTTAAATCCTTTAGTCCAATCAAACTTTTCAACTGCTCTAATCAAACCTTTATTTCCTTCTTGAATTAAATCAAGAAAAGTCATGCCTCGGCCAATATATTTTTTTGCAATAGAAACAACTAATCTTAAGTTAGCATTAGTAAGGTGTTTCTTTGCTATTAGACTACCAGCTTCAACTTGTTGGGCTAATCGAATTTCATTCTCACGATTTAACAATGAAATACGACCAATTTCTTTGAGATACATTCTTACTGGATCAGCAACACTTTTGTTAATAAGAGTAGTCAAAGATTCGAGTTCTTGTTTTAAAGAGTCATCTTGTTCTTTTTTACCTGTGTCTTCTGAAACAGATTCAAAAACATCAATATCATTTTTGATAATTTGATCGTAAAAATCATCAAGTTCTTCAACATAATTTTCAGGTTCTATGAACGATTCTAAAATGTCTTCTTGAGTAATGTATCCTTGTTGTTTTGCACGAGCAAACAATTTTTCAATATCACGAAGAACTACTTTAGAGATTTTTTTTGCCATATTCACCTTAAACTATATGTTTGAAAATTATAACTTGTCAAGTACTTTATACGCCCTGAGCAGATATATAATTATACACATAAATTTAAAAAAAGAAGTGACCAAAAATGATTAATTGAGTCATTATTCAAGAACAAAACTAAATTGAGCCCCTTAAAATCATGGTATCAACAACTTTTTTGACAGCGCTCATATATGTTGCGACTCTTGCAGTAACCTTCGCTTTTGTTTTCAGATCCCACATTCTTAAAAAGGCTTCATCCATAAGATTTTTTAATCTCTTCAATACAAGTTCTTTTTCCCAATAGTAACCTTGTAAATTCTGAGTCCACTCAAAATAAGAGACAGTAACACCGCCAGCATTAGCTAAAACATCAGGTATAACTATTATTCTGTTTTTTGATAAAACCTCATCTGCTTCTGGAGTTGTTGGTCCATTAGCCAATTCCAAAACAACCTTAGCTTTTACATTCTTTGCATTTTTTATGTTAATTACATTTTCCAAAGCGGCTGGAGCTAAAATATCTACATCTAATTCCAATAATTTTACATTGGTAATTCTAGTTCCTTTATTACTACAACTTTTATCAGTACAATTGCAATCTCCAATGGTTCCACCTTTTTGCTTGCAAACTAAAACCTTATCTGGATTTAAGCCTTTTTCATTATAAACACCACCGCGAGAATCAGATAAGGCAACAATTTTATAGCCAGCTGCGTGTGCATAATGTGAAAACCAGTAACCAACATTTCCAAAACCCTGAATTGCAATTCTAGTTTCTCCTGGACTAAGCTTTAGTTTTTTCACCAATTGTTCAAGAATATAGAAACCACCCAACCCCGTTGCCTCCGTTCTCCCCTTCGAACCTCCCAATAAAAGAGGTTTTCCAGTAAAAGTTGCAACTGGATTTTCTAATAAAGTTTTGTATCGTTTCTTTGCAGTCTTTTCATACTCATCAACCATCCAAGCCATAATCTCACCAGTGGTGTTAACGTCTGGAGCTGGCACATCTACCCAAGGACCAATGTGAGGCGCAATCAATCTAGCGTATGCTCTACTTAATCTTTCCAACTCGGTTTTACTAAGTTTTTTAGGATCAACAATCACACCACCTTTGGCACCACCATAAGGAATTCCTGTAACGCTGCATTTCCATGTCATCCAGGTGGAAAGTGCCATCACTTCTTCTTTACTCACATTTTTGTGGAAACGAATTCCGCCTTTGTATGGACCAACTGAATTATTATGTTGAGATCTAAATGCTTTAAAAATTTTGGTCGAACCATTATCCATCTTAATTCTGACTGTACCTTCAATAATTTTGTCTGGCTTTTTTAATTTGTTAATTGCTTTATCAAACAATCTTTTGTCTTCATATTCAGGTCGCAATACTTTGGCAACTTTCTCAAGCTGTTTTATTGCATTTGTATGAGGATTATTCATAGCTTTTTTCCTATTTATTAGTTTTAATAAATTAATCTTGATCTTCTAACCATCGTTCTGCATCCAAAGAAGCAGCGCATCCCTGACCTGCAGCTGTAATTGCTTGTTTATACCTAACATCAACTCCATCGCCAGCAGCAAAAACACCTTCAACCGAGGTCATTGACGGAAATTGAACTAGACCCTGCTCACTTAACGAGGTTTTGGCCAACTCAACACCTTGAGCCGTAGCACTCTGTCTTGTCACAACATAACCATGATCATCAATCAAAAGTTGACCTTTGAAAATATCATTCATTGGTTTGTGACCAATAGCTAAGAAAACTCCCTGTGTTGGATACTCGACTTCTCTGCCATCTTCAATCAGTTTAACTTTTTCAACCACTTTATGACCCAAAATCTCCTTCAAACTTGAATTCCAATGCACTTTAATTTTAGGATTATTCAAAACTCTTTCAACCATGACCTTGCTAGCTCTGAATTTATCTCTCCTGTGAACAATGTGAACTTCGGTTGCGAACTTTGTTAAGGCTGTAGCATCTTCCATAGCACTATCGCCACCACCAATCACATAGACAATTTTCTCTTTAAAGAAAGCAGCGTCGCAAACTGCACAAGCACTTACACCTCTGGCAAAGAACTCATGTTCACCAGGAACGTTAAGAAGAATTGGCGCTGCTCCTGTAGAAATAATTAAACTTTCAGCCAAAATTGCTGGCTCATTTTGTTTAATTGCTTCTTGAGATGCTTGCATTTCTTCTGGAGTTGCTTTATTTGCAAAATCTTCTGGATCTTGGCCGTTTGGAAGATTGGTCCAAATTTTGAAAGGTCTAGCTGACAAATCAACTGCGGTCACATATTGATCTTTGATAACAGTACCAAATTTTTCTGCTTGTTTTCGCATGCTCATCATTAAATCGGGACCCATTATTCCTTCTGAAAATCCGGCATAATTTTCAACTTCAGTGGTATTCATCAACTGTCCACCACTTTTTAAACCACCAAATAAAACAGGTTTTAACATTGCTCTAGATGTATAAATTGCAGCTGAAAACCCGGCGGGACCTGAACCAATAATAACAACTTTTGCTGTTTCCATTTTATTTATGCCCTTCAGGGTACTTGTGCCCTTCAGGGTATTTATGCCCTTCAGGGTACTTGCCCTCACCTTTAGAATCTGCTCCATCCAACATTGCGCCTTCGATCATGCTTATGTAACCATCTTTTCCAGCAAAACCAATTTTTCGATCAACTTCTTCACCTTTACTAAATATAATTATGGTTGGAAGACTCATTACTCCATGATCTGCTGAAAGCTGATTTTGCTCATCAACATTAACTTTTGCTATCACTGCTTTTCCGGCATATTCAGCACCAAGTTCTTCAATTACTGGAGCTACTAACTTGCAAGGACCACACCACTCGGCATAAAAATCTACTAAAACTGGCATTTCACCTGCATCTGCTAGTGTTTTCGCAAAATTATCTTTTGTTAAATGAACCGCACCTTTGACATCATCTGACATAAGAACTCCTTTTAATTATTTTGGGTATAACCCATACTTTTTAATATCTAAAAACTTCTTTCAAGATGTCATTAAGCTCTTCAGCTTTTCTTTCTGTCGAACATCTTATTGCTTCACCAGATAATAAATCTCGTAAAACACGACCCAAAGAACTTCTAGCCGCAACAACTTGGTGCACTATATCAATACAACTTCTTTCATCTTCGTACATTCTGATAATTCCGTCGAGTTGACCTCTAATTCTTTTTAGTTGAACTAAGACTTTATCTGGTTTCATATTATTTATTTTTAGTATGTCGTATATAAATGCAGTACTTAAGTGTTGTCAAGCATACCCCTAGGGGGTATATGTGTCAACAACTAATTTAATAAATATATTTAATTTCTAAGTTTAACGATTCTCTTAAGTAGAAGATTTTGTTTTTCGACTTCTTCATCAGTTTTTTCTAATTTTTCGTCGAGCTCACCTAGTTCTTTGGTTATTATTGAAACTTCATCTTTGACAATTATTGATTTTAATTTTTTCACTAAAGTCTGCCACTCTTTATCTATATCAAGTGTATCTAGGCCTTTAAGTAAAACTTCATCTGAATAAACATCAAAAAGTTTTTCTTGAATATCTTCTGGAAGTTTTGCAGCAAAAGGTTTGAGGTCAAAAAGTCCTGAAAAATTTGCGAGCTCCTTGATAACAAAATTTGCTCCGATAAGTTGAAAAGAAACATCTGCAAGACTTTCTACTTTTCTAAGAATCCTAGCTTTGTCGGAATGAAATAATAAAAATAAAATATATTTTTCAAGTTTTTCTCGTGGATCAATTTTTGCTACCTTACTATTTTGCGATTTGACTTCTCTTTTTTTAGCAGAATTTCCAAAGGCTGTTTTATTCTTATAATTATCGACGTCTTCTTTTACACTTTCTGGTTTTACTCCTAATTCACTAGCTAACAACTTTATATAGTGTTCAAGCTCAACCGCATGCTCAATTTGCGCAAAAAGAGGTGATAACTCTTTCATTATGGCTCGTTTTCCTTCTGGTTTACTTTGATCATGTTGCATTAGAGCAGCCTTTACCAAAAATTCATGAGCGGGAATTGAAGCCTTTACTGCATCTCTCCATTTTTTTGGATCAGATTTTATGAGTTCGTCAGGATCTTTGCCATTTGGAATAATTACAGCTCGAAGCTCCAGATTTGTTTCCTTCAAAGCGATAATGGCTTTCTTTGTAGCTTGAACTCCGGCATCATCTGTATCAAGTGATAATAAAACTTTATCAACAGTTCTCTTTAAAAGTTTGGCATGATTGGCCGTGAGAGCTGAACCCTTAATTGCAACGATTGAGTTCATGTGTGCCTGAGTCGAAGAAATTACATCAAACTCTCCCTCAACGACAACCACTTCTCTCGATTTTCTGATCTCTTGATAAAGCTCGCTAAAACCAAACAGCATTTTGCTTTTGTGGTATAAAACTGTTTCTGGAGAATTAATATATTTTGCATCTTTCTCATCACCATCAATTACTCTTCCAGAGAAACCAACTGTTCTTCCTCGATGATCGTTTAGTGGAAAAATTATTCTGCTTCTAAAACGATCATAGTATCTACCAGTTTTTCCTTTAATTATTAAGCCAGCATCGAGAAGTAAGTTAAGATCATATTTTTTCTTCTTATGCAAGAAATTAATTAGACCATCCCAAGACGTTAAAGCATATCCCATCTGGAAAATTTTGATTGATTCGTTGGTTATGCTTCTATGTTTAAGATATTCTCTAGCAACCGTACCAACTTTGTGATCGGTAAGTAAATAGTGATAGTACTGTTTGGCCAAACTCAACACTTCTAGAATTTTTTCTCTATGAACATCATCAGTGGTTTTCGTAAATTTTTGAAGCGTAATACCCGCTCGATTAGCTAATTCCTCCAAAGCCTCAGCAAAAGTCATCCCATCATATTTTTCTAGAAATGTAAGAATGTCACCACTTTCTCCACAACCAAAACATTTAAACCTCTGCAAACTTTCATCAACAAAAAACGATGGACTTTTTTCGCCATGAAAAGGACAAAGACCTCGCATGTAGCTACCTGCTCTTTGTAGCGAGATTCGCGAACCAATTATCTCAACGATATCGCTGGCTTCTTTGACTTCTTGGATTTGTGACATATTTTAAATCAATTACCCCAATTTTAACCAAAACTTGATCATTTTAGTAGTGCAATTTTTCAGGCAAAAATGTCATTATATGTGAAATGATTAAAAAATATTGGCCACTTATTGTGCTTATTATTTACTTTGCGCTTTTCTATTTTAATTTTATTTCTTTTGTAACTGCAGACTTGGGTCGACATATTGTAAATGGTCGAGAAATTTTAATCAAAGTTGTAGAAGCAAACACAAAAACAAGAATAGATGTAAATTGGGTGCAAAGATTTTCTGAAATGCAAGTTTTGACTAGAAACTATTATTCATACTCTCAACCAGATTTTGCTTTTCCCAACCATCACTGGTTATTTGGGGTTATTGTTTATTTGATTGAGCACAGCTTTGGTTTTTCTGGATTAACTTTGATGAACTTGTCTTTTTATACTGGTGCTTTTATTTTTGCACTACTTTTAGCAAAGAAAAAAGCTGGGATAAAATTTACGGTTATCGCAGGGTTAATTGCAATACCCTTAATTACTGCAAGAACCGAGGTTCGACCTGAATCCCTAAGTTTACTTATGTTTAGTGGATTTTTATTTTGCTTTGATTTGATCAAAGAATATTTTGATCAAAAGCGCAAGTCTAATCAAAACACAAAATTGTCTAAAAAAATATTTTTACCCGTAATCACAGCGTTGCTATTAATAAATCAAATAGTATGGACAAACTCACATCTATTTTTTATTTTTGGACCATTTATTTCTGGAATGTTTTTAATCGATACTCTTTTAAAAAATATTCTTGCCAAAAAAAAAGGAAAGCTCATTGACAATGCAATATTTAGTAATCAGATCATGTTTTTTTTCCTACTAACCCTTAGTTTGTTCACAGTAACAATTATCAATCCCCACGGGATTGATGGAAGCTTAAATCCATTCCATATTTTTGATAACTATGGCTATAAAGTTGCTGAGAACCAATCGACATGGTTCATGATTGACATTAAAAATCAGATTGCAAAACATAGTTATTTTATTATTGTTGCTATTGTGGGGTTGGCTAGTTTTTTGGGAACTAGTCGTACTGAGAAAACAACTGGGAAAATTCGAAAATTTTTTCTTGATAATTTTTTATCACTTACTTGGCTGCTAACCTTTGGAATTATGACCCAATTTATTAATAGAATTTCGTCATTCTATGGAATAGTTTTAATTCCGATCTTAGCTCAAAACTTATCTTTAATCTACACAAACCATCATTTAAAACTGAATAAATTGTTTAACAATACTGTATTCATAATGTTTTCATCTCCAATTGTTATTGGAGTAATAATATTAATGATTTCTAGTAAATTAATGATTCCTAAAATAAATAATTTTGGACTTGGACTAACTCCAGAAATGAATAACTCTGCTGATTTCTTTACAAAAGCCAAACTATCTGGCCCTATTTTTAATAATTATGACCTCGGAGGTTATCTAGTTTATTATTTATTTCCAGAACAAAAAGTTTTTGTTGACAACAGACCAGAATCATATTCAGAAGATTTTTTTAAAAATGAATATATCGCAGCACAAGAAAATGAAGAAGCTTGGAAAACTGTTTCTGAAAAATATAACTTTGAAACAATTTATTACTTTAGACTAGACCAAACTGATTGGGCTCAAAGTTTTCTATACAGAAGAGTTGTGGATCCAAACTGGACGCCAGTTTATGTTGATTCATATATTTTAATATTTGTAAAAAATAATGAAAGAAACAAAGATATTATTAAAAAATATGAGCTACCAAAAGAAATTTTTAGTCTTACTGAATTGAAGTAAGAACTTTGCTATTAAGTCTATTTTCAATTTTACGATTGGCCACAAATTTTACCAAGATTTTGAAACTCAAGAATCCATAACCAAAAAATAAATCACCGATAAGAGTATTTTTATAAAATGGAACTGCCAAAATATAACAAGTTAACAATTCTGAAACTGTGTGTGGATACCAATACCACCAAACTCCTAAGTTGGAAATTAGAAAAAAAGTAAATGAAGCGAGTGGTAAAAGAAAAAATTGGCGTTTTTGAGTTTTGGCGATTTTTCCAAAAAACCAATAACTGAAAAATCCTAAATAAGTGAACAAAAATCCAGAATAAAAACCGCCTTTAAGAAAATCAAATAAAATAATTGTGAGAAAATATAAAAAAATATTTTGACCAAAAAAACCAAAACTTCCCAATGGTGATATATTGGGTGGTAACATTCCAAATCGAGAAATATAAACAAGTATGACGGTCGTTGACTGTTTTATAAAGCCAACCCTATTATTTAATTTCTTCATAACGCCATTCTACTTTGTCACCTTTTTGTAAAATTGTTTGATCGGCTCCTGCCTGTGCTTGTTCACCATTTAGATAGAAAGCCCAAAAGTGTTCGTCGTCGCCTTTGACACCATTGATTGATTCAACAAATACTCCAAAATCATATTCCTTATACTCGACTTCTGCTACTTCTTGGAGAAGTTTGAAAGCGTTTTGATCGTCGACTTGGGATTCATATGTGATTGGGGGAATTTCTGTATCCACATCAACATTCATAACAGGACTTGAAGTTGTGACAACATCTTCTGCTGGAGCTTGTATTTCCTCATCAACTTCGGGCTTGCCACCAAGTGGCATAAATCTAGCAACAAGACTGTTTACTCCAATAAGAACTAGAAAAATAACAACAATCATTATAAATTTTGAGTATAGTTTTTTGAAATTTAACATATATTCCTTTCAATTTGTTGTTATATCGTATCGTAAATTTGGAATATAACAATGATCGTGAAGTTAAAATCAATTTTTCTTTAGCATTATCTAAATCCCCAAATTTATTATAAAAAAATCAATAACGTTCGAAGGGGTAGGTTTTGGATGATATATCCTAATTTTACTTCTATTCAACAATATTTGTTTTTCTGATCTGAGTAATGTCAAATAAAATTGTGTATTTTATACCAAGATTATTTATTAAATAATCTTCGTTAATAACACATTTCTAGCCTGGATTCTGACATGCGGAGGTGAAGGGATTCACGATTCACTCGTTTCACTCGCTCACAAGGTGAATTGCGAAGCAAGAGAAGGTGCCCTGGGGTACATGCACTAGGCAGGCTCACTTTGCTCGCTTTCCGTCGCGAACCTGAGGGAATTCTCACCACAACTAACCTTCCGCATAAGAAAATACCCTACTGGGTATTTTCCTATGCGGGGAGCGTGGGATGAAATTGGAACTTTTTTCTCTCGATAAAGTGGGGCCTATATATTTTATTTTTAATATTAAAGAAATATTAACAAGGTTTGCTTATTAAGGAGAACCTTTTTCAGCTTCTTCCTGTCTCACCAAATCCATCCAAATCATGAGAGGCTCAACAACAGTTTGTTTTCTCTGTGTAAAACTCTTACCACGTGAGTGTAAAAAATCAGAAACTTTTAAATTCATGATCTTTTTAAAAAATGCTTTTTGTTCATCTTTATTCCTCTCCAAAAGATGAGATAAGTTCCAATATGCTGGAGAATCGAGGCTTGGACTTAATGTTTCAGAAGCAAATTGAGTAATTTGTTCTGCTACCAATGATGAAGCAATATGCTTTGATAAAATAACATATGGAGATGCGAATGGCTGTCTTTTATCCTCTGACTTCACCTTAGTTAAAAAATCTAATACATTCATCTCCAAATAGCCTTCTGTTTCAGCTTCTTTCATTATAGTTTCATCTAAACTGATAGTATCCATTGGCTCAAATAAAATGGCTAATCCTTCCTTCATTAAATTATTCCAAAGAGTAATTTCAAATTGAGATCCTTCATAAAGCACAGGGTTAATATTTTCTTCATCTACAAAAATAGATCTAGAAGTAATTTTTAAAGCTTCAGCAACTACATCGCCAAAAGTATGACAAAGCTCATGAGCAATTAAAAATCGATTCCCTTTATCTTCATCTCTTAAATAAACTTGAATCTCATATCTCCAAAAGCTGGGATGATCTTCTCGACCACTATCAATTTTCTTTGACCAAGCTCTTGCATATTTAAAGAAAGGAAATGATTCTTCTGCATCTGTACTCACAGTGTAATACTTCACTGCATGAAAATTTAGTTGAAAAATATCAAATATTTTTTTAAAGTATTCTCTATCTGCATCAGTTAATACTTCAGGTCCATTCCAACTCATTGGACCATCGAGAAATCTTTGAAATAATTCATCATTTTCCCAAATGTTTGCACCAGCTTTCGCAAAAGTTAAATCATATGGATCTTTTTTTACTCCTAAACCTGTAGTTAAAACATTTTCTTTAATCATAGCTACTATTGTAGCAAAATATGACACTTTGTACCTGCAAACTTTTTAGTTAGTAAAAACACTAAAAAAAACTTTATTAGATTGTTACAGATAATCATTTAGAGTATGAGGAATTTAAAATTAGAGTTTGGAATATGATTTTAGCTGAAGTTCAAGCAAATTTAGGTACTCAGAACAGGCTAGTTCCATCATGCGGGGAGTATGGGATGAAATTGGAACTTTTTTATCTCGATAAAGTGAGTCTTATAAAGACTTAATATTTAAAATTATTTTTTTAACACATATAAAGTATGATGTGTTAATCTGAGGAAATTGAAAAAAGATTTTTTGTATTCAATTTCTAATCCCATTTTTTTAAATTTCTTTTCCCAATCCTTTTCAGAATTAAAGTTTAAAGCAAAGTTCATGTTTAGTTCTTCTGGAATATTCCCCAAAACATCTCTCAGTTTGACCCATTGCTTTTCTATATTACTTTTGTATGTATCTTCAAAAATAATAATTCTCTTTTTTGATACTCTTTTAACTTCCATTAAGATGTTATCTTGTTTTTCAATATGATGTAGAACACCAATTAACATAGAAAAATCATAAGAATTATTTTTAAAAGGAATCTTTTGTCCTTCAAAAATTGTATGAGGAAGATTAGTTAGGTTCATATCAATAACATCTAATCCATTGATTTTTATTATTGAGTTTAAAGAAATATATTTTGAAACCAACATATTACCCGCACCAACAACCAAACCATTTTTTAGTGATTTAACATGTGGATAAATAATTTTTGCTAGGTATTTAGCTCTAGTTGTTAAAAAGGGCCAATAAATAAACTTCAATGGATTATTTTTTTTCATTTATTTAAGTATATGCGTCAAATATATTTGTATCAATTGAAATTGATTTATTATATGCGGAGGTGAAGGGATTTACCCTCGTCATGCTCAAATTTATATTGTATAGAATTCGCTTGATCGGGCACAAGCCATCCCCAGTTAATACGACCAAGTATAAAAAAATCACCTGATCGGTGACTTTTCCATACTTGGCGGGGAGCGTGGGATGAAATTGGAACTTTTTTATCTCGATAAAGTGAGACCTATAAATTTTACTTTACTTTTAAGAAGCTTCAAACAAGTAAATTTTTAAAAACTATTGAATATTTGCTGACTCGGCAAGAGGTAAATCTGTTATTAAGGTAAGTAGGGCATTGACAGTGATTCCATCTTTGGGAGTTACAACTAATTTT
>JAHIVL010000041.1 GCA_018816485.1 Patescibacteria group bacterium | reverse complement strand
TAGAAAGATCATAATGCTAGATATAAACCAACATAAGTATTATTTAAAAAAAATATTAAGAGATGTGATAAGTGACGTAGAATTGAGTAGTCAATTGGCGTTTAAAGGAGGTACTTGTCTCTATTTATTTTATGGACTAAGTCGTTTTTCAGTAGATTTGGATTTTAATTTTGTATCAGATCAAGATTTTAAAGTAGAAAAAATGAACCAAATTTTGAATAAGTACTTAGATCTAAAAAATGGAAGATTTAAAGCAGGACAAAGCGGTTGGCTTTGGGAAGCAAGTTATAAAAAAGGTGAGCGACAGATGCAAGTTGATGTTAATAAAAGAGTATATCCAGATCAATATGAGGTTAAACAGTTTTATGGTCTTTCAGTAAAGACTTTAGCTCAGGAATCGCTTTTTGCGCACAAACTTTGTGCAATTCTAGATAGAAAAAGATTTCAAAATAGAGATTTATTTGATGCTTGGTTTATGTTTGATAATAACTTTGAAATTAACAATGAAGTAATTAAGTTTAGAACAAATAAGACTACGAAGGAATATTTACTAGAGCTGATAGAATATATAAAGAACAATGTTAAAAAAGGTAGCATACTTCATGGCATGGGAGAGTTAGTAAGTGAAAAGCAAAAACATTGGGTAAAAACCAAGCTTATCAATGAGTTACTAGCTCAAATTCAGATGAAGATTGATGAACTTGAATAATGAAGCTAGCCCAACTAACCCAACAAAATAAGACTTTTGTGAGCTTAGGCAGTTCGCCTAACATGCTCACAAAAGTCTTATTTTGTTGGGTTAGTTCACTATCCACCAATTGAATGATGTTGCTGTAGTAGTGAGATTGTCAAATCCGACTACGAACTCTCCCTGTTGTTCTATGGTTTCTAGCATAGCTGGAGAAATGGAAACTATATGAGGAGTTTGTGATTTCACATAGAGTACTTGGTTGTTGGTGCTACCAACGGCGGTTATGTAGATCATAGTTTTGTCTGTAATGAGATTACTTTTGATAGTAACTTGGTTGGTGCCAGAGTTAATAATAGCTTTTCCAGAAGTTTTTTCGGCCGAGAGCTCATTAATTAAAGATGATCCTAGGTCTTCACTACCAATGCCAACTCCACCCGCAAATTCAGCGCGACCTTGAGCAGAGAAGGTGGCAACTGGAGCACCAACTTCATTGATAATTTCAAATCTAGACTCTTTAACTTCTCCAGTTTGAGTGTCTACACCTGCGACCTGAATCTGTAATGGATTGCCCAAGTCTGTTGATTTGATGAGATTTGCTAGAAGTGTGCCACCAACTTTAACATCACCGGTTGCTTCAAAATTACCGTTAACTGTGACTAGTCCAGAGTCATCAATAATCACTAATCCTGCCAAGAGATCTATTGAACCTTGTCTAGTTGGTTGGATTTTCAAGATTTGATCATCTGGATTTGGAGTGATGTAGGCAATTATGCCATTAGTAATTTGAGTGGAGCTATCGCCAGATCCAATTACCACTCCATTGCCTGCGAATATGGAATTGCCAACTGCTAGAGAGTCAGAGATATATCCAGCCCCATTGACCTTGAAGTATTTTTCGACATATAGAGCGGTACTTGTGAGAACGACGTCGTCCTGTGTTAAGTTTAGTTCGCTGAGAGTTAAGTCTAGGTCTGCCATAGCGATTACTTCAAACTGTGTACTATTTACAATATCGTAGAGTTCAGCAATATAGGTTGCTGACGCAGTGCTGCTGTATTGACCAATAAGAAGATCGAGAAGTCCAGGTGTTTGTAATGAGGTTGCGATAGTGTTTTCGAAATCATAGATATTACTTGCATAGAGTGTTCCTGACACGGTAGCATTTACTATTTCAGCTGTTGTAGCCTTGACATCTTCAAGTTGAGCAATACCAGCTTCAAGTGCAGTAATTCTGGCTGAAGTTGCTTCGATGTTGTTGGCTGTTAATGATCCAGAGATTGTCGCAGTGGCAATGTTGGCAACTGTCGTATTGAGTTCATCTGTTAGTAAGGTTCCAGTTTCGAGTGAACCAGAAATTGAGGCATTACCATTTACTATGAGTGAACCTAATAAACTGAGTTGTCCGGATTCGGAGATTGTTGCAATGGTTGTATCTGCATTATTTTTGAATAAAACTGAGCCACTTTCAGAAGCAATGTTTATGACAGTATTATTTCCAATAGGTGAGATTAAATCGGATGAAGAACTAATACTTGCAATACTAACTTTGAGATC
>JAHIVL010000040.1 GCA_018816485.1 Patescibacteria group bacterium | reverse complement strand
CAGAATCAGGATTAAAAGCATCTGCTTTTTCCCACAGTCTATATATTTCGTTTTCAGTTTGTTTAAAGTCGTATCTGGAGTCCATAGATAGTTATTATAGCATTATTGATTTGTTGGAGAAGGGGGGCCTGAGTTCAAAATGGAATCCGCGCACTTCACAACAAGGGGTAGAATATGTGGCTTGGTAGGGGTGAGAGTAAAAAGAAGTGGTTAGGTGAATATTGACAGGTGAATATTCACCTGATAGCATATATCTATGTTTAACTTTACCAAACAAACGCTAAATATCTTTGAAGAAATAAAGAAATATGGTCCAATTAGATCGTCTGAATTAGCAAATAAGATTGGTATATCTAATAAAAATTTGTATAAACATTTGGGTAGACTTTTAGATGAACGGTTAATTGAAAAACAAGGTCAGGTTCCAAGAGTTTATTACTTGGTTAGTTCTGAAAGTACTACTATAGTAGATAGCCTGGACATCAATGATCTTTTAATTGAACAAAACTATATCTATGTTTCACCTATGAGTAAAATGATTAGAGGAGTTAATGGATTTGGAGTTTGGTGCAAAAAAAATAATTTTGAAGTTGAAAAAGAAAAACATCTTTTTGTAAAAAAGTTTAATGAAGTTAGTAAAATTAGAAAAAATGGTGTAATTTCTGCTAAATATAAATTAGTTGAGTGTAAAAATAAGCAAGTAGTTTTTCTTGACCACCTCTATTATGGTGATTTTTATACAGTTGATCATTTTGGTAAAACAAAATTAGGACAATTAGTTTATGTGGGAAAATCATCTCAAAACAAAGAGGTAATTAACGAGGTTTCAAAATTAATAAGAGAGCAACTTGCTGGTTTAATACAACAACATAAAATCCAGCTAATTGGTTTTATTCCACCAACAATTGATCGAAAGCTTCAGTTTTTATCTTTTTTAGAGAATCGTTTGAAGATTGATTTGCCGAAATTAAGTATTAATAAAATACCTTCTTCAACTAAGGTGGCTCAGAAAACACTTCACAAACTTGAAGATAGGATTATTAACGCAAAAAACACAATTGCAGTTAACCCTAATCAGGAAATAGAAGGAAATGTGTTACTAATTGATGATGCAGTTGGATCTGGAGCTACACTAAATCAAACAGCTGGAAAGATCAAAAAAATAGCTAAGAAGGATATTAAAGTTATTGGCTATTCTGTAGTTGGTAGCATCAAAGGATTTGAGGTAATTAGTGAAATTTAATTAAATTCCCACCATATACTTAGCTGCCCACGGTCTGTAGTTAGAGTAATAGGTTTCTTCGTTGGTAACATTGCCGTCTTTATCTTTAATAGTATGGGTAAACTCAGTTTTTATTCCTGATACGGACCAATCAACTTGTTCTGTGACACCAGTCGGAAGGGTAGGGGTAGGAAAGTATTGTGGAGCTGGTGGTGATCTATAGTCCCATTTCTTATAATTAGATATTTCGGTTGTTCTACCATCATTAGTTCCATATATTTCAATATTCATATATCTGTTTTCAGATTCCACGTAGGTATAAACTAAGATGTAACTTTCAGTGTCATTCACAAATCTAAAGTCAACGTCTCCGGCATAAACAGTAGCGTCAAAGCCAGGTTGAGAATTTAATTCGTAGTAAGAAACACGATAAGAATGTTGTAGTCTTTTGGTGACCTTTAATCCCGCATCAAGTATAGATCTAAATAGAGTGCTGCTTACCTGGCAAACTCCGCCACCATCTCCCAAAACTGTCTTGCCACCGGATATTACGTAAGCAGATCTGTATCCAGTTCTCGTAGAGACTTCTCCTAAAGTTTTATTAAAAGAAAATTCCTTGCCCGGAGGAACAATTGTAAGCGAAATTCTTTCAGCCGTTATTCCAACGTTGTGGACTCTATTTATAATAGAATGGTAATAGTAACTTTCTCCAAATCCTATTCTTTCATTAATGCCTAGCTCATTAGTGCTCTCAAGCGTGATAGAAGGAGAGGTTCTTTCTAGAGGAATGTCTAAAATAGGGTTTTCATTAGGTTCTTCCAAATTTCTATTTTCCAAGTTTTCCAGCCAATCTAAAATCATTTTTTTAATTTCTGATTCATTTATTTTTAATCCATCTCTATGGGGTTTAAAAGTTTTTACCTCAAAAGTATTTTTATCATAATCAAATTCAGCATTTTGAAAATCTCTGTTTACTTCTTCACTCCATTCAGAAACAAGCTCTTCAATCTTGTTATTGTTATATTCTTCTAAAGGTTGTATCAAAGCTACAAGCTCTTTATCATTGAGTGAATATTTTTTATTTTCTGCTTTTAATTCAAGTGTTTCTCCTACAAAACTTTTTGCTCTGTAGAGTTCCAAATTTGTCTGTTCATCAGTTAAAACAGTACTTGTTGATGCCACTAAAGCATCAATTAGAAGGCTTGAAAGATTTGTGTCACCTCCTTTATTCCAAGTATTTTCTTCAGATCTTTCAATTATTTTTTCTTTAGTGGCAGGCAGGTTGATCTTTCTTCCAGGACTGCCTTTAAAGACAACTATAGAATTTTCATTATTTGATATTTTTAGAGATATGTCTGGATTTTCACCCTCAAATGCAACGTCCTTATCTAGAATTGCAATTAGTTCATCTATTTTTGCTTCTTGATATGATATTTTTGTTGAAATTCTATTATCGTTAAAAAAAGACTTTATTAAATTTATTATTGTTATTATTTTTGATTTATCTCTATTAGATATATACGCAGTGTTAACTGCTTCTGTGTAGTTTCTAAACGCTCCTAATTCTGCTGAAGAACTTGCAATCATCAAATCATCCACGATGAGTACTATATTATGTGGTTCAACTTCTTGTTTGCTGTTTTCTAAAGCTGTTTTTGCCTCTAAAACTGACAAACCAGATGTGTCAAAATTATCTATGTAGGTTCTTGGGAAAATTTTATTTTTATATGAGTTGATGTTTAAATATAAGCCAGATGTTAGGAAACTAATTCCAGCAACAAATAGCAAAAATGCAAGTTGTAAATATCCTAGAGGCAAACTGTTTTTCATTATGCTATCATTATATATGTTATGAACAATCAGTCATTGCCAAAACCATCTCAAACACCAAAGAGTGACGATCAAAATAATTCTGGCGTAGCTATAACGCCACCACCATCGGCCTTAGGAGATGCTGATGCTTCCAAGCCCAGTGATGCTTCCAAGCCTGCAGACAATAAACAAGGAGTAGTATTCGATGGAGCAACTGCAAAATCAAGAATTCCTTTAGCCCAAAAGCCAACTGAAGATATTAAATTAAAAGATGATATTGCTTTACCTCCAACTTCTTTAAGTGCTCTTTCATCAATGAGTAGTAATACTATTCCTGATCAATCATCACACAAACCAGGCGAAGGTCGCTTGGTTAAGCCTGGTACGAATATTGAAATGCCGGAAAGAACAGTTTTAGGTAAACCAATTCCTCAAGCCATTAGAGGTGAAGAATTACCAAGAGGTCTAGGTTCAGATGTTCCATCTCCAAAAATTGTTCAAGAAAAATCATCTTCAATGCCTCAAATGAGTGAAGACTCAAGCTCTGATATTAAGAAAAGTCCAAAACCAAAGTTTGCGCCAGAAAATAAATCAGTTCTAAAATTTCTTCCATTTATTGTTGGTGGAATAATTTTATTAGCAATTGTGGGATTTGTTTACTCAAAACTTTCTAATAGTAAGTCGACTTCTTTACCAAAACAAGATGCTAGTTCTAATGCTAATAATTCTGGTACAACAAATGTAGACTCTGAGGAAGCAATTAAAAGAACTGAAGTTCCAGCTCAAATAACAGAGTTAACATATTGGGGTCTTTGGGAACCAACAGAGGTTGTTCAGGGCATAATATCTGGTTTTGAGGATTCTCATCCTGGAACTAAAATAAATTATGTCAAACAATCTCACAAAGACTATCGTGAAAGATTACAGACGGCTCTAGATAGTGGTCAGGGCCCAGACATTTTTAGGTTTCATGCATCATGGACACCAATGTTAAAGTCAATGCTTGCTCCAATTCCTACTAACGTTATTTCTTCAAAAGAATTTAAGGATAATTATTATCCAGTAGTTACTGATCAGTTAGTTGTGGGAGGACAATATGTAGGCGTTCCGCTCATGTACGATGGTTTGGCGCTTTATTATAATGTGGATATTTTAGATTCTGCAAATGAAACTCCTCCAGCAACCTGGGCAGAGTTACGAGTTTTAGCTGCAAAATTAACTGTTAAGTCTGCAAACGGCATCGAAAGAGCGGGCCTTGCTATTGGAAATACCGTTAACGTGGATCATTTTTCGGATATTCTTGCAGTTCTAATGCTCCAAAATGGAGCAAGTTTTAATGATCCAAATTCTCAAGAAACTAGAGATGCGTTAGTTTTTTATACAAACTTTATCTTAAAGGATAATGTTTGGAATGATAAATTACCAAGTTCAACCGTGGCTTTTGCAAGGGGTGACGTAGCGATGATGTTTGCACCGTCATGGAGGGCTCACGAAGTTGCCGCTCAAAATCCAAATCTTAAGTTTATGACTATGACTTTGCCTCAGCTGTCAGACGAGAGAATTGCTTGGGGATCATATTGGGCAGAAGGAGTTAATACTAATAGTAAAAACAAAGAACTAGCGGCAGAGTTTCTCGGATTTATTAGCTCTGATGAAAACCTAGAAAAACTATTTTCTAAAGCAAGTGAGATTAGGTCGTTTGGAGAAATATATCCTAAGGCTAGTATGGCAGGAAAATTGATAGATAATGAAGTTGTTGCATCTTATCTCGATGATGCTGTTTATGCTCAAAGTTGGTATTTAAATTCATCTACTCATGATAATGGTATTAATGATCAGATGATTAAATACTATGAAGATGGAATCAATGCTATTCTTGATGGAGAAGATGTAGATGATGTTCTAATTACAATTGAAGCTGGAACTAAACAAGTTCTCAAACAATATGGGATTAGTAGTAAGTAGCAATGAGATCATGATAAAAGATCTTGATATTAAAATACTTCTTTCTCTTTCTTATACAGATCAATTCAAATATCCACTCACAAAAGAAGAAATTTTCCTAAGAATTATTGGTCAGACTAGTTCTTACACACTTAAACAAGTTGAGGGAGAATTATTAAAAATGGTTTCGTTGGGAAAAATATTTGTTAGAAAAGGCTATTTTTTTTTAAAGGGGTCTGGTAAACATATAGGTACCAGGCTTAAAAGAAAACAATATTCTCAGAAAAAATGGTTAGAGGTAGAAGAGTTTTCCAATGTCATAAAACATATTTCTTGGATAAAAGGTATTCTGGTCACTGGATCTCTTGCTGTAAACAATGTTATAGAAAATGATGATATTGATTTTATGATTGTTGTTCAAGAAAACAGACTGTGGATTACGAGAGTTTTAGTTTCTCTTTTTACTTTTCTTAAAGGAAAAAAAAGATCATGGAATGGCAGATACTCAAATACATGGTGCTTAAACTTATGGCTTGATGATAAGTCGCTTGAACTTCCCAAAAGATTGAGAAATATTTATGGAGCCTTTGAAATTTGCCAAGCAGTATGGGTTTATGACAAAGGAAATACTAGAAGTAAATTTTTTGAATTAAATAATTGGGCTATAAAATTTCTTCCAAATTACTTTTCATTTCAAAGAGAAGTAGGTTTGACAGAAAAAGGGAGTCTCAAAGAAGATCATGATTCATTATTTGCGTTTTTTCTTAAAAGTCTTAATACTTTTTTATTTTATCTTCAATATTTATATATGAAACCTCATATGACTAGCGAGAAAGTGAAGAAAAACTTTGCTTTTTTTCATCCCAGAGATACAAAAAAGCAAATTCTTGGCAGGTGGTTGAGAAATTATAAGAAAATCATAGCACACAGTATTCAAGCAACTTCTCCATCTAATTTACCAGATTTTATTTTGCAAACAATCAAAAATAGTAGAGAAGAGTCAGAGTGTTTGGTTTTAGCAACTGGTGTTTTTGATGCTCTCCATATTGAACATTTAAATTTCTTAAAGAAAGCCAAAAAACTTGGAGATGTTTTAATAATAGGAATTGAATCAGATTTAAGAGCAAAAGAAATGAAGGGACTTGAAAGACCAATTAATTCTCAAGAACTAAGAGTCGAGAACTTACTTAATCTTCATCTGACTAACAACGTATTTGTACTTCCAGATAATTTTAGTAAGTCGGAGGATCATTTAAGATTGGTCAAAACTATTATGCCAAATTATTTAGCAGTTTCTTCTCACACAGCTCATCTTAATAAAAAAAGAAAGATTATGGATGCGGTTTGTGGAGAGATAGCGATTATTCATCAACATAATCCAAAGGTTTCTTCTACTAAAATAATTAATGGAAAATCATTATGACCAAAAAATCTAGCATATATGTGTGTCAAAATTGTGGCTGGTCTTCACTTCGCTGGCTTGGTCAGTGCCAAGGTTGCAATAGTTGGAATACATTGGTTGAAGAAATGTCCGAAGTGAGTAAAACAGGAAAAGAGATTAAGTCGTCTGAAAAAATTTCTGATTTTACAATTTCTCTTTCTCAAGTTGACGCTCTGAAATCCTCAAAAACGCGCTTTTCAACTTTTATCGATGAGTTTGATAGAGTTTTGGGAGGAGAAAAACCTAATCGTGGCATGGTTAATGGTGCGGTGATGTTGATTGGCGGAGAACCGGGAATTGGCAAATCGACCTTATTGACTCAGGTGGTTGTAAGTATGCTTGCAAGCAAGGAAAAAAAAGGTGGTAATAACATTAATAGTGGCAAAATAGCATATATTTGCGGAGAAGAAAATCCTGCTCAAATTGCATTGCGAATAAATAGATTAAAAGAAAATAATTATGATCAAGATAATTTGATTTTTATTTCTTCAACAAACGTGGATTCTATCGCCAAGGCAATAAAAAAAATTAAGCCAATTGTTGTGGTGGTTGATAGCATTCAAACTTTAACGACTTTTGATTTAACTGGTAGTGCGGGTAGTGTTGGACAAGTTCGTGAATGTGCCGAGAGACTTACAACATTAGCTAAAAATTTAAACATTCCGATCTTTTTAGTTGGTCACGTAACTAAAGAAGGTATAATTTCTGGACCAAAAGTACTTGAGCATATTGTTGACTCAGTATTGGAGTTAAGTGGTGATAGAACAGGTGATCTTAGAATATTAAGAGCGGTGAAAAATAGGTTTGGAGCCACTGATGAGGTGGGAGTTTTTCGCATGAGGGACTTCGGGTTCGAGTCGGTTTCCAATCCTAGTGAATTGTTTTTGGAGTACGCAGACGGTGGTGTACCAGGTAGCGCAACTGTTTGTGTGATGGAAGGAACAAGACCTTTATTAATTGAGATTCAGGGGTTAGTTGTGGGTTCTCAGCTCGCAATGCCAAGAAGAGTGGGTCGAGGAATAAAGTTGTCCAGAATCCAGGTTTTAGCAGCAGTATTACAAAAGCATTGTAAATTACCCCTAAGTAACAATGATATTTTTGCCTCAGTTGTGGGAGGATTTGATGTTAAAGAGCCAGCTTTGGACTTGGGATTAGCTGTAGCAATGACTAGTTCTTTAGTAAATAAAACAATCAAAGAAAAAATTGTTTTTATTGGTGAGATAGGTCTTTTAGGCGAGATTAGATCAGTAAGTTTACTCGATAGAAGAATCAAGGAGGCCAGGCGTTTGGGATTTAAAAAAGTAATTTCAAAAAAAAGCCACTCATCAATCAATCAAGTTCTAAAAGAGTTGGGGTTGTTGAAATGAAACTACTCATATGTCTTCGACGATCGTTTCTTTTTAGTCCATAAATTACATCATTGTTTTTATAGTGAGTTTTTCCAAAAGCATTAATATCTCTTTTTAATTTGGGATCCATGTCTCTTGTAATAACTGGTAAATTCTCGGGTGGTTCACCCAAAAGGTTTTTGCCTCAGGCTATGTTTGGAATAGTTGACAGCTTGACATTCGGCATGTGTAGTAAGATTGCTATTCTTATTAATCTTTTGCTTTTGAACACTTAATATCTGCAATTGAAGTCTTAAAATGTTGATAAATTTGCTACCAGGCGAGAGTAGTATTATCAACATTTATTGAAATAATCATATCAATGTGAATAACTTATTAATTTCTTTCAATAATCTTACTAAAAATAATAATATAAGACCTTCAAAAATTGAGCAATAATAAGCTATAGGTTGACTAATTAAATAAAAATAGTTATACTGAAAGATATAGAATAAAAAAAGCATTATTATCGCT
>JAHIVL010000039.1 GCA_018816485.1 Patescibacteria group bacterium | reverse complement strand
ATTCAAGACGAGGATTATTAAAACAAGTTGCAAAAAGAAGACGCCTTCTTAATTTCTTACTTGATAGAAGTGAGGAAAGATATAGAAAACTGCTTGATAGATTAGGATTGAGCAAATAATTTAAATAGCTATATTTAGTAATTAACGAATTAAGGAAGCAATGGAAAAAACTGTCGAAACTACCAATGGTTTATTTATTGGAAATACTATTGGGGAAGCCTGGAAAATTTTTAAAGAAGATTGGATTTCAATTTACGCAGTAATTATTTTGCCATGGTTGACTTTAGCAGCTTATGTGCTCTCTCAATCTGCATTGGGTGTAGAGCCAGGAACGCCAACTTATTGGATTTGGTACTGTGGCTATATGGTTTTTAGTATGGTTGTTAGCATGGGTGTATGTAATGCTTTTCTTGCAATCACTAGAGGTAAAAAAGTTACTTTAAAAACATTCACAAAAATGTTTCCAAGAATTCTCAATTACTTGGCTGCTCAAATATTAGTGATGCTTATTATTTTGGGTGGATTTTTACTCTTTATTATTCCAGGAATTATATTTTCTATTAAATATATGTTCACTCCTTACTTAGTGATCGATAAAGGAATGGGTCCTATCGAGGCGCTCAAGGCTAGTGCCAAGTTAACAGATGGTATTAAATGGGATTTGGTAGGGTTTGGAGCGGCAATCATGGTGTTAATGTATTTAGGTGCTTTGGCTTTGCTTGTAGGCTTACTTGTGACAATTCCAGTAGCAACTGTGTCATTTGTTGTTCTTTATAATATGTTGATAAGTAGGAAGAAGTAGGTTTCAGTTATCCATGCTATAATACAGTCAGATTTACGTAAGTGAGTCTAATAAAAAATTTAATACCCTCAAGGGTACAAGTAAAACTCTAGGAAAAAACTCGATTTCTGAGGATTCAAGAGAGTGGATATTGTTTGTCCTTTCTCATGGAATACTCTCATTCGATCTTTTATCTGATAAGCTGTTAGCTTAAGAGTTTAAGAAAGGATTTTATGTCATATCCGACATATCCAACAACCTACAAGAAAGATATTCTTGTAGGTGATAAAACCGTCTCAATTGAGGTCGGTAAATTTTCACAACAAGTTAGCGCTGCGGTGTTAATTACTTGTGGTGAAACAATAGTTCATAGTACAGTTGCTTTGGGCAGAAAAGTGAATTTAGGTTACTTTCCACTTTCAGTTGAGTTTGCAGAAAAGCTATACTCAGCAGGAGTAATTAAAGGTTCTCGTTGGGTCAAGAGAGACGGTCGTCCTTTAGACGAAGTCATTTTGAAAGCACGCGTTATCGATCGTTCTTTAAGACCATTATTTCCAGAAGGAATCACTAATGAAGTTCAAGTTATTAACACTGTTTTTTCATACGATGGCCAAAATGATCCTGACATGCTTGGTCTTTTGGGAAGTGCTATTGGTTTAGCAATTTCCGAAATCCCATTTGATGGTCCAATAGCAGGACTTAGAATTGGTTATAACAAAGAAACCAGCGAGTTCATGACTAACCCAACTTACGAAGAAAGAGAAAACTCTAGTCTTGATTTAATTGTTGCAGGATCTGGTGATGCTGTCGTTATGGTTGAAGCTGGTGCCTATGAAATTGTTGAGAGTGTTATGGTTGACGCTTTAATTAAAGCCCAAGAAGAAATGGGTAAAATCTGTATCGCAATTAACGAAATTGTTGCTGAAATTGGTAAAGACAAGATTGAGCTTATCGATGATGAAACAAAAGTAATCGATGCAAAAATTAAAGCTCTAGCAGACAAAATTTACAAAAAGAATGTTGTTGAACTCAAAGAAATAGTTAAAAAAGAAGGAAAATTAATCAAAGAATCAGGCTTCGATAAACTTAAAGAAAAATTAATTGTACAATTCGTCAAAGAAAATGCAAAAGAAAGCGATGAAGTTTCTGAAAAAAACGTTTCAACAGCTCTTTATAGTCTTACTAAAAGAGCGGCAAGAGAATTAATTTTAACTGACGGCGTTAGACCTGATGGTAGAAAAATAGACGAAATCAGACAAATCTGGACTGAGGTAGATGTTTTTCCAAGAACTCATGGTTCAGCAATGTTTAAAAGAGGCGCTACCCAGGGAGTTACAATTGTAACTTTAGCTGATCCATCAAGAGGTCAATTAATTGAGAGCATTCGTGGTGAGGAAAATCTTAAATATTTCCATCACTATAGTATGCCTCCATATGCTTCTGGTGAAGCTGGCAGATTTGGGTTCCCAAAACGTAGAGAAATTGGACATGGAGCACTCGCAGAAAGAGCATTAAGACCAATGTTGCCTGATCAGGCCGATTTTCCATATACAATTCATGTTGTTACAGAAATTATGAGTTCAAATGGCTCAACTTCGCAGGCGGCAGTTTGTGGTTCAACTCTTTCACTCATGGCAGCAGGTGTGCCAATCAAGCGTCCGGTTGCAGGAATTGCAATGGGTCTAATGAGCGATGGCAAACAATATATTGTGCTTTCAGATATTCAAGGTCTTGAAGACCATGTAGGCGATATGGACTTTAAAGTTGCAGGAACCAAAGAAGGTATTACTGCAATTCAAATGGATATCAAGCTTAAGGGAATTCCTAGAAAAGTTTTGGAACAAGCATTGGAACAAGCTAAAGTTGGCAGATTGCACATCATGAACGAGATGCTTAAAGCAATTGATGCCCCAAGAAAAGAACTTTCACCATACGCACCAAAGGTTCAACAAATCACTATTCCTGCAAGCAGGATTGGTGAGCTTATTGGCCCAGGTGGAAAAATGATCAAAAGCATTATTGAAAAGACTGGTGCTGAGATTAGCGTTGATGAAGACAAGGACAATGAACTTGGTTTAGTTAACATTTCTTCTCCAGAGCAAGAAAAAATCGATGCAGCAACAAAAATTATTACAAACATGATGAGAATTGTTGAAGTTGGAGAAGAGTTTGATGGAGTTGTTATCAGAGTTGAAGGTTACGGCGCATTTGTTGAATATCTAGATGGCAAAGAAGGCTTAGTTCACGTTTCAGCAATGAGTACCGAATTTATCAAAGATGCTGGCGATTTGGCTAAAGTTGGAGATACAGTTCATGTTATGATTTCTGAAATCAAAGATGACGGTAAGATTGGTTTGAGTATGCTAACTAAGGATCAACAGACAGAAATAAACGCTAAAAGAGAATCGCGTCCACAAAGACCATCTTTTAGAGGTAGAAATGGTGGAAATGGTGGAAGTAACGGTGGTTATCGTGGTAAAGATCGTGGCAATGATCGTGGTAACGATCGTGGCGGAAGTCGTAGTGGTAATCGAGGCGGTAGCTATGGCGGAAATCGCTAGTTAACTCTTCTTGAAAAGAATTTGATGAAGCCTCATACTTTACAGTATGAGGCTTCAAAATATTAAGAACACTTCAGGCGTATTTTCATTACTAGATTTTTCTAGAATTGCCACTTTAGCTGAATCTATTGGCCTAGACATTGATCACTTAGATCGCAAAGATATTCTTGATTTTATTTCGGGGACAATTATGGAATATGTTTCTCCAGAGGTTTCTGGAGTTATTATTGATCCTGAATTTGATTTTTCTAACTTAATCAAAAAATCTAATAGTACAGGTTTAGTAATGTCTCTAGAAAAAAAGAAAGATAGCTTAGATCCATTTGGTATGCCAATCATCGCAGATGATTGGGGTATTGAACAAATTAGAAATAATTATGGTTTAGTTAAATTGGAACTTTTTTACAATCCTCAGGAAGCTGAAGCATTGAAAAAAAAGCAGTTTGTGGCTGAAGTGCATGATTATTGCAAATATGTGGGAATAGACTTTCTATTAGAGCTTATGGTTTATCATCCTGGAGGGAGTAAAGAAATTACTGAAGAAATAATGTTAGAAACTCAGCTTCAAGCTATTAGTGAACTTTCAAGAGGTTGCGATCTCATTGGTTTGGAACTTTTAGGTGATTCATTATCGGCAGTAACTATGACTGCGGCTCTTGACACCCCATGGATTTATAACGCAAGGGAGATAGGCTATGAAGAGTTTAAAAATAATTTAAGAATTTGTGTGGAGAGTGGAGCTAAAGGATTTATGGCTGGAGATCCAATTTGGTTTGGCGAAGATGTTAAAAAAGTATTATCATCATACGAAAATAGAGATAAAATTGAAGAGTACATAAAGACAGATATACGAGATAAGGTTATTGAAGTTAATAGAATTGCTATTGAGATTAGCTCGAATGTAGAAAGTTAATATGAACAAATTTTTAAAAGATCTGTCAAATATTGTGTTTTCAATAGTAGGAGTATCATTGATGTTTAGGTTTCTTATGAAGCTTTTGGGGGCCAATGAAGCTGCGAGCTTTGTAAATTTTATTTATGAGAATACGTTACCATTATTATCTCCATTTTTATTGGCATTTCCTCATCCAAGTGTTAATGGGAAATTTGTTTTAGAATTTACAACATTGTTTGCTATATTTGTTTATGCATTTATTAGCTATTTGGTTCAAGAAGTTTTAGATTTTATTAGTAGTAAAAAATAGCACGAGGATAAATTTGATGTTTACATTGCCAAAATTGGGATTTGAATATGACGCCTTAGGGCCATATATAGATGCAAAAACAATGGAAATTCACTATACAAAGCATCATCAGGTATATACAGATAAATTAAATGTTGCTTTACAAGGTCAAGCAAATTTGTTAGAAATGACAATCGAGGAAATTTTAAAAAATGTTGAGGCAGTTCCAGACGAAATTCGTCAGGCTGTAGTTAATAACGGTGGTGGTTATCATAATCACACACTATTTTGGAGCGTGCTTTCTCCAGAAGGTGGAGCAGGTCCAACAGGAGTATTTAGTGAGGCGCTGATGTCAAAATATGGGAACTTGGAAGTTTTTAAGGATCAGTTTAGTCAAGCAGCCATTGCTAGATTTGGTTCTGGTTGGGCATGGTTAGTTGTTGATGAAGATAGAAAGCTAGAAATAATGTCATCTGCTAACCAAGATTGTCCACTGTCAGTCGGACGGACTCCGATTTTGGTTTTAGACGTTTGGGAACATGCCTATTATCTTAATTATCAGAACAGAAGACAAGACTATATTGCTGCTTTTTGGAATGTGGTGAATTGGGCCGAGGTTGAGAGACGTTACGAATCAGCTAGATAATTCATATTATTGTTAATTTAATTCGGGATTGGGGAGGTATTATTGTGTTGCAAATTATTCTAGATGTAGAAACCAAAAAAACATTTGATGAAGTTGGTGGCTTTTTCCCAGATAGACTGGGTATTTCTTTTGTTGGTGTGTGTATTCGAGAAGGTTTGTCTGGCAAGGGTGAGATGCAAAGTTATTGGGAGAAAGATTTGCCAAAACTATTTCCATTATTGGAAAAAGCAGATGTAGTTATTGGATTTAATGTAGATAATTTTGATATGCAAACGTTTGTTCCTTATTACAGCGCTGATATTACAAAAATACCAACTTTGGATGTTCTAACTCGTATCAAAGAAAGTGCTGGTCACAGAATTAGTCTAGACGCAGTTGCACAGGAAACATTAGGAATTGGAAAATCTGGTGATGGTCTTGATGCAATAAAATACTACCATACTAAACAGTGGGACAAGCTGGAAAAGTATTGTGTTCAAGATGTTGTTGTTACAAGAGATGTCTATGATTTTGGTTTGAAAAAAGGTTATGTGAAGTTTAAGAATAAATGGAATAGGTTGGTGGAATGTCCAGTGGACTTTAGTTTTATCCAAAAAAAAGACGCTGGGTTGCAGATGAGCTTAATTTAACAAATGAAATTTAATATTTTAAAAGCTCTCCAACGAAACAAGTTCGAAATGTTCGCTTTTCAAATAATAAATTTCATTTGTTAGCTCACGTTAACTAGCTAATTAATGAAAGGTAAAATATGATCGATCTACAAAAATTTTCCGCAAAAATTTGTTACACGTCATCGGGGATGCTTATCCAAGATGGAAAAGTTCTTTTGGTCAAGCATAAAAAACTCGGTTTTTGGTTAAATCCTGGAGGTCATATTGATGAAGATGAGCTACCACACAAAGCTGCTGAGAGAGAATTTTGGGAAGAAACTGGAATAAAGGTAAAAACAATAAATATTGTTAAGCTAATTAAATCAGATATATCTGAATATAGTCCAACTCCAATTTTGGCGAATTTACATTGGATCAATAAAGATATTTATAATGAGCGAGTTGCAAGTGTTAATCCAGATAAAAGAGTTGTAACAAAAATGTGGCCGCGTGGTTGCGAGCAGCATTTAAACTATATTTTTTTAGTGGAACCTGTGAATAGTGTGGAATTTAAACAAAACGTTGAGGAAACTGATGGAATTGCCTGGTTTTCTTTAGAAGATCTTTCAGACTTAGAGACAGTTGATGATATAAAGAATGAAATAAAGTATGGATTTAAACTTATCACAAATAGCTTTTCAGAAATAAATAACGTCTAATGCAACAACATACTTTGATACCCTCAAGGGTACTAGAAATTTCAGATTTACAAGTTTCTGTAGGAAACAAGAAAATTCTAAAAGGAGTAGATTTGGAAATCAAAGCTGGAGAAATCCATGCAATTATGGGTCCTAATGGTTCTGGAAAATCTACTTTAGCCAATACATTGGCGGGGCATCCTAGCTATAAAGTTGACAGCGGAGCTGTTACTTTAGATGGAGAAAGCCAGTTTGGTGTTGGAAAAAACAAAGTTCAGAGAAATATTTTAATAATGTCTCCTGACGAACGAGCCAATCTAGGACTATTTTTAGCATTCCAATACCCGGTGGAGGTCCCAGGAGTTCGAGTTCAAAATTTTCTTAAGTTGGCTTATGAAGCTCGATTTAAGAATCGGCCAGAGCGCCAATTCAAGAAAACAATTGATTTTAGAAAACATTTACAAAGTTTGGCCGATGAATTGAGAATAAATAAAGAATTTCTTGGTCGCGGACTTAATGAGGGTTTTAGTGGTGGTGAAAAAAAACAGTTAGAAATTTTGCAAATGGCTTTGCTAGAGCCAAAATTTGCAGTTTTAGATGAAACTGATTCTGGGCTAGACATTGATGCAATTAAAAAAGTTGCAGATGGAGTTGCAAAAATTATTAAAAAGTACAAAACAGGAGTGATAGTTATCACTCATTATCAGAGAATTTTAGATTACTTGAAACCAAATTTTGTACATATAATGATCAAAGGAAAAATTGTAGAAAGTGGTGACGCCACACTTGTAGATAAGCTTGAAAAGAAAGGTTACGTTGATCTTTAAACTAAATTAAATAAATCATATGAAAAAAAATGCTCACCAATTAACAGATGATGTAAAATTGCTTCAAAAAGTTGTTCTAATCCATGGAGATAAGCTTTTGATTTTACAAAGAGAAGAGAACTCACCTTCAAGACCATTGGCTTGGGATTTACCAGGGGGCAATGCTCAGTATCCAGAAACGCTTGAAGATAAAGAAAACACGCATCAGAAAGATGCTGTCAGAGAAGTCTTTGAAGAAACTGGAATTGAACTTCTGGAAGATCAATTTCTTACGGAGAATTTAGCAGATTTTAGAACATACTTTGAAGCTCAAAAGCAAGTTTTCAGCGTGATTGTCGGTTGGAAAATTAATTTAGAAGATGATTTTGATGAAAAAAGTATTTTAATTAGTCGCGAACATATTAATTACAGATGGATATCCTTTGAAGAGATTAATAATTACAATTTTGGAGATTTTAAGGGAGAGTTTATTAAAACAATCATTAAAAAATCTTTATCGAAATAGTCCTTTAATTAAAAGAATAAGTAAAGTTTGATGGCAAGATTCACAACAAAAAAAACAAAAAATTTTAAAACTGATAGCCCAGATTCATATGAGTATGGTTTTTCGTACTCAACTGATAGCTATAAATATATTCTAAAACCAGGGCTTAATGAGGGTGTTGTTAAAGAAATTTCTGGAATCAAAAACGAACCTGAATGGATGCTAAAAATCCGTTTGGAAGCATACAAAGCTTTTCAAACAAAGCAAACTCCAATTTGGGGTGCTGATTTGTCGGAGATTAATTATGAGAAAATTCATTATTATTTACGTCCATCCAAAGGCCAAGAAAAATCTTGGGACGATGTGCCAGCAGAGATTAAAGAAACTTTTGAAAAATTAGGAATCCCAGAAGCCGAGCGTGAGGTCTTGGCAGGTGTAAAGGCACAATTGGACAGTGAAGTTGTTTACGGTTCGTTGAGAGATGTTTGGGCCAAAGATGGTGTAGTCTTTTTATCTATGGATGAAGGTTTGGCGCAGTATCCAGATTTAGTTAAAGAATATTTCAATAAAATAATTCCCTTTGGTGATAATAAATTTTCTGCTTTAAATACTGCTACTTGGTCGGGGGGATGTTTTGTTTACATCCCAAAAGGGGTTCATGTAAAAATGCCGTTACAAACTTATTTCAGAATTAATTCTGCAAATGCGGGTCAGTTTGAGCGAACTTTGATTATTATTGATGAGGGTGCAAGTGTTCACTATTTAGAAGGTTGCACCGCACCAAATTTTTCCAGTAGTTCGCTTCATGCTGCAGTGGTTGAAATTTATGTCAAAAAAGGTGCTAGATGTCAGTATACTACGGTACAAAATTGGTACAAGAATATTTACAATTTAGTAACCAAGAGGGCTTACGTCGAAGAAGAAGCTGAAATGATCTGGACAGATTTCAATATGGGTTCAAAAGTGACTATGAAATATCCTGCATTTGTATTAGCAGGAAAAGGAGCTCGTGGCGAAGTGCTATCAATGGCTTTGGCAGGAGCGGGACAGCATCAAGATACTGGAACAAAGTCTATACACTTGGCCCCACATACGAGTTCTTCAGTCGTTTCTAAATCAATTAGTAAAGGTGGCGGTCGTACCAGTTATCGAGGTCTAGTGAATGTGGGGCCACATGCTCACGACTCAAAAAATACCGTGATTTGTGACGCGTTGTTGTTAGATGAAAATTCGCGAGCTGATACTTATCCGATTAATAAAATTTTTAACTCAAATGTTGAAATACAACATGAAGCAACTGTTTCCAAAATTGGTGATAATCAGTTATTTTATTTAATGAGCAGAGGCGTAACGGAAGAACAAGCTAGAAAAATGATTGTCAACGGATTTATTGATGATTTGGTTCGTAAACTTCCGATGGAATATGCGGTGGAGATGAATCGGTTGATTGATCATGAGATGGAGGGAAGTATTGGTTAATTCTAATTTTTTAATAAATATTTTAAAAGCTCTCGCAGGCAGTTCGCCTAAATGTTCGCTTTTAAAATATTTATTAAAAATCCAAGCAAATCAACCAATACTAAAAATAATAAAAAAATGACAAAATACATAGTTAAAAAAGACGAGAAAAAAATAATCAAGATTGAAAAATCTGGTGAGTATTTAGTGGAGTTGGTTGGGGTGGGAGCGAAAGCTAAGATTCTTGGGAGTTTTTTGGTTGAAAATAATGAAAAAATTAATATCAACATTACTATTTGTCACAAGGCTAAAAATACTTTAGCGAACACAACGTTGAGAGGTGTAGGTCGTGACAAATCAAGCATTAAATTTTTTGGCAAGATCATTATTGAGAAAGATTGTGGTTTAAGTAATTCATTTTTAACCGAGCGTGTGTTACTTTTATCGGATGAAGCCAAAGCAGAAATAGTGCCAGAATTAGAAATTCTCACTGATGATGTCAAGTGTTCTCACGCAGTTAGTATTAGCAAAATACCCGAATTTCAACTTTTTTATTTACAATCTCGTGGAATTTCAAAGAAACAGGCAGAAAATCTGATTATTGATGGGTTTTTGAAGTTGGATTGAAGTTTATTATTGATTCTTCCCTATATATTTTAGAGATGCATAAAAGCATTATTTTTTCTATTTTTCTTGACATAAAAGACCTATAAGTATATAATATATAACTTATAATTAGTAGAATACATATTTATTATGTATAAGCCACAATTGTTTATGACTAAATTAGAGAAACCAGTACTACCTGATCATTTTTTACCGCCAGAGGAAGTGGAAAAGCGTTATGGTGCTGATTTTGCTGTACAACTTTTAGCACATCAAAAAGAACTATTTAAAGATTGGTATGCTTGGAAACGTGGCAAAGGAGAGGGATTATTAGTT
>JAHIVL010000038.1 GCA_018816485.1 Patescibacteria group bacterium | reverse complement strand
GCTTTTTAATTATTTAATCCAAGAAAAATAGTAGAAAGAAAGAAGAAATGATAAAAGACGAAATTCAATATAATGATTTTGGGAAACTAGATCTACGAATAGCAAAAGTAATTTTTGCGGAAGAAGTTGAAGGTACGGATAAATTATTAAAAATCACCCTAGATGTTGGTGAGGAGATTGGTGAGCGTATCGTTGTGGCTGGAATTAAAGAGTGGTATTCACCAGAAGATTTGGTTGGAAAAGTTGTAGTTTACTTAGCCAATCTTGAGCCAAGAAAACTAAGGGGTGTAGTTAGTCAGGGAATGTTGATTGCTGCTGGTTTAAAAACTGCCGCTTTATTGAAGCCAGATAGTGATGTAGTTCCAGGCGAAGTTGTTTGTTAGTTTTTACTTCACTTCAAGTATGCGAGGTTCTGTGTTATAAAGTTACTTCTATATATAAATAATTAAAATATTATGTCTGAAATAAAAAAGGCTGAGGCCAAAAAAACACCAAAAAAACCAGTGAGTGGTAAGATTAACAAGACAGCCTCTGATAAAACCACTAAAAAAATCAAAATTAAATCTTTTACTATTAGTCTAAGTCCTAAGAATATAGTGAGCAAAGGATTGCTTTATATTCTTCTAGGTCTACTGTTTTTCCCATTTATTCTTTCTTTATTTACGGGAGATATAGATAAGCAAATATCTTTAAGTACTTTGGTTACTGATGTCAGAGAAGATAAAATTGAAAGAATTGGCATTGCAGGCAAAGAGTTAAGAGTAAACTACAAGGATGGCTCAGAAAAAGTTGCTTTAAAAGAAGAAGGTCAAGATTTAGTAAGTATTTTTAAAGCAGCAGATATTAATTTGACCAAAACCGATCTTGAGATTGAGAGTGTTTCTATAAGTAGTTTGATTTGGGAATTAGTGCTTTCATTTTTACCAGTATTATTAATGATTGGTGTTTTCTTGTTTATTTTTAGGCAAGCTCGCGGTGGCCAAGATGGAATTTTGGGTATTGGAAAAAGTAAAGCTAAGCTTTTTGTCAAGGGTAAGCAAAATACAAAATTTACTGCAGTGGGTGGTATGGATGAAGCAAAGGCCGAACTAGAAGAGATTGTAGATTTTTTGAAACATCCTAAAAAATACACAAAAGTGGGTGCGAGAACTCCAAAAGGCGTACTTCTAGTGGGACCGGCAGGAACTGGAAAATGTGTGGTAGGTGATACCTTAATTACAACAAATAAAGGTTTGATAGAAATAAAAGATATTCCAAGATACTACTATGTAGATTCAAAATCTAATAAAGTTTATGGCTCGGGTTTGGCTAGCTTTGATATCAAAAAGATCTCTTCAGAAATTAACAATGCTTCTCATTGGTACGACCTAGGTAAACAAAAAACTATTAAAGTAAATTTGTCTCAGGGTTTTTGTATCGAAGGTACTCCAGAACATCCTATTATTGTTATGACTAAATTGGGGAAGTTAGAGTTTAAAGAGCTTAGAAATATTCAAATAGACGATATTGTTGCAATTCAATATGGTAGAAATATGTTTGGTGATTTAGATCTTATCGATGAGGACACAGCATATTTGATGGGATTATTAACGGGAGATGGTAATTTGAGTCACTCGAGTAGAGTTGGATTAACAACTATAGATGAAGAAACTATTACGTTTTTTAAGAAATATATCAATAAAAATTTTCCAGAGGCAACAATTACTCAAAATGAACAATCATACTTAGTCGCAAGTTGGAATTTCAAAAAGTATCTTTATGAGTTAGGAATGTCTTATCTGCTATCTTTTGATAAATCAGTTCCAAATACTATATTACAATCCCCAAAGGAAATTCAGATTTCTTTTTTGAAAGGATTATTTGACGCAGATGCATCTATTGGAAAATCACGAGCAGAGTTTGAGTATACAACTGTCAGCACAAAGATGGCGCGTCAGGTGCAAGCAATGCTTCTTAACTTAGGTGTTATTTCCTATTTAAATCAAAAAAATAAAATTGATAATAGCCATAATCATCCTGTTTATAGGATAATTATTACAGGACAAGGTTTGCTTGATTTTGGAAAAGTAGGTGGTTTTAGATTGTCTAGAAAAAGATTATTACTCAACAAACATATTGATGGAAAGACAAAAGTTAATACCAATGTTGATATTATTCCAGGTATTGCTGATCTTGTTGTTGAGTCTTGGAAAACAATTTCTGCTAAAAAGTTAAGTAATGAAAATTTATCAAAGACAATAGATAAAGTTAGAAGAAGATCAAGGGTTAGCAGACAGGTTCTTAAAGAATATGTTGAGTTTGCATCAAAACTCAACATTGATGTTCCTAATATTGGTTACTTCCAAAACTTACTTAATAATAATTTGTTTTTTACCAAAGTTGTAGATAAGAGTTTTTCTTTTTCTAAAGTATATGATTTTACTGTTTCAGGGACACATAGTTTCTTGGGAAATGGATTGATTAATCATAATACACTTCTAGCTCGTGCAGTTGCCGGTGAAGCTGGTGTTCAGTTTTTATCTATTGCTGGAAGTGAGTTTATGGAGATGTTAGTTGGTGTTGGTGCTTCTAGAGTTCGAGATTTATTTGCAACTGCCAAAAACTTGCTCCATCAATTATTTTTATCGATGAAATTGATGCTGTGGGTCGAGCTCGTGGCAGAAGTAGCATGGGTGGCCATGATGAAAGAGAACAAACTTTGAATCAAATATTAGTCGAGATGGATGGTTTTTCGCAGAATGATAATGTAATTGTTGTTGCTGCAACTAATAGAGGAGATATGTTGGATCCAGCTTTAATTAGGCCTGGTCGTTTTGATAGAAGAGTTATGGTTGCATTGCCGGACTTAGAAGAAAGAAAATTTATTCTTAAGATTCACGCCAAGAACAAACCTTTTTTGAAGGGTTTGCAATGGGAAAAAGTTGCTAGAAGAACAGTTGGTTTTTCTGGTGCTGACATTGAAAACATGCTTAATGAAGCTGCGATTTCGGTTGCCAGAGAAAAAAGAGAAGAGATTACTTTGGAAGATATAGAAGAGGCTGCTTTGAAAGTTAAGCTGGGTCCAAGCAAGAAACGATTGCATGATGTTCTCGAGAAAAAAATGACTGCTTATCATGAGATTGGTCACTCGATTATTGCTCATGTTTCATCTAATGCAGATCCAGTACACAGGGTTTCTATTATTTCGCGAGGTCGTGCATTGGGATTTACCCTTACTCCTCCAGAAAAAGATAAGCTCCAAACTACAAAATCAGAATTACTAGACGATATATCTGTTTTGTTGGGTGGACGAGCTGCAGAAAAGTTAATTTTTAATGAGCTTACAGCAGGAGCAAGTAGTGACATTCAGCAAGCAACAAAAATTGCTAGAGCTATGGTTATGGATTATGGAATGAGTCCTCTGGGTCCTATGAATTTTAGCCCTCAATATGATGTTAGTTACAACACTCCTTGGGGAGAGCCTGCAAAAATTTCTCAAAAACTTCAGGAACAAGTAGATGAAGAGATAAAAGTATTTATTGATGAAGGTCAAAAAAATGCCGATGCTCTTTTGAAAAAATATAAAAGTAAGTTAGATGAAATTTCTCTAAAATTAATCGAAGTAGAAACTCTTGATGGTGATGAGTTTGAAAAATTAATGGACATGCCTAAGGCAAAATGACAAATAGACTTTTAATTCTTGATGGTCACGCCATAATTTATCGTGCATATCACGCATTTCCAGATTTGACAGACTCTACTGGTCAGCTAATTAATGCAGTTTATGGTTTTTCTAGAATTCTTTTAAAGTCGATTAATGATTTTCAGCCAAAGTATATTGCAGTAGCTTTTGATCATAAGCATGGTAGGTCAAAACGTCTTGAATCTTTTGATAGGTATAAAGCTCATCGCAAACCAATGCCCGATGATTTAATTCCTCAAATTCCAATGATTAAAAAAGTTGTTAGAGCATTTAATATTCCTCAATTCGAGATAACTGGTTTTGAGGCTGATGATATTTTAGGAACTATTGCAAAAATAATGGCTCGAGATAATGAAAAAAAATCTCAGGCCGAAAAAGTTTTAACAACTATTGTTACAGGGGACAAAGATATTTTACAATTGGTTGATGATGGGAATATACACGTTTTCATTCCAGGAAGAGGAAAATTTTCACACGATGTGGAGTATGACGAGACTGAGGTTCGAGAAAAAATGAAAGTCAGAGCTGACCAAATCATTGATTTAAAAGCCTTGATGGGTGATCCGTCGGATAATATTCCAGGTGTTAAGGGAGTGGGGGTAAAAACTGCAGAAAAGCTTATTCAAGAGTTTGATACTTTGGAAAAAGTTTATGAAAAGGTTGACGAGCTTGAGGTTGGGCAGAGCGAGCAAACTGGAAAGTTTGTGAAAGGAAGGTCAAAAAATCACTCACACCCAGTTTTGAAAGGAGCAATTCTCAAAAAAATGATTACAGACAAAAAGATGGCTTTTTTGAGTCAAGATTTAGCAACAATTTTATTAGATGCTCCAGTAGATTTTTCATTGGCGAAGTGTGTTATTAGAGATTATAGTAAAGATAAGGTGATGGAGATTTTTGACAGATATAATTTTGTTTCTTTAAAAAGAATGTTGCCGAAGGATGATTTTGAGATTTCGGTTCAGGATGCATTGTTTTAGAAGGTGTCGTGTTAAACTAATATTTAAGGATGACCTGTTTTGTACAGAAATTTCAAAATCATGAAAAATAAAAAAAATATTATCAAAAATATATCTGAACTTCAAGGTGAATTGAGAAGCAAAAGAGGGTGCCCTGAGGTAAAAGTTGCTTTGGTTCATGATTATTTGCGCGAGTATGGTGGGGCGGAACGTGTTGTGGAGGCGCTTCATGAGATTTTCCCCAATGCACCACTTTATGTTGCTTTTGTTGATTCAGCAGTGACAGGAATCCATTGGAAGAAATTTTCCAGCTGGAAAATTTATCAAAGTTGGCTCACTAAAATTCCTTTTTATAAAAAGTTATTTTCTCCGCTTAGGATTTTTGCTCCGCAATATTTTTCTAAATTTGATTTGTCGGATTATGATTTGGTAATTTCTTCTACAAATGCTTATTTTTCAAAAGCAGTTGGTGTTGGGGATAGAAAAAGAAATAATGGTAAAAAATTAACGTTGCACATAAGTTACTGTCATACTCCTGCTAGATCTTTATATGGCTACAGCACGATGACTAACTGGAAGAAAAATCCTATTACTCATTTTTTAGGTACAGTTGCCAATCATTACTTAAGAGTTGTTGATTTTTATGTTGCGAAGAATAATGTTGATTACTTTATTGCCAACTCCAAAGAAACTGCTAGGAGAATAAAGAAGTATTATAGATTGGATTCGACAGTAATTTATCCACCAATTGAAATCAAGAACGATAGAAAATTTATCGAAGCTCCAGTTTCCAAAAAATCTGCTATACACAAAAAACAAAAAGCAGGATATTACTTATATGTTGGCCGTTTAGCTATAAGTAAGCATGTTGATTTAGCAATAAAATCGGCTAAGAAAATGAAGTTTGCTCTGAAAGTTGTTGGTTCTGGAAAGGGTTTGGAGTACTTGAAATCTATAGCTGGGCCAACAGTAGAATTTATGGGGGGAGTGAGTGATAAAAAACTCTATGATTTATACGAAAATGCTACAGCTTTACTATACCCAGCCGAAGATGAAGATTTTGGTATGGTTCCAATCGAAGCAATGGGGCACGGTGTTCCTATAGTAGCTCATAAATCTGGCGGTCCTCTTGAAACTATCATAGAAGGAGAAAATGGATTTTTCTTTAATGAGTTCACTGTCGAAGATTTTGGAAAAGCAATTAAGAAAATAGAAAAAACAAAGTTTGATAAAAATAAGATTTATAAATATTCGTTGAAGTTTAGCAAGGAGAGGTTTAAGGAAGAAGTGAGGGATTTTATTACTTCAAAAATCTTAAAATCGATCTCTTAAATGGGAAGTTTTAGAAAGTTAGTGATTTAGCGACATTTAGTCCTTTTTTAAAGTAACAAACCCCACACTATTTGTCGGCATATAAAAGTAAGTTTGTAGTTTAGCTTCTGTAGTTGCAATCTTTTCCGTAAAGTTTTGCCCGTTACTAAGTTCTTTTATTATTGTGTAAGAACCAGGGAGTACATCTTCAAAAATAATTGGAACATTTTCACCGTGATTGCTATCTTCATCATAATTTGCTAATAAAACCTCAATACTTTCAGTTTTTATATTTTTTCCAGCTAGTGCTTTGACCCAACTTCCTTTTCCTAACAACTGAACTCTTTGATTAGAAATTCTATCAAGCATTTTAAGAGCAAAATATCTTGGCTTTGCTTTGCTACTAAAATCCCGATGAGTAAACATACCCCAACGTCCCCAATATTCTTGACCAGAAGGGTCTTTGCCATCCTGAATTTCAAAGGCAAAAGCCTTATCTATTGTTCCAACCATTTCAATTGCTCCAGCAACAGTGTGTGCTGCAGAGAAATTAGTGTCATATCCAACATTATTATTACTATCATGACCCCATTCGGTTATATGGAACTCTAATGTTTCTTCTAACTGAGGGTATTTACTCATTACTTTTTTAAGCTCAATCATATCTTCGAGATATTGATCGATATTGTAATCGTATCTATGCCAAGAAATGAAGTCTAATTTTAAGTTGTTATTAATTGCAAATTTTGATAAAGCTTCTATCCAGTTTTTATAGAATGCAGTTATAGCAGGCCCTCCTAGTTTAAATGGCTTTATACCACGGGCATTTTGAGCACCTCTTGAAGAATGTAAGTAAAGATCAAGATAGTTTTTATCGCCATAATATTTCCAACTTCCAAATAAATCTGGTTCATTCCAAACTTCGTAGTAAACATCCAAGATTCCTCTAGTTCCACTGATGTGTTCAATGGTTTTTTGCACAACAATTTCCCAGTCATTATAGTTTTGTGGAGCCCCAACTATGTCTCCATCGGAAAGTTGCAGAGGCATATATGTAAGGGCAATGTATGGTTTAGCACCAGTCGCCAAGATATCATCAATAATAGGATCTAGTTTTGAAAAATTAAAGCTTAAATTTCCAGAAGTTCCTTGAACAATTTCATAAAAGTCGTATATGTGATCAATTCTAATATATTCAGGATTCAATGCTTTTACTTGTGGAACAAGTGGTTGTAAGCGCCATTCATTATCTTCGCCACCTTGAGCTAAGTTTCTCCATGGGCGATTGTAAGTTCCCAAGACTGATTTTGTATAAACATGAATATTCGCTTCTTCTCCAGATGCTTGTCCAAAAAACTCTCTAACTATATCGAGTTGCCAAGCCCCCACAACTACAGACATCAAAATCCCCAAAAAAATCAGGAATTGAACAATCATTTTAGTTTTCTTAATTCGTCTACGCATATTTACCAGTATACAGCGTTATTCCACAATCCAAGAGACCGAGACCACAACTCTAGTCTATCTCATGCTCAAAAGGTTGACAATCTGGCAAACGATAGATATGATTGCTAATATATGATTGATTTAACCGCCAGACAAGTTCAAATTCTACGCGCACTTATTGAAGAATTCATAACTACTGCTGAACCAGTTGGCTCTGAAACAATAGATAAGAAATTCGCTATTGGTGTTTCTCCTGCAACAATTAGAAATGAGATGGTTTATTTAACAAACCAAGGTTATTTAACAAAAACTCATAGCAGTGCAGGTCGCGTACCAACACCCGTTGCAATGAAATTATATGTAAATGAACTAATGAAAGAGAAAGATTTGTCAGTGGCCGATGAAGTTTCTGCGAAAGAAAAAATTTGGAACAATAGAAGTCAAACTGATAAAATGTTTCATCAAATTACGAAGGTTTTAGCAGACAAATCAAATGCTCTGGCTATTACATTAGTAGAGGATGATCAACTTTATCACGCAGGTTATGCAAATTTACTTCAGATGCCAGAATTTTATGATATTAAGGTCATGAGGCACGTTTTACAGTTAATTGAGGAAGAGTCAATGTTGGAAGAAATTTTCAGGTCAGGTACAAGTGAAAATTTAATTCAGGTTGTTTATGGTCCAGAATTGGGAAATAGAAATTTAGATCCTATTGGTATAATTCATATGACTTTTGAAGTTGATGAGCAAATTATTCATGTTGGGGTTTTGGGTTCAAATAGATTTGATTACCCATATATTATTCCAATGATGAAGTATATTAGGACTTTAATTAACGAAATTGTTGAATAAATTTTAAACATTCATCTTTAGAAAGATATATGAAATCAGATAGCCAAAAAATTGCAGATAAAAAAGTTGATGAAATTAATGCTGAATTTGAAAATACAAACGCTGAAATTACCCAAAGTGAACTGATGGATCTTATTAAGCAGTTGGCTGATTCTAAAAATAAAGAGCAAAGAACTTTGGCAGATTACCAAAATTTAGTAAGAAGAACGCAAGATGAGAGATTTATGATTGCTAAATTGGCAGCAAAAGACTTTATAAAGGATTTAATTCAGCCTTTAGCGCATTTGTCTTTGGCTTCTGAGCAAATTAATGAAGTTGGTTTAAATATGGTTATTTCACAGTTGTGGCAGGTGTTAGAGCAAAATGGTTTGAAAAAAATTGATTGTAAGAATAAAAAATTTGATATTGAGACAATGGAAGTGATTGACAAAGGTAAAAAAGGAGATAAGGTTATTAAAATAGTCAAAGATGGTTACATGCTTAATAACGAAGTTATTCAACACGCAAAAGTGATATTGAACTAGGAGTCTCTTGAGTAAATTACTACTAGCAGTCTAATCGATTGTCTGCTAAAATTAGCTATAAAATAAAAGGTATTAAAAAAAGTAAAAGTAGAAAGTAGAAAAGGAATAGAATATGTCAAATAATAAACAAGCCACTGGAAAAATTATTGGTATTGATTTAGGCACCACCAATTCAGCTGTGGCTGTGATGGAGGGTGGTTCACCCAAAATGATCCCTACCGCTGAAGGAAGAAATACTTTTCCTTCAATTGTTTCTTTTAAAGGAAGTGATGTTTCTGTTGGAGATGTAGCTAAACGTCAAATGGTTTTAAATCCTAGCAAAACTGTTAATTCAGTTAAGCGTTTTATGGGTGCCAAACTTAATTCAGCCGAAGTAAAATCTGCTGTCAAGCATGTTTCTTATGAAATCGTTGAAGGTAAAGACGGTATGGCCGTTGTAAAAATTAATAATAAAAAATACTCTCCGCAAGAAGTTTCAGCCAAAATTTTGGCAAAAGCAAAAGCAGATGCAGAGAGTTATTTGGGATCTCCAGTAACTAGAGCAGTTATCACTGTTCCAGCATATTTTGATGATGCTCAAAGACAAGCAACCAAACAAGCTGGTGAGATAGCTGGTCTTACAGTCGAGCGTATCGTTAACGAGCCAACGGCAGCCGCACTTGCATATGGTTTAGATAAAAAAGGCAACCAGACTATTGCAGTTTATGATCTTGGAGGCGGTACTTTTGACATCTCTATTTTGGAAATCGGTGAAGGTGTTTTTGAAGTTAAATCAACCAATGGTGATACATTTTTGGGTGGAGATGATTTTGATAGCAAAATTATTGAATGGATCGTTGCCGAGTTTAAGAAAGATACAGGCAAAGATCTTTCTAAAGATCCTCAGGCTTTGCAGCGTGTAAAAGATGCTGCAGAGAAAGCTAAGATTGAACTTTCAAGTGCGCAATCTACTGAGATTAATCAACCCTTTATTACTCAAGGTGATGATGGGCAACCACTTCATCTAACTTTAAATTTGACTCGTTCGAAACTAGAAGAGCTTGTTGACGATTTGATCAAAAAATCATTTAAGCCAGCCGAAAAAGCATTGAAAGATGCTGGAATTAGTAAGAGCGAAATAGATGAGATTATCTTGGTTGGTGGTATGACTAGAATGCCAAAAATCCAAGCAGAAGTAGAGAAGTTCTTTGGAAAAGAGCCTCACAAGGGTGTAAACCCCGACGAAGTTGTAGCTATTGGAGCAGCAATTCAAGCAGGTATTATTGGTGGAGATGTTACTGACGTTGTTTTGTTAGATGTGACTCCATTAACTCTTGGTTTGGAAACACTCGGTGGAGTTAGAACTCCTCTTATTGATAGGAATACAACTATTCCAACAAGTAAGTCCCAAGTTTTTTCGACTGCCGCACCCAATCAAACTCAAGTAGAAATTAATGTTCTCCAAGGTGAACGTGAGATGGCAATTGACAACAAGACTCTTGGGAGATTTGTTCTTGATGGTATTCCACCAGCACCAAGAGGTATTCCTCAGATTGAAGTGACTTTTGATATTGATTCAAATGGAATATTGAATGTTACTGCAAAAGACAAGAACACCAGTAAAGAACAAAAAATTACTATTCAAAACTCAACTAATTTATCTGATGACGAAGTTGAAAAGATGAAACAAGATGCTGAAAAATATGCCGATGATGATAAGAAAAAGAAAGAGTTGGTAGAAGCTAAAAATCACGCCAATCAAGTTTCTTTTGAAATTGAAAAGCAGTTAGAAGAGTATGGTGACAAACTTGAGAAAGCTGACAAGGAAGCTATCGAAGAAAATGCCAAAAAACTCATAGAGTTGGCAGCAAAAGATGACGTAACTAAGGAAGAGCTCGATAAGGCTTCTGAAGAAATGTTTAAATCAGCTCAAAAAATTGGTGAAGCGATGCAGAAAGAGCAAGCAGCAAAGGCTGGGGCAGAAGGTGCTCCAGGAACAGGTGCCGAAGGTTCGGCAGGTGTTGGAGCAGATGCTGATGGAGAGGCAAAATCTAAACCAAAAACTGACAAAGATGAGGCTGAAGAGGCTGAAGTTGTCAACGAATAATTTAGGAATAATTGAAAGACTCAGGGAGTTTTGTAGAAGCAAGTCTAACTTGTGTGGCAAAATCTCTGAGTCGAATCTGTTAGAATAGACAATCTATGCCAACCAAACGAGATTACTATGATATTTTAGGTGTTAAGAAAGATGCTACTAAGGCAGATATAAAATCTGCTTATAGAAAAGCAGCATTAAAGTGGCACCCAGATAAGAATCCAGATAATAAAGTTGAGGCTGAAACTAAATTCAAAGAAATTAATGAGGCCTATCAAGTAGTTTCCGACGAAAAAAAGCGTAAAACCTATGACCAGTTCGGTCATGCAGCCTTTGATCCTTCCAGTGGGATGGGTGGCAACCCATTTGCAGGAGGAAATCCTTTTGGCGGGGGTGGACAAACATATACTTATTCAAGTGGGCAAAATCCTTTTCAAAACGCAGACTTTGGTGATCCATTTGATATTTTCGAACAATTTTTTGGTGGAGGATTTGGTCGAGCTCAACAAAGAAGACAAAGATACTCACTTTCGATTGAGTTTATAGAGGCAATTAAAGGTGTTACTAAAGAAGTTAACATCGAGGGCAAAAAACACAAAATTAAAGTTCCTTCAGGTGCTAATGATGGCACAAGATTAAGATTTTCTGATTTTGATATCAGTATTAATGTTAGAACTCATCCTGTATTTAAGCGTGAAGGTTATGATTTATTTATTGACCAAAAAATCCCAGTTTCCACTGCATTATTAGGTGCTGATGTCGATGTAAAAACTGTAAATCAAACTTTAAAACTAAAAGTAAGGCCTGGAACTCAGTCACATACCATGGTAAGACTGAGGGGTGAAGGAGTTCCTCATATTCAAGGCAGAGGAAAGGGTGATCTTTATGTTCGTTTCATTGTTGATATTCCGGAAAGAATTAACCGTGCCCAAAGAAAAGAGGTCGAGAAGTTAAAAGGGTTGGGGTTGTAGATGCTATTATGATATAATTTGACTCAATATCTTACTAATGACCAAAAACTAAATTTATTAAATCAATCATATCAACTTACAATCGCAGCTATTCAGAGAGTAAAACCAGAATAGTAACTATTGAGTCAAATTATTAAACTAAAATTGCATTTTCCTCATAAACTTAGTATAATATTATTTAGATTTGCTAATGAAGGGCCCAAATAAGGCTCTTTTTTATTAAATCAGTGCGAAGCACAATTGGAAAGTTATTAAAAATTAACTGTGTATTAAATAAATATTAAAAAAGCGAACATTCAGGACTTGCTCCTGTGAGAGCTTTTTTAATATTTATTTAACTCAACAGTAAACTATTTGAAAGAACTATGGCTAAAACAAAAATAATCCGTACCGAATTCGCAGCTGCAATTAATCAAATTGCTAGCGAAAGACATATTGAGCCAGCAGCAATTTATGAGGCTATCAGACAAGCTTTAGTTTCAGCTTACAGGAAGCAATTTGGAAATTTAGAAGAAGAATCATATTATTTTGTTGAACTTAATGAAGATAGTGGTGAATCCACAATTTTTAAGTGTCCAATTATAGAAAAAGACGAAGAAACAGGTGAAATCTTAAAGTGGGATGATTCTGCTCCAGAAGATGTAACTCCTGCAGGATTTGGTCGTATTGCAGCTCAAACTGCAAAACAAGTAATTTTACAAAAAATCAGAGAATCAGAGAGAGACATGGTTATCAAAGATTACTCAGACAAGATTGGTGAAATCATTACCGCTCAAATTTTACGTATGGATGGCAGATCTGTTATTTTAGATCTTGGTAGAGGTCAGGGATTCATGCCTCCAGAGGAGCAGATGCGTGGTGAGTTTTACAAAATGAACAATAGAATAACTGTTTTCATTCGTGAAATTGCCGAGACTCCAAGAGGAAAGAAAATTATTGTTTCTAGAGCTGCAAAAGAGTTAGTTTCAAAACTTTTTGAAAGAGAAGTTCCAGAAATTGCAGCAGGAACAGTAGAAGTTGTTTTAATTGCCCGTGAAGCTGGAGTTAGAACTAAATTGGCTGTTAGATCTACTCAAGAAGGTGTTGATCCAGTTGGTTCATGCGTCGGACAAAGAGGTATTCGTGTTCAAGAAGTTATTAGAGAATTAAATAATGAGAAATTAGATATTATTTCTTATTCCGAAGACAGCAGACTTCTGATTCAAGGAGCACTGGCTCCATCTGAAGGATTGAAGATTACTATCAATGAAGCAGATAAATCAGCTGTTGTTGTTGCTCCAGACGATCAATTGTCATTAGCTATCGGTAGAGGTGGCCAAAATGTCAGATTAGCAGCCAAACTTACTGGTTACAAGATTACAATTCAATCCGCAGAGGGTAGTATTAAGTCACATATGACTGGAGATGAGGAATATGAGATCGATACTTTTGAAGGATTGATCGAAGATACTAGAGATTTCTTAGTTCAGAATAAATTGACAACTCTAGCTGATTTATCAAGATTTAAAAATAAATGGATTGAGGCTGAATTAGGCGAGAACCAAGAAAAAATATTAAGTGATAGAGTTGAAAAATTTGACGCAGAAATGGCTCAGAGAGACTCTTTTGATGATCTTGCTACAAAATTAGAGAGCAATTAGAGTAATTGGAAAATTGGATAAAATATGGTACTAAAATCTAGACCAGCAATAATTACAATCATGGGTCACGTTGATCATGGTAAGACAACTTTATTAGATTATCTTAGAAAGTCAAATGTTGTAGCCGGTGAAGCTGGTGGTATTACCCAACACATTGGTGCCTATAGTATCAAACATAACGGCAAAGATATTACTTTTATTGATACTCCAGGACATGCGGCTTTTAATAAAATGAGAGAACGTGGTGTTAAAGTGACAGACATTGTTATTTTGGTTGTTGCTGCAAATGATGGTGTTAAACCACAAACAATCGAGTCTATTAGACACATAAAAAATTCTAAAGTTCCTGTCGTAGTTGCTATTAATAAAATTGATTTACCTGATGTAAAGCCGGATATTACAAAAGCTGGTCTTGCCGAGCATGGTTTAGTTGTCACAGATTATGGTGGCGACATAGAAGTAGTCGAGATTTCTGCGCTCAAGGGCAAAGGTATTGATAAGTTGCTCGAAACTATAAATCTTATTTCCGATTTGCAAGAAATTACTGCAGATCCTGATGCTCCACTAGAAGCGATAGTAATTGAGTCTTCAAGAGATGCCAAGAAAGGTGTGGCTGCAACAGTTGTTGTTAAAAATGGAACATTGATTTTACGACAAGATGTTTTCGCAGATGTTAGTGATGATGGTAGCACTGCTGAGGGTCGTATTAAGAGACTCACAAATGCTAGTGGTGAGAATTTGAAAGAGGTTCTACCAGGTTTTGCAGCCGAGATTATTGGTTTTAAAGATGCTCCCAGTGTTGGCTCAACTGTAAAAGATTCAAGTGCAACTTATCCAAAAATTAGTGAAGATATTGCAGAAACAGCAGGCGCCGAAGATGCAGTTAGTGCAGATACTAAAAGTGGGGTCAATGTCAATAATGGCGACTCCGCTACCAGTGACGAATGGGCAGAGATTGATTTTTCGGAACTTATAGATCAAAAACCAAAATTAAACTTAATTATTAAAGCTGATACGGATGGAACTTTAGAAGCAATTATGCAGACAATCGATCTTGATAGCACAAAAGTTTTAACTTCTGGAGTTGGTGCAGTTACCGAGAGTGATGTTGAGATGGCAAAAACCAGTGATGCTTTGATTATTTCTTTTCACACAAAAGTTTCCAATAAAATTCAGAAAATGGCAAAGATTGATGGAGTTGTGATAAAGTCATACGACATTATTTATAAACTTATAGAGGATCTTCAAAAGAGAATGCTCAAGCTT
>JAHIVL010000037.1 GCA_018816485.1 Patescibacteria group bacterium | reverse complement strand
ACAAAACTCACAGTGGTTAAATCATCACCAAAAGAATAGAAATTTTTGCAACTAAATGAATGTATCATATACAAATATATTAGCAATAATGTTTCTGTATGTCAATAGTCAACAAATATTTGTTTGAAAATGAGTTATAGGCAGTATTTATAGAGGTTAAAGGGTATTTTTCTTTTTGTATTGAATAACCTGATTTTCAATAGTTCATTTTATTATTCAATTCTTTTTCTAATAATATTCAGAATCAACTCAAGATCATTTTTATTCATTATGTGAAACCTAACCTGCTTATAACGACCCTGTCGATCAAAAATTGATTCGGGCTTTGATAGATTCTCTTTTAACGATTTTAATTCTTCAGGCGTGGTCATTTGTAGCTCGCCATAAACCCATTTGTTAGCATAATAATAAAAAAGGATCAGTTTTTCGCCCTGCTTAATGCTTCTGTGCGAACCAGAATTCCCTCTTTTTATATATAACTTACCATCGGAATATTCTTTCTCTATCCATCTAGGTATAAGATCTACTGCCTGTTTAACAAAATCACTTTTGACTCGAGCGATTATTTCCTCATTGATTTCTGGAGGTTGAGACACACTAATTTTGGTTTCCTCCACATTATCTTCCTCACCCTTAACACCCCTTAATACTTGAGAAAACCACTCGATTGCCGCTTCTGCTTCTTTCTGCAATACAAAATTTATCTCCTTGATGTGTTTCACTGCATTTCTAAAATCTTTAAGTGTAATGAATCGCTTTTCCGTCTCATACTTGGAACCGAAGAATGGCTCAAAGTATTCCCAGTTTTTAAGAATGATGTTTGAGTAGTTCATCACATCGCATTGGCACAAACGATCATATGAATCTAATTTTTCTGCTGTGATGTATGGATTCTTTCGCAAATACTCGGCAATTTTTATTTTTACCTTGCCTCGGATGTCTCCTGGAATCACTTGATTCCAATAATCTTTGCCCACTTTCTCTGTCAACTGGCTATTAATCAATAGTCTCAATTTCATCTCAATATCATCCAACGCCTTATTAGCATTAACCCCAAGAATTTGAATAATTTTCGATCCCGTCAACCGTTCAAACTCTCGCTTGATTGCCTCCGCCCGCTCTTTTATAAACAATCTATAGTTGTCTTCCTTGATAGCATCCGAATATGTAAGTAAGTGTGTTTGAAGGGTATCGCTAAATTCTGTGTTTTCTTTCTGATAGCCGGCGAAATAATCGCTCGGCTTTTGATCGAGTATCTCTTTGTTAAGTTCGGCAGGAATAAAACAGAAGTTAGCTATCAGATTTTCTCCGCCAATTTTGTTTCTAGACAAATACCGTTTGGGGAAGATGTGATGTTTTTCGGGGCTATTGAAACTAGAGTAAAATTTATGATCCATCGGAATTATGTCGTTTGTCTTGAAATGTCTGGGGTTTCTACGGGCCAACATACAAAAGATTGCATTACGCAGGGCCGATTTAGTTCCAATCGTCGTATTGGCGATCTTTTCCTCATCTGCCGTGATCGTAAAGTTAATATTTACTTCTTTATCATTTAAGAGTTTGTCGAATATTTCCCGTCTATCTTCTCCCATCTTGCTTTCCATTGACGATGTGTACCGTTCACTTAGGGCTGCTTTCCAAAACCATTCATGTACTACATCCGTCATTTCCTTGGTGAGTGCCCGCCCCTCAGTTTTAAAATACAAATAGGCAAGAAGCGGGATAAAAGATGGATATGGGGTAAATTCAAATATTCGCACACCCAAATTGGCTGATAAATGTTCAACTGATTGTTCAATCGCATTGGCAATCTCATCCCAATTTTCCTTAATTTCCTTTTGCTTTAGCTGTAGCTGGTAAATCTTGTTACAAAATCCTTTAAGAATGAGTGATATTGTATGAGTTACCACCTCAGGTGTAATGTCCCCAAAACCCTTAGATGAGATTCTCTGCCGTAGTTTGATGTAATTCTCCTTGAGATCAAAGTCCTCACCCCATGTACTAGCCACTACCAAATCGAAAAGCGATAATTTCTTCCCGCCTTGATTGATTCTTTCAAATATGACACTGGCATTATTCAGTTCAACATTAAATACAGTCACTACACTGAGGGGATAAGTAGTGAATATTTGGTAACACTCATTAAATACTTCCTGCCGTTCAGGAGTAAGTGTACGAAACAATTGCAGATGACCTTCACCTAGAACCTTATATAGCGGTACATATCGTTCGCTTTCTCTTTTGACCTCAAACACCGATTGATTGCCACCATCATCAGGCTCTTTTTTGTAGTAGTCCAGATCTAAACAAATTTGCGAACAGTCCACTAGTTTTGTCTTATTGCCATCTTTGAACTCAACCTTCATGCCATACCAAGCCGCATAGAGTGAACAGATGCGTTGCTGGCCATCGAGAATAAACTTTAACTTTTCATCGATTCTTGGTTTAGCAGGGGTAATTCCGAGTTCGGGTAAATCCCGATAAAACAGGTTGTATTTGCCGGTCGTTGCCCAAAGAAAAAAACTACCAATCGGATATTCTTTGTAAATGCTGTCTAGTAACGCTACTATTTTTCTTCGCTCCCACACAAAATCCCTCTGAAATCGTGGCACACGAAGCGTCCCATCTTTCAAGTACGTTAACAGAGAAATGATTTTTTTATTTCCCTCTGATTCAATTTTTGGTAGTTTCATAATTTATTTCTCTCCCGACCAATCTTTAGCCAATAATCCTGCCTGTTCCAATACGATTTTGGTTGCCCCCTCCTGTTTATCTGGCGGGTAGTGGTATTTTTTCAATAATCGTTTGATATACACCCGTAGCTTGGCTTGGATGCTTTCTTTGATCGTCCAGTCTATAGTGGTATTTTTGCGTAGCATTTCGACGAGTTCCCGCGCCATAGCTTTGAGTGTTGTATCACCTAATCCCTGAACCGCACTTTCATTATTGGCCAATGCGTCATAAAACGCCACTTCTTCTTCTGATAGCCCCAAAGCTTTACCTTTATTTTTATCATCCCGTATCTTTTTGGCTAAATCCAACAATCCCGCTATAACCTGTGCCGCCTCAATCGTCCTGTTTTGGTACTTTCGGATCGTCTCTTCTAACATCTGAGCAAATGATCGTGATTTCACAAGGTTGGTTTTTGTCATGGTTCGCAGTTCGTCGTTTAAGAGTTTTTTCAAAAGTTCCAACGCCACGTTTTTATGCTTCATATTCTTCACTTCGGCCAAAAATTCTTCAGAGAATATAGAAATGTCAGGTGTTTTAATTCCAGCCGCCGAGTAAATGTCAATAACGGTATCAGAAGTAACAGCAGAGGATACTATTTGTTTAATTGCCAAATCGTATTCTTCATCCGTTGGCCCACCGCCATGTGGATCCATCTTCAAAATTGCACTTCTAACAATCTGGAAAAATCCAACCTCATCCCGTATTTCAATGGCTTTATCGTGTGGTACGGCCAAAGAAAACGCTTTTGATAGTTCAGATACCGATTTTAAATATCGTTTCTTTCCATCGGGTAATCCTAAAATAAAGTCGGTAGCGCCCGATATGGTTTGCGTTCGTTCCCCTGGGGTACCGCTTAGGTATTGTTGATAATCAAACCCGTGATACATTCCCTTAACTACTTCATATTTCTCAAGCATCACCGACACCGCTTTTTCTTGTGGGATAGCTGTTTCCTGTCTGTCATTTTCGGTATAGTAGGAAAGGGCCTCTTTTAGTTCGGGAGCAATACCAATATAGTCAACAATCAATCCGCCCTGTTTGTCTTTATAGACACGGTTGACTCGGGCAATCGCCTGCATTAATCCGTGTCCTTTCATCGGTTTGTCAATATACATGGTGTGCAAAGATGGCACATCAAAGCCAGTTAGCCACATATCACGAACAATCGCTAACTTTAATGAATCGTCGGGATCTTTCATCCGCAAAGCCATTGCATCCATAGCGTGTTTTGGCCGTATATGAGGCTGATAATTGAGAGGATCGGCTGCTGAACCCGTCATAACCACCTTCAAAAATCCTTTGCTGTCATCATCGCTATACCAATTGGGACGAAGTTGAATAATTTCATTGTATAGCTCCACCGCAATTCTACGACTCATAGCCACTATTATGCCTTTGCCCTCAATAGCGCCTAGTTTATTTTCAAAATGATCGACTAGATCTTTGGCTACCAATTTGATCCGTTTTTCCGATCCAACTAATGCCTCTAGCCTCGCCCATCTACTCTTTAATTTTTCCTTGCGTTCAACTTCTTCACCCTCGGTTAATTCTTCAAATTCTGGATCGATCTTGGGTTGTTCTTCTTTTTTTAACTCAATTCTGGCTAGTCTGGCTTCGTAATAAATCGGTACTGTCGCATGATCTTCAACAGCGCGGGTAACATCGTACACATCGACATATTCACCAAATACCGCCCGTGTGTTTCTATCCGTTAGCTCTACTGGTGTACCAGTAAAGCCAATAAAGGAAGCGTTGGGGAGAGCATCCCGCATGTGTTTGGCAAAACCGCTAATGAATTCGTACTGGCTTCTATGGGCCTCATCAGCAATAACCACAATGTTTTTTCTACCGGAAAGCTGTGGGTACGTTTGTTCTCCGTTTTCAGGAAAAAACTTCTGAATAGTGGTGAATATTACCCCTCCCGATGCGACTCTTAACAACTCTTGCAACTCCTCTCGGGTTTCGGCCTGTTTCGGAGTTTGTCGCAAGAGTTCCGAACATTTTGAGAACACCCCAAAGAGTTGGTTGTCTAAGTCATTCCTATCAGTTAGTACCACCAATGTTGGGTTATTGAGAGCTTGAATAACTTTGCCCGCATAAAATGTCATAGTTAAACTCTTGCCCGATCCTTGCGTATGCCACACCACCCCTGCCCGTCTGTCTCCCTCCTCCTGGGTTGCCTTGATCGTACTTTCAACTGCCTTATTGGTGGCAAAATATTGATGATATGCCGCCGCCTTCTTGATGGTTTTCTCGCCGTCAGTTTCAAAGACTATGAAGTTGGAGATGAGATCCAAAAGTCGTGATTTATCAAAAATTCCCCGAAGTAAAACTTCCAGCTGTGGTAGCGCATTGGACGCTAATTCTTTACCATCTACCGTTCGCCATCTGGTAAACCACTCTATGTTTGCTGATATTGTACCAACTCTGGCTTCATTTCCATCAGAGATGATCGAAAGTTCGTTATAGACAAAAAGAGTAGGGATATCCTGTTTATAAGTTTGGATCTGGTTAAATGCGTTCTTAACCGTGGCCTTTTCGTCTCCTGGATTTTTGAGTTCAATAACCACTACGGACAAGCCATTGATAAATATCAATACATCGGGCCGTCTATTTACATTGTTCTCGATAATAGTGTATTGGTTAACAGCTAAGAAGTCATTATTTTCAATATTGACAAAGTCAACCAGTTTTACCTTGTCACCCGCAACAGTCCCGTCATCCCGCATATATTCCACATCCACACCATCCCGCAGATATGAATGGAAGATTTTATTGTTGAGAATGAGATTTGGGGTGGTATGCGCCACCAACACAACCTTTTTAAACGCTTCTTCTTTGGCATCTTGGGGAATGTTGGGATTGAATTTGACGATAGCTGTCTTTAATCTGCCTTCTAATACAACGTCTGCATAGCTATTGCGTTCTGGATGATCTCCATCTGGGGATGGGGCAATCTCTGGCCCACCAATGACAGAGTATCCAAGCTCTTCGAGCCATTCTAATGTTGCTAGTTCTAAGTCTGATTCTGTGTATTTCATAGTCTTCTAGTTAATAGTTTTTGCTGATCATCTTCTATTACTTTGACAGGCGGGTCTGGCCAATCGAAGTACTTGATAATATCCACTGTCGCATCACGAGCAATCGCTAAATGGTCATGACTGAGTGTATCAGAGGAAAAATCATCATCTATTGCAACAATGCTTGGGGTTGTTGACTTTCTTTCCGAGAATATAGGCACTCTTCTGGGATCAAATACAGTAAGTTGCCGACCTTCAAGATTGCTAAGTGATATTTGTATATGTACTTTTTCTTTATATCTTGGATCTGAAGCAAGTTTAGATAGAAAAAGTAATATTTCGGTCATAGATAAAGTAACACCAATAAGATCTAAAACCGTGTTGGGATCCACTTTACTGTATCTATCTTCTGATCCAAACCAATCACTTTCTTGAAACCAATCTTCTCTTAATCCAAAAACGTGAACAAACTGACCAGATTGAAAATAAGTCCACACTTCTTTGAAATGATTCCAATCAATATACCCATTTGCTCTATTGGTCAGAAGGTTTATTCCAGATTTTTCATCATTACGGGTGGGATAATGAGGATAATCCCAACTTCTTAATTGTATTCTATTTCCGTTGATAAACTCTTTAGCTTCAATAATATGATCAAAAAACTTTTTTATTGGATACACTGGCTCTATCACTATTTTCCAATAACCTCGTTTCTTGATTTTATCTAGTGTTGATTTAAAGTTACTCATAATCTTCTCTTTCTTCTTTTAATCTCACGCTCAAAGAATCAAGTTTGACATAACCCCTGACCTTGAGTTGTTTCCTATATTTATCGGCAGTTAGTCTTATAACTTCTTCAAATTCTTTCCAGGTTGCTTTACGACTTGACCATGTGGCTTTTTTAGTACGCACATACAACGTGTCTTCTTTGATAACAAAATCTTTTGTTCCGGTGTCTTCTCTTTCTTTGCCATGATCAATGGTTAATATTGGATAAATTGAGAATTCTGTAACTCTTATGCGTATAAATCTCTTTCTAGGTTTGCCTTTTTCTATTCGTGCCTCACCCCACTGAATTTCAAAATCGGGCGTTTGGGAACAAATTTTGTGAATTTGTTGCTCAATTTGCTCATAATTCTCAGTAAAATAAGTTAAATGTTTAGAATTTACACCCCTGGGCTCATGCCTCCGTATTCTTTGATTCCATACTATGCCTAAAACAATATCTCCACCTGAAGGCGTATTAGACATTGCAACTATTGACTTTATTACTTCCTCCTTCAACTTTCTGCTCTTCAATTCTGTCCATTGAAAACCAGGTTTGAACTCAAAGTTTCTGCTTTCCTCTCTAGCCAATATTGAATTTAGTATTTCTTGTTCGTTAATTTGTCTCATATACTCTTAATTTTCCACTCATTAATCTTGGTAAAAGGGAATATCTGATCAATACAACTAATTTTAAGTTTGATTTTGTGTATTTAGTCATATTAATTTAGAGATTCTATTTTTAACATCTTTCTAACCTTTTCTATTTCATCATTGCACCTAATTGTTCTCTCGCCACTTCTTCCTCCAGAATTTGATATAGAAATAAGCTTCGTTGCTACTTCTGCAATATTATTTTTAGTTTCGATAGTTTCAATTGTTGAAAAGAAATTATTGAAAGGAATTTGTTTATAGCTTGACTCTAAGTCGCAAGATAACGCTCTCACTGTATCAGTTACCTTAACAATTAATTCCTTATTAAACCCAGAATTGGTTAAAATATTGGCGTAATATTTCAGCTTATTATCAATTTTCCTTACTATTTTTTTATACTCATAAATAGGCTCTAGAACAAACTTTTGTAACACCTGCCCAAACACAAAAACTAAGGTGCCACTTAAAACTGCAAGAAGTACTGGATTTGACATAATCTTATGTTTTTCTCAATTTTCTTTTTATACCAATCCGAAAACCATCTATTCCCAGCTTTTGACCAGTGTAGTCGACAATCTGCGAAAAATTATTTTCTACAAGTCGTCCACTTGCAGTAATCTCATTGCCTGCCAATGCCCCCAAAATCCAACTAATAAAAACGGCTAGTTTGTAAGATTTGTTTACTTCGAAGTTCCTTCTTCCATCTAAACCCGTTTCTTTATACAGACGGCTATAATATTTGTTTTTGTTTTTATCATTTCTTCCTTGAGTATCAAATATCAATAAATCTGCTTTTTCAAAAAATATAACTGAATTTGGCCAAAAACTTTCTTTATCTTTAATTTCGTCCAGTTTGCTACTTAAAAAACACTTCTCTAACCATTCGTTAGAAGTTGTTGGACTGTCATACCCAAAGATTAAACCTCCCAAACTTCCAGTTAACGATTTTTGCTTAATCTGCTTAGCCTTAGTAATATTAAGAAAGGCTTCCTCAAATGCTTTCTTATTCAAAACAGATTTTACCTCTATTGCACAAATCACGGCTTCTGGCTTAACTATCACAAAATTTCCTTCTTGAAATAGGTAGGAAAAAGAATAATTCTCATCAATGATAAGAATATCAATTTGGTTACTTATGTTCTCATTATCAAAATATATATATCCAGTTCTTACAGAATACCTTTGAGATAAAAAGTTTCTAATAGCAACGCGCAAAATCTCTTCATGATAATTTCCTATAGCTGTACGAACTCCAGTAGTAAGATGATTTATCCTTCTAAACTTACTACTTAGCTCACTTGCAAAACTTTCGAAATAACTTTGACTAATAGTTTTTCTCATTTCTTTACCCTCAACTTTCCATTCATTAATCTTGGTAACAGAGAATCTCTAATTGCTGATAATTTTTCATTCTCCATTGCCTTTAGCACGACTTGTTCAAAAATTAACTCTGCAACTGAATGGAATTTTGCAAGCAAGTCATAACTGGGGGAAAGCATTGGAATATTTGAGAAACTACCCGTATTTAAGTTAAGAGTTGCAGAGCCACCACTTGCAAAATCTTGAAGCTGTTTTGTCATGGAAGACAATACAAAATATAAATACTCCTTATAGTGACTATTATTTGGAATAATGGAATTTATTTGTTGATTAGTTTGGGAATCCTGCGTGATGATGCAGACCAAACCAACAGTAGCAATACAACTCACACAAATTGAACCCTTTGGCAAGGTTTTGTTTTTTTGATAATCTGCTCCATCACTAGTAAGCGTATCTTCGGTTTTAATAACAAACATCCTGCCGTGCATGTCGGGAATCTTAATAAATGGGATATTGCCACCAAAGTATTTGTGATTGCTTTTGGGAGGAGTCTTGCCACACACAATTTTTCCGAAGTCATTAATTTCAACGATTTTCCAACTTATTGGTATTTCTCCCAACTCACTTTCAACCATCTCTCCTCCAGTTGATTTGTATGACTTGCCATTCTCATCGGGAAATTCAAAATCCACAAACCACCGCTTAAACAAAGCATTGCCCATTTCCTCTAAAGTTTTATTCATTTTGCGGTTCAATTCGATCTTGTCATCAAGAGAGGAAAGAATTGCGGCGATTTGGTGTTGTTCCTCTTGTGCTGGGCATAAAACTTGCGACTCTCTAATAGCCTCTGTTGTCAAATTAACTTGTACTCCACTTCTGGCTGTAGTTCTTAGCCTCTCAATATATTTTGGCGAGTTGAGATAGTAATACAAATAGGAGGCATCTACATTAGTTCTTGGACGAATAATGCCAACCCTCTGATTGACGAGGAATTTTTCGTTATGAATTCGTGCAGAGTGTCCCAACAAATTCATACTTGACTTCATATCAGTCATACACATTAGAATATCGTTTTCCCTTGTTAAGTAATTCTTAAGTTTTTCGGCTATAACAAGACTTGCATAGTCTTCCTTACCAGTTATTTTCAACCCCCCGTCAATTCCAATATTCCCCATCTTAAAAACTGGAACAGCATCGTTTTTCGAATTCACAAAACTTCTGCTACTAAATGCGTAACCATTCGAAAAGTCTGCTACCTCTTGTAGCTGTTTAATATCCCAACTATTGGGAATTTCTCCAATTGCTGTTTGTTTATAGTGATTTTGCATTGGCGTGATCATTGGTACTTTCTATTAATGAGATCGTAGGCCAAACTTGCTAAAGCAATATAATGAATTGCTAAGTTCTTATCTAAATCTTGGGCAAGAGTATGGGCTTTTTCATTTCTCAGAAATTGGATTGCCATATGTAAAAATTTAACTCCTTCAAAAAAATCTCTTTCTGCCTCGTCTTTGGGTTTGTGTCCAAAAATCTTAATAATATTAGCTTCATTAAAAGCATCTGTTGCCCTCTCACTACCCGTAATAGTTACCAATTTTTTCCTAACAACTTTGTATGCTTCTTCGATTGCGTTGAAGTAGTGTCTGTCATTAAGCAATTTTTGGACATGATCGAGTATTTCTTTCTGTAAAGTTACAGTGATATTGCCGTTTTTGAATGTGACTTCTGCTTTTTCTTCTTGGGATTCTAACTTTTTACCCAATAGTCTTTCTCCAATTTTCCCCCCAGCCACCAATCTTTCTTCGGGGAAATCACTCTTACTTAAGCTATCTACTAGTATTTGGGTCCTGATGTATTCAATCAGCTTTAATATGCTTCTACCAACAGTTTTATCATCGGCAACCATCCAAAAACCCCGCATATGATTGGCCTTTGATCCGCTGGCATAGTTATACCTCTTGCTATAAATGTTGAGTTTTAAATCGTCTCGGAAAAACTCACTCATCGTTCTGTCGGAGAAATTTAACACATAACCCCCACCCATCTGGAAGAGCTTTTCAAGTATTTGTTTGTCATTTGTTGATAAATTTGCCATAGACTATATTTCAAAACCAACCTTTCTGAGATTTTCTTTAATTTTGGATTCCAATTTCTTTGACTCTTTGAATTGCTGAGCCAATTCGTCCGTTAGCCGTTGCATCTTGGCCTCAAATTCCTCATCATCTTCCATCACAAAATCTGTACCCACATAACGGCCAGGTGTTAACACATAACCATGCTTTTCGACTTCTTCAATCTTGGTCGCCTTACAAAACCCCTTTACATCCTCATATTTGCCGTTTTTATTTCTCCAATTGTGGTAGGTGTCTGTGATTTGCTTTAACTCATCTTCCGTTAATTCTCTATGCCGTCTGTCTGTCATGGCTCCCATTTTGCGGGCATCAATGAAAAGAATCTCAGTATGTCTATCCCTGAATTTGTGATTGTATCTGTCTCTTGAAACAAACCAAAGAGTAGCAGAGATTTGAACTGTATAAAATAACTTATCTGGCAAAGCCACAATGCAATCAACTAAACCCGCTTTGACTAGCCTTTGTCTGATTTCACCCTCACCAGAAGTATTAGAAGATAGGGCGCCGTTAGCCATAACAAAACCTGCAATTCCAGTTGGTGAAAGATGATGAATAAAGTGTTGAATCCAGGCATAGTTGGCGCTCCTAGCTGGAGGAATCCCATATTTCCAGCGCACGTCATCCCGCAAATGTTCTCCGCCCCAGTCGCTACTATTAAAAGGTGGATTAGCCAGGATGTAATCAGCTTTTAAATCTCTATGGAGATCGTTGTGAAAACTATCTGCTTCTGATTCACCCAAATTGCTTTCGATCCCACGAATAGCCAAATTCATTTTGGCTAATTTCCAAGTGGTTGGATTACTTTCTTGCCCGTATACGGAAATATCGCCAATATTGCCACCATGCTCTTTGACGAATCGCTCACTTTGGACAAACATACCACCGCTACCACAGCACGGATCATAGACTCGACCCTTGTATGGCTCGATCATGGACACCAAGAGTTTGACGACAGAAGCTGGAGTGTAGAATTCACCGCCACCCTTACCCTCAACACTGGCAAACTTGCCTATAAAATATTCATAAACTCGACCCAAAATGTCCTTTGATTTGGATTGCTCATCGCCTAACCCCAGAGAGCTAAAAATATCAATAATTTCACCCAATCGTTGTTTGTTAAGATCGGGACGGGCATATCTTTTGGGCAATACTCCTTTAAGAGTAGGGTTCTCCTTTTCAATAGCGATCATGGCATCATCCACAATCTTGCCAATTTCTGGTTTCTTAGCGTTTTGCTTTAAATACTCAAACCGAGCAATTTCTGGCACCCAAAAAACATTTCTGGCATTGTAGGCGTCTTTATCCTCCCATTCACCATCGTAGGCATCTTCGTCATTTTTAATCAACTGGTAGGCTTCTTCAAAAGAATCAGAAATATATTTAAGGAAGATGAGACCAAGAACCACATGTTTATATTCAGAAGAATCCATGTGACCTCGGAGTTTATCCGCTACTGCCCATAATTTCTGTTCAAAACCAAGATTAGCTGACGTTGTTTTTGCCATAACTTTCCTAACTCACAGATAACCTTATGTCTGTTTATAACATTCTGTGTTTAGTCAAAATATTTATTTTTTTTCCAATACTACCAGTTACCGCAGTTTCTTTTTGCTTCATTTCTTTTCGCCTTAAACTGCATCTAATTGTACACGAACTTTAGAAAAAATATGAGTTGCAACTCCTCCCTTTCCCCTCCCCCGTGATATACTTTGATGTGTATGGCCAGAGTTTCGCATCAAAGTACTGCTCAACACCTGACTGCCATTTATTCTCATGCAAACAAACTTATGTATGCTTGATAGGAAAACATTCTGTATCTTTTATTACCTGTTATTTCGTGTAGGATTCCAAGCTCTACGAATTTATGTACTAAAGCAATAGCGTTTGGATTTGAGAGTTGGACAATTTTCTCTACATCTTTAATTCTGACTATTGGATTTCTATAAAGTGAGTTCGGCAAAGTCATGTCCCTTGATGTATTTCTGAATCTGCAATTCTTGCTTCTGCTTTTAGGACATCGACAAATGTCGCTTGAGTTCCTTCAATTTGACTCGAGAGAGTTGCTTCTTTTCGAACATACATCAGAATAAAAAAATCGACAATATCCTTAGGAAGACTATCGGCTACACCATCCAATCTGCCCAAAGCAAGATCGGCCTTAGAAAGCAAAAGTTGTAACCCCGGCCTCATTAGACTAGTTATATTTAATCTATGTTTAGGATCATATAACATAGATTATCTGCTGTCGCCTCTTCAATTAGTGCTTCAAGATCTATCGCCATGTTTTGGGCTATGAATTCCTAATTTGATCAACATAAAGTTGGATTTCCTCTTTTTTTCCCCACTTTCTTCTCCAACTCCTTAACACTCTCCAAAAAGACTTTTTCTACCTCACTCAAAGTTTTTTCCTGATATTTTTTATATTCCAATTCAGCTTTATCAATCGCTTTTTCGTGGCTCACACTTCCTGCATCGGATAATAACTTCTCGCCGGTTGCTGACAAAATGTTATCCAGTTGTTTGATATAATCTTTCATATACATCGGCTTGCGCTTCATTGCCTGAATTTCCGCAAAATCAAAATATCCTGAAACCAAATTATTCAAAATTTTTAATTCTTTTTCTGTTAAATAATTTTTTGCCACCGCAATATCTTTTTTAACTACTCCGCCTTTTGAAAAAGTCAGCAATCCCATAAACGGCTTGCCGGCATTCGCACGCTCGGCAATCACTTCAGCGGCAGTATGCCCATGAGCCGCGTAATGTAGTTTGTTTTGCACAATCTTAAAAAATTCTATTGATTCGGTGGACTTTGGATTATAATCTTGACTGGTTGCATACAAATCAAGCACTTGGCGATATAAAACTTTTTCACTACTGCGAATATCACGAATGCGATCTAAAAGTTCTTTCCAATATCTACCACCGCCCAAATTCTTCAATCGTTCATCATCCATTGTAAAACCTTTGATAATATACTCTTTCAATCGAGCTGTCGCCCATTGGCGAAAACGAGTTCCTTGAATTGATCTAACTCTATAACCAACCGAAATAATAACATCAAGATTATAATGCTTGACTGTATTTTCTTGAGTTTTTCCCTTAATTGCGCCATGTTCTGTGGTTAGTCGGAAATCCCGACATACCACTTTTTCTTCCAATTCTGCTTCTTTAAATATGTTTTGAATATGCTCCGCAATAGTGGATCTGCCTTTGCCAAAAAGATCTGCCATTTGCGATTGAGTAAGCCAAACAGTTTCATTCTCAAGTCGCACTTCAATGCCCGGCTGTCCATTTTTGCCTTCATAAATTATTATTGAATTGCTTTGATTTTTGTTATTCATATTTTTACTTACTATTAGAATACCAAATCTTCCTATACTAGTGGTTCATTATATTCAGGACTAATCACCCCTATTTTGCTCCGAAAATTCTGTTTATCTCCTCAACCAACTTAAACACTGCAGTTGAAGGATTATTTTCTACTTTGTTTATCTGGAAGATTTGTTTAGCGTTTTTAATCGCCTCTGCCTGCTTATCTAATATCCGGTCAAAAACACTACAATTT
>JAHIVL010000103.1 GCA_018816485.1 Patescibacteria group bacterium | reverse complement strand
TTGGAGCACGCCGTTCTGGACTGACCACCTGAGCGAGCACGACCGACATACCCGGTCGAGCTGTCGCCAGGCGGGACCGGAAAGAATGATGCCTTCGGCGTACCTGTCGTCGGCCTGGGTCAGAGTCGCGCCGTCGATGGCGACGGTCGTGTTGCCGAGCCCGACGCCCATCGCCTCGGCGCAGTACCGGATGACGGTTTCGACCGACGTGTCCGGGCCGAAACTCCGCTCGATCTCGGCAGTCCGGTAACTGCGTCCGCCGTCTTCGGCCTCGATGTTCGTCCAGACCTCGGTCCCGTCGCGCTCGCTCCAGATGTCGCGGGCATCGCCGACGAAAATGATGTCGTCGAGGTCCGGGTAGCCGGCGCGGAGTTGGATCTGCGGGTCGTCGGCCTCCTCCATCGCCCGGCGCGTCGAGCTCGACAGGTTGGCGATACGGACCGTTGCCGTGTTTGGCTCGCGCTCCAAAGACTTGGCCACCTCGAAGACGACCGAAAACTCCCGCGCTCCGTCCACGTTGCGGATGCGGGTCGTTCCGATCTCGACGGACCAGACGCGGTCCATGAGGCGGCGGTTCGTCATGTGACGTTCGCCTCCTCGACGTACATCAACTGCACCCGTCGCCCGAGGTCGAGCAGGCCAGGGTCAATGCCCGCGCCGGTCGAGTCGATGAACCAGAGTTGCCCGGCAGGCATCGAGGCCGATGTCTCATGCACGAGCCACGGGGTATCTACGACCACCTTCGTTGCGCCGACGAGCTCGGTTCCGGCAGCGTCCTTCAGCGAGCAGTAGTGGCGCGCCTCCCGCTCGTTCCACTGGAATTCGAGGATGAAGTCCGTGCCGTCGAGGGTGGCGACCTTGGAGAAGTACGGGTCGGCGTTCGTCAGGTCGATGATGCGAATGGCCATCAGAAGCTCCCTATCGCGGCTGCTATCCCGCGGCCTGCTGCACGGAGCACACTCTCGGACTCGGCCCTTTCCGCTGGGCTGTTTGACACCTCTTCGTTCCCGCCGTTTCTGCTGCCAGCCCGTCCCTGGTCTTGTTGCGGTCGTCCACGTTCCACCCTCGGGCTCGGTGCATCGACCTCTTCGACCTCGGCGAACCGCAACTCTACGAAGGCGATGTCGCAGACGAGCAACCCGGCGGTTTCCATCGTCCGTGGCGCGCTGACCCGCTCGATGGCCCAGCCCTCGATGGGCATCTGCAGACCGTCCACATCGACCTCAAAACCACCTCGCTGAAGCCGCTTCAAGGCGGCGAGGCAACTCCCGAGCCGGTCGGTGTCCTCGGGTACGACGATGCCGACAACCTCGCCGCCTCCCTCGAGTTCGACCGTCCCATGTGTCACACCCTCGACGAAGGTCGTGGTGTGCTGTCGCCCGGAGATATTGACGGTGCAACTCGCCCGGTCCTGCTCGGGCCTGATGTGGTCGGTGACCGGGATGCCGCTTTCCATTGCGTGCGCTGTGACGCTCGAGGTCATGTCGTAGGAGTCGGTCTCGACGATGTCGAGGTCGAGTTGGCCGATGGTCAACTCCTCGGTGTCACCACCGTAAGGGTTGCGCCATTCGGACGTTTCGGACCAGTAGATGGTGAGGCTCATAGTGTCGGCTTCCCAGCGCCGGACCCGACGCCGCCTGCTCGCACAAGCGCCGCCTCGAGCTGACGGTCACGCTCCCCCAGCACACTCCTTACACGACGGTCGATTTCCCTCCCTGTTTCTTGCGCGTCGGAGACCTCATTGACGACGATGCTCACTTCCATCCGGGCATCGACGTCCGTTTGACCAGGGCGCGCCAACGACCGCTCCCACATCAGCGGCCGCGTTGTCGCCAGCCCGGTCGGTGTAACGTCCGTTTCCTGGAGCACCCGGACCCGCTCGGCTTCGCTCCTCGGGTCTACCGACACTCGCGCTCGCCTTGCCGCCTGTGGTGTGAGTTCCTCGCCGCCTGCGGCAGCCTCCCTCGTCCGCCGCCGGGCAGCCTGCACCAGTTCGAGCTGGCGTCGAGACTCCTCGGTGAGCTGTGGCGCGCTCTCCCTGAGATCCTCCATCAACCAGTCGGTTATCGGGCGGGCGATGATCCCTGCGCCGAGTATTTCGTTCCAGAACCACAGCATCGCGTTGCCGAGATCTGTGATGGCCGCGTGCATTTGGCCGATGGCGAATGCAGCGTCGCTCGCTCCAAGCCATGAGTCCAGGAAGTCCCGCGTGACCGACTTCCCTCCGTCGAGCGTCACCCACACGTCATCGAGCACCAGCGCCAGGGCGATGAATGCAGCCGTCGCCACGAGCACCGGGAGCACGACCGGAATCCAGGCTGCCGATGTTGCGACGCCAACTGCCGCAAGCGTTCCGCCCAGAACGGCGATCGTCGTTTCGAGGATGTGTGACCGGCTGGTGAGGTCGGAGAACCATGATGCCAGGTCACCCACCTTTTTTATGACCCTTTCCGTCGCAGGGATGAGCCTCACGAGCACTGTGGCGGCCGCGGACTCGAGTTGTCTTTTTGCAATACTCGTCGTTCTGTTCAGCCTCGACTGATGACGTGCCAACTCGGCAACCGAGTCGGACTCCTGTTCGACCTCGCCGCGCATTCGGCGCAGCGCCTCGGAACCCTGCATGAAGACCGGGAGCATCCGCGTCCCGGCATCTGACATCAACTCGTCGACGGTGAAGTTGCGGAGACCCTCGTCGTTGACGCGCTCCAGCTTCTCGACGAAGAAATCCATCAGGCCAGCGACGTCGTTGACGCGAGGCCGGAGGTCGTCGAGGCTGATCCCGATGCGCTGGAACATCTCGGCCTGCGACGTCCCGCCGGTGATCGCGTCCTGTGCTTTGAGCTGGAGCTCCTTCAGCGCGTCGGTGACATCATCGACGCTTGCACCGTACTGCGCGGAAACTGCGGTCCACCCGCGGAGTTGTTGGATCGAGATGTTGAGCCGGCTCGACCAGCGCATCAGCTCGCCGGTGCTCTCCATCGTGGCTCGGGCAAAAGCAGTCATCGCCCCGATGCCAATCGCTCCAGCGATGACGCCGCCGAAGGCACGCATGAAACCGCTTGCTCGATTCGTGATGGACGACAGGTCGGTCAGCCCTCGCTTGGCCTGGTCAGTCGCCCGAGCGCCCTTTTTCAGCGCACCCTTCCGGTCGAATTCAACGACATACCGGGCGAAAATCTCACGTAGCGCGGTAGCCATCAGTCACCCTCCGGGCGGCGCTGCGCTTCCCAAAACTCGATGGCTTCGTAGTAGAGAATCAGGTCAACGACGTCGTGGTCCCGGCGCAACTCGGCCAGGGTCACGCTCGTCGATTCGTGCGTTGCTATCCTGGCCATTGCCCACCGCGTCCATGTGCCGCCCACACCCTCGGGTATCTTCAGGTATTGCTCGCCTTTACCGAGCGGTCTTCGTCGAGAGTCGGCGTCGGCGGCAGCAATCCGCCGAATCCCTCGAAAAAATCCGCGTACTGCGCCTCGAGAAACAGCCCGACCACCGGCGCAAGGTCCTTCATGTGGTGCGGCCAGTGCATTTGTTGCGCCTGGTAGGTCAGCGGCCGACCGTCGGCGGCAAGCGACTTGCCCATGTGCTTCGAGAGCCCGAGCACGTTCCGCGCCGTCAGCTTCGAGGCGAGGCCGCGCACCACGCCAGGGAGGTCCACCTGCCCGAGCATGATGGCGATGGTCTCGAGCAGCGTCCCACCCTCGCCCTGGTCCGGCAGCATCAGGTCGCCACGGAGTAGGGAGGCGGCAGGTTCGCCAAGCATCTCGGCCAGGTCCTCGGTCAGCACGGCCCAGTCCTCGAACATCAGCCGGTTGGCCCGGTACTCGACACCGTTGATGTCGCGCTCCACGAAGGGCAGGTTGATGCCGCTGCGCTCCTTCACGGCCTACACCGATACCGTGCGCTCGGAGTAGGACCAGCCATCCTCGGAGGCGACGTGCAGGGTCCACTGATAGTTGCCGACCTCGGCGGTCTTGCCGCGGTCCGGTTCCTTCGTGAAGATGCACTGCCCGGTCATCAGCTCGCCGGTGCCTGTGTCCTCGACGGAGAAGTCGAGCGAGCCCTCGGTCTCGCGGGAGACCTGGGCGTTGAGGAGCGTCTGCATCTTCGAGTTCTCGGCGGCAGACTCGAGGAACGTCACCTGAACCTCGTAGATCGAGCCGGGAATGTCGTACAGCACGGCGTCGCCATGCACTCCTGTCTTCGAGCCACCGCGCTCCGGTGAGGTGCAGGTGAAGTACTCGCCCTCGCCGCCGCCCTCGGTGATGAGCACTCCGCCGACGTTGAGCGCGAAAGTTGCGATTGCCTTACGGTAGACGGTCATCTCTCACCTCTAGAACGAAAGGGTCAACGAGATGTTGGCCCGGTTGATGGCTCCTGCCAGTCGTGCGCTCGCCGTGATGCCGCGCACGGTGCGTGCGGCCCGGTCGGCGGCAGTGATGTCGGCGGCGTAGGGTACGTTGACGACGATAGTTTCGATGTCGTAG
>JAHIVL010000036.1 GCA_018816485.1 Patescibacteria group bacterium | reverse complement strand
CAAACTGGCCCACTCAGGTATTAGACTTGTAGCGAAATAAGAAGTATTGTCAATTTTACATATATTTGAAAGTGCCGTAGTTATTATTTCGCTACAAGTCTATTATAATAACTAATGAAGTTGCTACTATTTAAACTTAAACTACTCGCTTATTTGGTCACATTTTTTCTAGATCTTGTTTTTATCCAAATTCAAAAAGCTAAAATAATATTTCTAGCAATTATTATCGTTTTATTGATAATAAACCTGACGTTTTTTTACTTCATTAAAGAAAAAATAAATAGTGAGGAAGCTCAAAATGATTCAAGTTACTTTCCCACTCAACCAGATCAATATTTCAAATCAAAAAAAACAAAGTCAGAAATTAGAGCTGAAATAATATATTGGGAAAGCATTGTTGAAAAGCAACCAAACTCAAGAGATGCTCTTGTAAATCTATCCATACTAAAGAAAATTTTAGGCGAAAATGAGGAGTCAGAAAACCTGTGGAGTCAAGCCAAAACAATTGATCCCAACAACCCAATCTTTAAGGAGTAATTTTTATTTTTTTGAAGCTTTTTCTTCGACTGACTTTTTGGGTAATTTTTCATCACCATCGTTAGTCTTCTCGCCTTCAACCTCGGGTTTGTCTTTGCCGTCGATCTCAGCCTCAGGTAGAGTTTCTTCAACTATTTCTTCAACTACTTCTTCAACCTCTTCTTTGACAGCTTGAACATTTACAAGCATAACATCCAAAGTTTCTTCATCTTCACCTAAGATGAGCGTAATTTTTGATTTATCAAAATTCAAGTCTGCTAAAGTAATGCTCTGCCCTACCTCTGTGAGACTTGAAATATCAACCTCAAAATTCTCTAATAAATCTGCTGGCAACGCTTCAACTAAAACGAAGTCTTTGACCAAAGAAACAACTGCGTCATCTATTTTAGTTTCACCAATCAAAACAACTGGAATTTCAGCTTCAATTTTAACACTCAAGCTGACTCTCTTGAAAGAAACATGTAAAATGCCCTCGCCAATTACCACTGATGAAACCTCATCAATTAATACTGGAATTTGCTTTTTATCATCATCTACTTGTAAATAAACTAGACCTGTGTCACCATGTGATTGGTAAAGCTTTTTCACTCCCTGATAATCAGTTATAACGGCAACTGATTTTTTGTTAAGACCATAAATATTTCCAGGCGTTTTGCCTTCTCTTCTCAATCTAGAAGCATTGCCTGATCCTTTTGCGTGTCTAGTCGAGACGTGAAACACAATTTTTTCCGATGTATTCGTCATATATTCATTACACTTTCTTAATTTACTTATTTAACAATAATTATTTTGCGGTGACAGATAGTATAAAGCTCTTGAGGAAAATATGCAACTTTCTGATATATAGCCATATATCAACAAATATTGCGATTTCATTGAAATTCAACACTAAACAACGAATTCTCAAATCCAGAGTCAAACGTAATAATTTTATCAAAAACCTCGGCTGCAGGAGCTATTAATACTGGCTCAATATCATCTGCATATTCAAAACTGACTTTCAATGAATCTCCAGACGTTCCTGCTTGTTTTTTATTAAAAAACACATATGAAAACCCATTCATAAAGTCGTGCGGTGTAGCGTAGTTTAACTCGACTACAACTTGTGTTTGTATTGGTACATCAACTCTAATGCCAATCTCTTTAAAGCCGTTTACCTCTTTTTGAGATATCTGTTCTTCGATCAAGGCAGAGCCATTAATTAAAATTTTATCAATGGTAGCATCTTTGTCGATATAAAATCTTTGATATGATTTGTAGGTTCCTTTTGGCCATGAGTTCGATTTTGCGTTATTGCTAAACGTAATTTCTCTCATATGAATTGCTTTTTCTCGATCAACAATTATCTTATGAACAATCAATCTATCTAAATAATAATTTGCTTTGTTTATTCCTATATTTGCCTCAACTTGAGAAAACGCGTCAACCTGACAATCTACCAAGCTAAGCTGAGTGGGGCAGTTTGGCTTTACTAGACCTCCAGTCCAACCCAAACTATGCAAAACAAGCTGGTCGCTTTTTTCAGTTACAGAAATTGAAATTTGATTATCTAAGATTGAATTCTCTAGAGCAGAGAGAAAAGATGGAACTTTATCTCTATTTATGTTGGCAATTTTTTCAATTAATTTTTCGAATATTGCGACTGAATAATCAATCGAGTCTGGAGAGTCAATTAAAACTACTTCTGAATGAAACTCCATTCTCTCTAAAAGATTTTTATGAGTAATAACTTCGTTATATTTTGGCAAATCAACTGGACCCAATACCTCAAACAGATCTCTTGTTGAGAAGAGATTTATTGCTACAACTCCATCGATATCTACACCAATGCTTTTATTGATAAACCATCCAATTTGTGCGCTAGTTGTTGGAAAATCTGGGTTCCAGTTGCTATCTCTTAAATACCACTTTTCTTCACCTAAATAATTTACGATGTCAGGGGGGGGAATTATTGATCCTGGAAGCTTGGCATCGAGTTCATAAACGCTGTAGACGTCATGAGATACTAAAACTCCTTGGTCAAAATTAAGAAGCGCTACAGCCTGAATAAAACCACCCGTTGGTCTAAGCTCTTGGTTATTCTGTAAAATAACAGCATATGTTTTTTTAGATGTTTCTCCTGTGAGAGAAGCTATAATTGGCTTAAGTTGCTGCTCAATAGCAATTCCGCTCCTAATCTCTTTTATTTTATTTTCATAATCCGCAATAATAACCTCTCTATTTTCGGATTTTATGTTGAAGTCAATCAAGCTAAAGCTTGCTTGAATACCAGAAAGATTTTCATAGGCTAGCTGAGCTTTGTCATCTAAAATTTGGGCTAGTTCACTAGTTTTATTATTATCTCCAGCCATAACTTGTAAAAACAAGTTTTTAGACGCCTCATTCACTTCTAAGAGCATTTGTGGGATCGATTGGAGATCTTCGCTTATCTCAACCATTGAAGAAGCGTCTAATATTAAATTTGTTTCAATAATCGACCCATATCCGTCAACTTGCAAACTTACAAAATCTGTTATTCTTTTAAGACCTCCATCCTCTATAAAAACCATTTCTTGATCAACTATTCCTCTAGAAATAAAGGCTGCCAACTCTTTTCTCAAAATAGACTGAGAAACATAAAATATCAAAGATAAAACTATTATTCCTATTGCCGCTCCCGCAGCTCCAACTCCACCAATAAAGAAAATCTTTTTTCTGCCAGATCTCTTCGTAATTTTTTTAGTATCCTTAGCAATTTTTCTAATTCTATCGACCTTGTTTTCCGTTCTAGTTGTTTTAAAAATTCTCTGTATTTCGTTATCTACGTCAATTTTTGGAGAACTAAGAACCACAGATTTAGTCTCAAATTTTTGCCTTGCAACTGGTTCAATTCTTTCTTCAAATTTAAGTTTTTCATTTGGTTTTTTGATTGGGCCGGCTTTTTTAATTTCCTGAGGAGAATTGAGACTTTTGACGATCTTTGCAATCACCGTTTTAAAATCTGAATGAATAGTTTTTTCTTTAACAGAGAAGGGGATTAGATCGTTTGTCTTTATAGAATCAACTATAATTTCTAAGTTAGTATTATGATACAAGTCATAGAGTCTCTTAAGAAGATTAATTGCTAGACCAGAGCTCACGTCTTCTCCTTTAATTAAAACGCTGCTTTGCTTTCCTGGTTTAAATAGATATTCTTTTAGATTCTCGATAAAAAGTTCCGAGCTAATAACTCCAACTTCTATATTCGGATCAACAATAACTCCTTTTTGGATATTTTGAACAGCAAACTCCAGACTAGTGCCTAACAAGTCTTTTGAGACCACATCTTGGCCAAAGATAAAACTTGCTTTGGGTAAATAATAATTACAATCAACAATAAACTGTGTCTGTTTTTGAGATCTTTCTTTCCATCCTTGAAGCAGATCACTGCTGGAGTCTATTAGATTTGAAATCAGATTGGCTACAACCACAACGGGAACTTTTATTTCCTTCACAATGCTTAGTATGTCTAGGTAATTTTCAGACAAATGCTCGTCGTGCTCGTGCACCCAGATTGTCTTGTAGATATTGTTAAAAATCTCTAGATTCGTCTTTCCTTCAAGAATTTCTTCTATCTCAACAACAATGACGCGCAGACTCTGGTTCTGCAGCATTTTTATAACTTGAGATCGAAGCATTGTGCTGTTTCCTATCAGGACAACGGAAGGATCCTCAGCTAGTAAGTGAGTTTTTAATTGTGACATTCACTCAATTGTAGAAAATTAAGGAGTCTTATTAAAGAGGAGTTTCAAAAACAATGAATTTTTTATGATTGATGAGCGTCTAATGCTTGATTCACCAAGGCGTCAGCTTCTGAGTTTTTTTCTCTTCTTATGTGAAAAAACTTTACGTTCGTGCCGATGCCTTCTAAAATTTTCCAGGCGTTGTTAGCAAACCCCATCATCCTAGAATCTTTAATTTTCCAGTTTTTATTTATTTGTTCAACTACTAATTTAGAATCTAAATAGACTTCAACTGCTTCGGTATCTGAAAAGTTCTCGGCCAGCCACTCCAGAGCTTTTATGAGAGCTTTGTATTCTGCCTCATTATTGGTCGCTGTTCCGATAAAACCAGAGTGTTCATAAATAACCTCAGCTCGTTTGGTTTCGTCAAAAGAAGTTTCTGGAAAAACTTTAAAAACAACAATCCCTATTCCGGCATTGCCAGGATTTCCCCTTGAGCCTCCGTCAGTAAAAATTCTTAAAATTCCCATATTTAATATATTAATTATTTTCTCAAGCGTATAACTAGTTTTCTATTTCTACCAACACCTTCGGATACGCTTTCCAATGCTGAAAAATCTTTATCTTCTGCAAGAGTAGAGTGGATTATATATCTCTCGTGAGCTGGTAAAAATGAATTAAAAGCATATTCTTTTTTGGTTTCGAGCACGCTGTTTGCGGCCAAACTAGTAAGATCCTTTAGTCTTTCTTCTCTTTTTTCTCTATACCCGTTAATATTAAGAACAACTCTTTTTCCTTCAAATTCAGCTTGAAAGATTACTCTGAGAACTCTTTGGATTGAATCTATGGAATCTCCATGATAACCAATAAAAATGCCAGAGTCTTCTTCGGGGATATCAAGCTTAACTTCAGCTTTTTCGTCATTTTCTATGATTTTGATCTTTACTTGATCTTCGGACAATCCGCAGTGTTCACAAAGTTGTGATAAGAATGTGATTAATTCCATATTTTACTTTCTAGAAATAAAGTCTTGTGCTCTTTTATAATAAATTACCAATCCTCCTGGCCCAGATATATAAAGCTGTTGACCAATGCTAAATACTGTCGTTGCTACCCAATACAATGCTAACCCTGAAGGAAATTTAAGCGCTATAAATCCAGTCATTACTGGCATAAGAAACATCATTTGTTGTTGCATAGATTGTGCCATGTCAGCGGTATTTTCTTCCTTTTTGTTTTCTTTTTGGACTTTTTTACTTTTGCTTTTATTTGGCACAACATCTCTTGTTTCAGCTCCTGGAGAAATCATCAATGACAAAACAAGCTGTGTTAGAGCTGCTAATATTGGTAAAATGTATTTTGAATCTGGAACGCTCAAGTCTAACCAAAAGAAAGCTGAGTTAATAGTTTTTCCATTAATAATGGGAGAGTTTAAAAAATTAATCAAAACTTTATACAAAACAATTAATATTCCTAGTTGAGCTAGTTGAGGAATGCAACCGGCTAATGGATTAACATTATATTTTTTATAAAGTTCCATTTGGGCTTTTTGCAAGCCTTGCTTGTCTTTGCCGTGTTTTTTCTGAAGATCTTTAATCTTTGGCTGAAGCTTCTTCATTTTTTCGCTAGATCTAAGAGAGGGGAGAGTGAGTGGCAAAAGTGCGCTTCTGATCAAAAAAGTAAAAATAATAATTGAGTAGCCTAAACTTCCGGTTACTCCTACGAGAAATATTAAAAAATTATTGAATATATCTGGAAAAAAACTCATATGTCCTTATCTAATAAATTATTATTTTTACCAACAGGATAAAACTCTTTTTAATCCTTTTATGCCGCCTGTCAAAAGACCTTTTTCATTTATTTGTTTAAAAGCGTATGTTCCACAAGTTGGAGAATGTTTACAATGAACAACTATTCCAAACGCACTTCTTAAGAAATTATACCTTAATGTGCGAAAAAATTGGTATATTGCTAAAAGTATTTTATACTGTAATTTCAACTAAGCTACCTTCAATTATTTTTACTAAGTTTAGATCCTTATTTCTAATGTTTCCTTTGTTAACAACAATAACGACATTTAAATTCTTGTTTTTAATATTGTTTGAAAGTTTTTCTATTACAGAATAAAATATTCTTTTTGTTCTATTCCTATCAGTTGCTAATTTAACTTTCCTTTTAGGAACAATAATGGCAATCTTTAAACCTTCGCTAATATTCTTTTTATAAAAAACACTAAATTCCTGCAGGTGTTTTTTCTTGCAATTTAAAAAAAAGTTTACATCATTTCTTAAATCAAATTTAAACTGCTTAGACAGCATGTTAAAACCTTATTTCTTTTTTTGAACGGCCAGGGTTTTTCTACCTTTAGCTCTGCGCCTCTTGAGCATGTTTAGTCCACCAGGACTTTGAAGTCTCTTTAGAAAGCCATGTTTCTTCATTCTTTTATATTTTTTTGGGTTCCACGTTCTTTGCATAAGGTTGATATTATATCAGAAAAATTTAATTATTCACCTTAAAAGGCATAATTATATAACTATAAGAATTCTTCGCCTCTGGTTTGAACAACGCTGGTTTTAAACTTTCGTTCATTCCAAACCAATGTTCTGAGGCTTTTGTAGCTGATAAATAATCTAATAAATATTTGATATTAAATGCAATCTCTCCGGGAAGACCTTTAACCTGAATATTATTTAGCGTTCCTTTATAATTTCCAAAGCTAGGAGATGAAGATCTAATTTCTACATTCTTTTCCCCAATAATTAATTTCACGATATTTGATGATTCTCTAGCAAAAATCATTGCTCTCTTAAGATTGTCCATTAATTCTTCCGAATCAAAGACTACTTCAGTACTAAACTCAGAAGGAATTATCTTTTCGTAAGGAGGATAATTGCCGTCAATTAGTCTGACAAATACTAAAACTCCGTTTATTGAAAAGAATATTTGTTTAAGCTCCTGAGATATTTTAAACTTAACTTCTGTTGATTCTAGTTTTGACATTATTCTGTAAACTTCAGAGAGTGACTTAGCTGGAATTAGAAATGATCTTTCTTTTTTATATTTCTTTGAACCATTCAAAAGTAAGACTGAAAGCCTAAAACCATCAGTGCTTATCACCTCGAAACCTCTTTCAGAGAATTTAAACAAAACAGCTGTTAGAACGGGTCTTGCCTGATCTGTGGAAGCACTAAAAGAAATATACTTTTCTATTTTTTCTAAGTGGTCTGCTGATATTCCATATTCTTCTCCTTCTACTTGAGGAAACGGGGGATACTCATCACTAGATTGACAAGGTAGAGAAGTCTTCGTTTTATCAGAGAGAATTTTGAGGCTACCTGCCGAAAATTCAAGAGTTAAAACTCCTGGATTTAGAGAGGAAATTATTTCTTTAAATTGTTTTCCGGGAACTACGGCCACTCCTTCTGTTTCTATATCTGTTTGGACATTCGATTTAACACCAAAATATAAATCTGTTGCCGATATTGTGCAACCATCTTTATTAGCTTCAATAAGTATCGAAGACAAAATTGGAAGTTGAGGTCTGCTGGGAATAGCCTTTTGAAGATTGCTAAGAGATTTGTTTAAGTTTTCTTGTAAGACCTTTAATTTCATTTTTTGTTTTATTATTAAGTATTTATTATATTAATATTTAGTAGTTTTAGTAGTAGGACAGACCAAAAATGTGGAAAAAACACATTAATAGACCTAGTTATGTACTGTGAATTCTATGTGCAATCATCAGTATTAGCAATGTTAATAATCAATGTGAATTTATGTAAATTAGTTATTAACTTTTTCTAGTTATTAACAATATCTGTTTTTTATTCACATTCGTTCACATACATATCCACGCTTTATACACAAAAGTACCCACAATTGTTATTAACTTAATGAGAAGTCAACGAAAGTGTTGTTCTCAGTGCAGATATATCGCGCATAGTTGAATCATTTGTTTTCAAGTCTCTTTCAACTTTTCTTACAGCGTGAAGAACGCTCGTATGATCTCTGCCAGAGAACCAGCGACCAATTTCTGCAAGCGGTAAATTAAGTTCATTTTTTAGTAAATACATTGCTATATGACGAGCAACCACCAAGGATTTAACTCTTCTTTTTCCTTTTAAAGCGGTCTGTTTTAATCTATAGTGATTAGCAACAGTTTTGATAATTTCTGATGGAGAAGCACTTATTCTAGGTCTCTTTTCGACAACTTCTGTATCGAGTAGAGAATTAATTAATTCCTCGCTAATAAATTTTCCTTTTAATTCAATCTCTGACCTAATGCTAGTGATAACACCTTCTATTTTTCTTGCACTCTCAACTCTAGAAGCAATAGTTTTTGCAATATCAATTGGGATTGAAAGTCCCGCTGCTTTTGATTTGACCAAAAGAATCGCTGTTCTAAGCTCAAACGAAGGAATTTGAATATCTATCATTAGTCCAGCTTCAAACCTCGATCTCAATCGATCTTCGAGTAAATTCATTTCATGAGGCGGTTTATCAGAAGTAAGAACAATCTGACCTTGTTGTTTGCTCAGAGCGTTAAAGGTATGAAAAAATTCTTCTTGAACGGCGTTTTTGCCGGCAATAAATTGAACATCGTCAATTAAAAGAACATCGGCGTTTCTAAATTTTGATTTAAAAAGATTAGTGTTCTTTTTTTGAATAGATTGCACGATCTCATTTGTAAATTCTTCTCCAGTACAATAAATAATTTTTTTATTAGGATCGTTTTTGATAATATTATTGCCAATAGCGTGCATTAAATGAGTTTTTCCAACACCAACACCTCCATAGAGGAATAAGGGATTGTATGCAGTTCCCGGCCTGTTTGAGACTGCTGTCGCGGCAGCATGAGCCATCTCATTAGTGGTGGATACTGCGAATGTTTCAAAAGTATAATCTTTTCTAAGACCAATGGCTCTAGCAAGTGCGGTGGTTCTATCCTCTGAAGCAGAAGTTAGTATGCTTTCTGAAAACAAATCTTCAACTCTTGGAGATTGACGATTTTCAAAGTCGTTCATTTTTAGTTCTGGTTTAATCGTTTTTCCAACGGTGGAAAATCCCGATTGGCGAGCTTTGTTCATTCTGTTGGTTGCTGGAGAAAATACAATTGAGCCTACAACGTATTGTATTTCACAATTTTTTCCCGTTGCTTTATCAAGAGATTGTTTAATTTGCAAATGAAGATTTTTT
>JAHIVL010000035.1 GCA_018816485.1 Patescibacteria group bacterium | reverse complement strand
GTGTCGAAAATCATACAAAATTTGAAAATGAATACATCGCGCAATATAAACAAAGTTATGGGTTATGAAACCCATGAAGGCGCGAATACGTATTCGCGCCTTCATGTTGGGAAATATCGTAAATTATTCATAAAAAAATACGGAAGAAATACACAATTATTTCCTCAATTTCGATGGCCCGCTTCGCTTTCGCTTTAGCGAGGCGAGCAAAAATCATTCCATACCCACACCAATTATTAAGTTAAATGCCCATGTACTATTTGTATTTACTTAGAAGTAAGAAAGATAAGCGACTATATATTGGTTATACAAGTAACCTTAAAAGAAGAATAGAACAGCATAGTAATGGCGAGGTTATTTCTACTAAAGGTCGAAGACCGTTTGAATTGATATATTATGAAGCATATAAATCTGAAAAAGATGGGAAAAAGCGAGAAAAAAATTTAAAACTATTTTCAAGAGCATATTATGGCCTTAAGAAAAGACTAATAAATAGTATTTAATCAAATTCAGTCTAAAATAACAATTGGTGTGGGTATACTTGATTTAATGAAGGTTTTAGGAGTATGATTGGAGATGAAAGGACAATTTGAAATGGAAATTCATACAATAATTCTCTGGGCCTTGTCTGTGTTGGAAATCATTTTAGTTATTTATATTTATTCACGATATCAACGAACTGGTTCTATATATTCTCTTTGTGGTTTACTCCTGGGCTTTTCTTTAATGTCTTTTTTTGTCGGAACACTAATGACACTGAATTCTAATGATATCAGATTATTAGTTGCCAGAGCAGCATTTTTTTCTGGAGGGATTAGTTTTGTTAGCTTGTATGCTTTTTCTATATATTATCCTATAAGGGTTTTCTCAAAACAGGATTTTATTCGCTTATCAATTTGGCTTCCACTAGTGATATTATTGCCATTTACAATGTTAATGCCTGGATTTGTAAATGAAGTTATTGTGGAAAAAGGCAACATAGATATTGTACCCGGTAGCTATTTCTGGATTTTTATGATTTTTACCGTAATTTATTGTTTGTCTGCGATTGTGATGTTAGTATCAAAAATTAACCGAATCTCTGGTGAACAAAAAAAGCAGTTGCTCATTGTGATAATAATTATCGGCCTCTCCGGAATATTAGCAGTAATAACCAATCAGCTATTACCAGTGTTTGGAATACCATTTAATAAAGTTTATGGTCCTGAGAGTGCTGGTGTTGTTTCAATGGTTGTAGCCTTAATAGCGATGAAGAAGTAAAGATATGATTATCCAAAACTATATTCTAATTTTCGAATCAGTATTTCTACTAGCGTTGGCTTATTTGGTATGGCTAGGTTTCACAAGTTATATCTTATTTAAGAAGGATATTTAAAATGGCAGTAGAAAATCTTATTCTAATAATCATTTCTGTGTTGATGGCGGGTTTGAGCTTTTATGTCTTGTTTAGAAATTTTAGAAGCTCAATCAACATTTCTTTTTTTGTTATGGGAATTGGGGTTGTTATTTGGGTTGCAACAAACGGTGTGTTTATGGAAAATCAAGATCTATTTATGGGTAAACTAACATTTACTGGAGCAATGCTAATTTTGGTTGGGTTTTTCTATTTTTCTGTACTTTTTCCTTTTAGGGATAAAAAAATTGATTGGCTAATGCACGCATTACTATTGATCCCGTTTATTTTGCTTAATATATTTTTATACTCAGGTGATTTATTTATTGGGGAAGTAGTAAGTAGAGATACACTAAGTTTTGGTGTTCTTTATCACGTTTTTGCAATATATTTTTTAATATTTTGGATTTGGATTATTCTTAATTTTGTTAGAAAGTATAGAGCTTCTGATGGATTACATAAATGGCAATTAAAAAATTTATTTTATGCTATTAGTTTTTCGTCAATTGCAGGTATAATTACAAATCTTCTTATGCCGTGGATATTAAATGTTCAGTACGGTGGGTGGATTGGGCCAATGTTTTCGATTTTCTTTTTGGGGTTTGTGAGTTATATTTTATTTAAGAAGGATATTTAGTTTATTGACTATTTGAGCTTTATTTTATATAATAGAGCCGTATTTGGAGCTAAAACAAAATAAATATAAACAGTTAAAATAAGATGTCCTACCAACTTATCCATTTGAATATTGGCGCGCAAGGATGAGCTAGATTGGTGGGGTTTTTTATTAAATATTTTAATAATTTATTATAAATAAATAATATGATTAAAGATAAGAAAATTATAATTGGTGTAACTGGAGGAATTGCTGCCTATAGAATTTGTAGTTTGATAAACAAATTAAAAAAAAAGGGTGCAGATGTAAAAGTTATAATGACCGATGCTGCAACAAAGTTTGTTACTCCAATTACTTTTCAATGTTTAACAAATCATCCTGTACACACAAGTACGTTTGATACCATTAATAAAAGTGATGTTGAGCATATCAAACTTGCTGGTTGGTGTGATTTATTTTTACTTGCTCCTGCAACCTATAATACAATAAATAAAATTGTATCAGGGATAGCAGATAATTTATTAACTACTGTGATAAGTGCATTACCGAAGAAAACACCTGTTCTTATCGCACCTGCAATGAATTGTCATATGTGGGAAAATTCAATAATGCAAAATAATATAGAACGATTAGCAGAAATCAAAATAGATGCAAAAGAATCTAAATACAGTTTTGTTGGTCCTCAAAAAGGAATGCTTGCTTGTGGTTATGAAGGTGAGGGAGTATTAGAAAAGAATGAAGAAATTATCAAAAGTATTGATGAATTGATGAAAAAATGAATCAAGATTTAAGTGAATTTTTAAAAGAAACAAGATATTGTGATTGGAAGAATCCTGAAATTATTAAGGTTGTTGAAAATTATAAAGCACAATTCACAGATAGACGAGAACTTGCAATAAAACTTTTTGAATTTGTTAGAGATGAGATTAAATATAGAATTGGACCTTGGGGTATAAAATCATCTGATACGCTTAGAGAAAGAAAAGGGATGTGTACGAGTAGTAGCAATTTGTTGGTTGCTCTTTATCGAGCAGCTAACATCCCTTCTGGATATTGTATTTATAAGGTAAGAGGAGGAGAGTCATTTGGCCATATTCTACCTGCATTAATAAAAAATCCTTTAAAGAAGCATTCGGTTCATATTATTTGTTATGTATATTTGGATAAATGGATAAAATGTGATTCTTCTACTGATAGAGATTTATCTCACGAAACAAGACACATTAGCAATATTATGAAATTGGTCGAATGGAATGGAAAGGATGATTTTGTTCACGAAATAGATCAGGAACATATTATTAATATTAGTGATCCATTAGCAAATATTGATTATCAATTAGATAAAAAACCAAGATATATAGTAAGAAAATATATTTTTAGAATTGGTAACTACTATATCGATTTTTTAAGGGTTGAAGGAAAGAAAATAAAATCTCATGTTGATATAGAAAAAAAATTTACTGATTGGATGAAAAATAATAAGAAATTTCTTTATTACAATTATAAAATTGCTTATTACGCATATAATATAAAATTTAAAGTATCTAAAAGTATAAAAAAATCATGGGAAAAAAAAAGAATATCCTAATAACTGCTGGACCTACATGGGTACCAATCGATAGCGTAAGAATTATTACAACAGTTTTTGGTGGAAAACTTGGCTGGGAAATAGCCAAAAAAGCAAGCTCTAAGGGACATAATGTAACATTATTAATGGGCCCAGGAAGGATTTCAATATCAAATTTAAACAGTAAAAATATTAAAATAATACGGTATAAATATTTTGATGAACTACTAAACTACATTAAAAAAGAATTGAAATCAAAAGAATATGATGTAATGATTCATTCAGCAGCAGTTCCGGATTATGTTCCTAAAAAAGTTAATTCAGGTAAAGTAAAATCAGGAATTTCAAATTTTAAAATAGAATTTAAACGAACAATTAAAATAGTTGATTTAATAAAAGATATTAGACCAAAAATATTTTTAATAAAATTCAAACTGGAAGTTGGTAAAAATAAAGAAGATCTTATAGATATAGCATATAAAAGCATGAGAAAATCAAAGGCGGATTTGATTGTTGCAAATGATTTCAATACTATGAATGTTGAACACAAAGCATATATAATAAAAAGAGACAGGTCATATGTTACAGTTCAAGGTAAAAAAGAAATTGCTAAAGGAATATTAGATTTGATATAGATAATCATTAAATAATTTATATTTCATGAATGCGGTTGCATATTCATGTGTAGTAACAATAATCTTTACCTTTGTTTTGGGTTTTGTAGTTTATTTTGGACAAAGAAAAAATAGATTAAACCAGCTATGGTTATTAGTTAGTATATTTATTTCATTATGGATAATTGGCCTTTTGGGCTCAATTATATCAAATTCTGAGACCCAAGCACTTTTTTGGCAACGGATTCTTTATATAGGTACTGCATTTATTCCTGCCACATTTTTCAATTATTCAGTAGTATTGGTTAAAAAAATTGAAAAATATAAAAGAGTGGTAATAGAATTATATTTACTTTCTACAGTTTTTTCCGTACTATCTTTTACACCTTTATTCATCAAGAAGATTATTGAAAGGACATATTTTAATTATTGGCCAGTTGAAACTGGTATTGTTTATCCTATTTTTCTATTCTATTTTGCGACAATATCATTTTTTAGTATTCGTTTAATTTATAAAGAATATCAAAAAACTGATGGTCTAAGATCAAAGCAACTTTTATATATGTTTGTTGCGTCTTTGATTGGTTTTATTGGAGGTTCAACAAACTTTGTTTTAGATTTTAATTTAAATATTTATCCTATCGGTAATTTCTTTGTGTCTTTTTATGCAATTATTATGGCATATGCCATTATAAAATACCGCCTAATGGACATCAGGTTTGTTGTAAGTCGCTCGTTGATTTATATAATATTGGTATCTTTAGTAACAGCGTCATTTACTTTTTTGTCATATATTACTGCAACTGTATTTAAAGAAGTAAAAGGGTCAAGTACCATTGGAATTGCATTTGTTCTATCTTTAGTCATTGTTACAACTCTAGAACCTTTAAAAAGATATATAGCTAAAAATACCGATAAAGTTTTCTTCAGAGGAAGAATTGACTACCAACGTTTGCTTTTGATGTTGAGTGAAATTATTAGTCTGGAGATTGATCTGGAAAACTTAACAAAAGCGGTAACAGAGAATCTGACACGAGAGTTAAAGCTTGAACATGCAATTTTATTCCTCCCCAACAAATCAGGCGGGGGATTTACGGCTATTGCTGATGGTGGAAAAAACTTAGGAACCCGTATCACAAAAAATCATCCTTTGCTCACTTATCTAAGGAAATATCGTGACTTGATAGTGGTGGAAGAACTGGAACGGGAGATTTCTGATATGAAAGAAAGTAAGGATAGGAAGAAAAGAGAACTGATCATGTATCGTCTGGAAGATTTTGATGCTTCTTTGTGCGTGCCTGTCTTTGTGGAAGGAGAGTTAAAATCAATTTTAATACTGGGTAAGAAGCTATCCGGAGATATTTATAATAAAGATGATCTGAATTTGCTGGAAGTATTTTCACCTCAATTGGGAACAGCTATTGAAAAGGCGAAGTTGTATAAAGAGGTAAGTGATTTTAATATCAAACTGCGCGATGAGGTTAAAAAAGCAACAACCAATTTACGTGAAGCAAATTTAGAATTGCAAAGCCGCAACAGATTTTTAGAAAACTTACAGCGAATAACAAATTTGGTTACGCGTACTTTGGATTTTAAAGCAGTTATGCGCGATATTGTAAACAGTATTAGTGATGAGCTGGGATATGTAGGTGGAATTTTACTTCTTGTTGATAAGAAGAAAGACAGGATTTTTGTTGAGGCATATAGTGAATCACAGCTTGCTAAAAAGGCGGTCAAGCTTTTGCCAAAACCGATAAAAGAATATGAAGATATCCTTTCAAAATCTGCTACATTATCTTCAAAGGTGGTAAAAACAGGGGAGATCCAGACCAGCAAAGTGTTTTCT
>JAHIVL010000034.1 GCA_018816485.1 Patescibacteria group bacterium | reverse complement strand
CAGGCAAGATTTTGGCCAAAAAATGAGGACGAGAAAAAGCGCCTAAAGAAAATGGGTGGAAAACTTGATAAAGTATACACACACAATGATTTAGCGAGTAGTAAAACTGCAATCTTTTGTGCTACGGGAGTTACTCAAGGCAGTATTCTTAATGGGGTGAGATTTTTTGGATCAGGCGCTCGAACACATACTCTAGTAATGTCCACTCAGAGTAAAAAAATTAGGTTTATTGATACTACTCATGTGTTAGATCATTCGGCAATTAAATTTAGATTATAAGTTTGAAGCGACGAAAGTCAATAAATATGAAAGGAATTATGGTAGAAACAAAAAAAATCGATGATTTAGTATATTCGGCAGTTTTTGGATCCGAATTCGAAAAGCAAGATGCTAGATTTGAAATTTGGAAACTTGGAAAAGAAAAGAATGTTGTTTGTGCTTCTATTAATGATTTTTATATGGCTCGTGGCCGAGGTGGGTTGCCAACTGATTTTACAGTACCAGCAATGAATCTTAGAGGTATGACTTATGATTTAGCATGTAGTATTTTTAGCGTTGCTAAAAAGAATAATGTTGGAGCATTAATTTTTGAGATAGCGCGATCCGAAATGAGTTATACAGATCAATCCCCTCTTGAGTACACAACGGTTGTGATGGCCGCTGCACTACGCGAAGGTTGGTCTGGTCCTTTATTCATTCAAGGAGATCATTTCCAGGCAAAAGCTAAGGAGATGGGTGTACCTGCGGACGGAGAAATCGACACAATTAAAAATTTGATTAGGCAAGCAGTTGATGCTGGTTTTTATAACATTGATATTGATATGTCTACCCTGGTGGATTTGGATGCAGAAACAGTGGATGCAGAACAAGCCCCTAATATCAAGTATTCTTTAGAGTTTGTAGAGCTTGTTCGCAGTTTACAACCAAAAGGAGTTGAGATTTCTTTGGGTGGAGAAATTGGTCATATTGGTGGCAAAAACAGTACGATTGAAGACTTTATAGCATATATAACTGGATTTAATGCCGGTCTTCCAGAAGGAATGATAGGTATGAGTAAAATTAGTGTTGCTACGGGAACTTCTCATGGCGGCGTTGTTTTGGCTGATGGAACTTTGAAAAATTTAGACGTGGATTTTTCGGTATTGTTTGAAATTTCAAAGGCTTGTAGAAAGAATTACCAGGTTGGTGGCGCTGTTCAACATGGAGCCTCCACTCTTCCAGACGAATTCTTCAGTCAGTTTCCAAAATCTGAAGCTATCGAAGTGCATTTAGCCACAGGATTTCAAAATATCCAGATGGATCATCAAGATTTCCCAAAAGAATTATTAGAAAAAATGTACAGATGGTTGGATGAAAATAAATCTAGTGAGAGAAAAGATGAGACTGACGAGCAGTTTCATTACAAGCTTAGAAAAAAAGCTTGGGGGCAGTTCAAGAAGGAGTGCTGGGACATGGATGCATCTGCAAGAGAATCTATCAAAAAAACTTTGTCAGATAGAGCTGAGTTTTTGTTTAGTCAATTAAATGTATTCAATACTGTGGGAATGGTAAGTGAGCTTATTAAGCCGGTGGTAGTTGAAAAAACCAAAGAAGACTTTGCTTCTTGGGGAACAAAATTGGAAGATGTGGTTGGATTGTCGGATTAAGAAAGAAGTCACTCCCTGAATAAAACTTTTATGAATGTAGGCAGTTCGCCTAAAATACTCATAAAAGTTTTATTAATGAAATAAGTTCTAGATATGAAAAGAAGATTAAAATTCCTTATGAGTATTTAGAAGATGCGATGCGGTATAATTTTGTTGAGTTGGTGAAAAAGTTGTAGATTTTATTGCTAATTATTTGAAATAGCGAAAGGAAATATGAAAGAGAAGATTAAAATAAAAACTTTATCGAATGAGAATTTTGAAGATATCATTAATATTCAAAAAAATGATGGTTTTAAACATATCTACTATCTTAATGAGAATAGGCTAAGTGAACTAATAAAAAGAGGAGAAGTTTTTTATGGTATCTATTCAGATAGTAGTCTTGTGGGTTTTACTAGCATAGATATTGAGATAAGAGCCAAATTACATTTTTTATCGATTGATAAAAAGTATCAAGGAAAAGGCTACGCAACCCTTCTTATGAAGAAAATTATTGAAGAATTAAAGTTACGAGATATCAAACAATTATTTTTTTATGTAGAAAAAAATTCACCGCACGAGGCATTTTTGAAAACTCAAGGATTCTCAAAAGTAGGTTTCTATGTAAATAGATTCGGTGATGGTTGGGATGCTGATATTTATGAGTTGAAGATTGAAAAATAAGGTTTTAGATTTTACTTTAGATTGATAAATCAATCTAAAGTATTTTGTGGGTCAGCTGGGATTTGAACCCAGGACACCCTGCTTAAGAGGCAGGTGCTCTAACCAACTGAGCTACTGACCCACGTTTTGCTATTGCGAATAACAAGCTTGCATTATAGCAAGGCTGGCGAGATTATTCCAGAGTGCGCCAGGAGGGACTCGAACCCACGACCACTTCGTTCGAAGCGAAGTACTCTAATCCACTGAGCTACTGGCGCAAATATTTTAATTTCCAACTATTAGTTTTTTTTCGTGATGTGGCTAATATTATATCTTTTTTCATTCCTTTCTCTATGATCAAATTCAAGAACGAGCAAAAATGCATCAATCCTTACTTTTTCTTGACGTAGGTATTATAATATTTAGATATGAGCACAAATTACTACCCCTTGGTTAATAAGGCGTTAAGATTTTTTAAGCTTAAGCAAAAAATGGTTTCATCAGAAACTCATAATAGTGATGCTTCATTTTCTACCTCTGTCCCATTTATAACTATTTCTCGTGAACCAGGAAGTGGTGGTGCACCAATAGCACATGCCGTTGCAAAAAAGCTTGATTTTGAGTTAATCGACAAACAGCTTATAGAGTACATTGCAAGATCAACAAAGAAAAGAAAAGAGATAATAGAACAAATTGATGAAAAAGCCAGAACAAGCATTGAAGATATTGTTCATTCTATTTTAAACAAAGAATATGTGAATGATGTTAAGTATACGGAAGAGCTTTTTAGAGTTATTTTGGCCCATGCAATTAAAGGAAAAACTGTAATTTTAGGAAGAGGAGGAAATTTTGTAACACCATTTGCAAGAGGTCTTCACGTAAGCATTACAGCCCCTTATAGTATCAGAGTTCAAAGATCGATTGATTATGAAGGCTATACTAGTTCGCAAGCAAAAGAAATTATTGCAAAAGTTGAAAAAGAAAGAAGAGATTTTGTTAGGCAATACTTGAAAAAAGACAGTAAAAAATCAAATTCTTATGATTTAGTTTTAAATACAACTTATTTTTCTATAGATGAAGCTAGCGATGTTATTATCGAAGCATTTTACAAAAAGTTTGCTCAAACTATAAACCATGGTTCTTTTAAACCAAGAGATTAATTTGATGACCACAAATCTGCGGATTTAAAATTTTGAGCCGGAGTGGCGAAATGGTAGACGCGCACGTTTCAGGTACGTGTGGAGAAATCTATGGAGGTTCGACTCCTCTCTCCGGCACTTAACAAATTTCTACATATAATATGTGGAAATTTGTTAAATACTGATGAAGGCTTGAACCGTAGGTAAGAATCTGCACTTCGAGTCCCCAAAGGGGACACGAGAAATGTATCCAGATACGAAGTAATCTGGGATAAAGCACTTCAGGCGTAAGCCTGAGAAATGTATCCAGATACGAAGTAATCTGGGATAAAGCACTTCAGGCGTAAGCCTGAGAAATGTATCCAGATACGAAGTAATCTGGGATAAAGCACTTCAGGCGTAAGCCTGAGAAAT
>JAHIVL010000033.1 GCA_018816485.1 Patescibacteria group bacterium | reverse complement strand
TGTTATTACTCAGAGTGATATTGACTGGACGATACTAAGAATTGATCAACCTTTTAGATCTGACAACTTTGTACGACCCGATGCTGTAAGAAGAATTGCTCACGGATTAAAAAATGACAGTTTGTATCCTCAGTTTACCAATCATTATTTTGGTCCAACTTTTATAGACGACTTTGCCCTTGTGATAGATTGGGCTATCAGAACTAAGGCAAAAGGAATTTATAACTCATCTTCTGGAGAAAGCTGGACTGACTTTGATTTTGCAAACCTGATAAACTCCAACTTTAATTTTGGAAAAGAAGTTAAAAAAGGTGATCTAGATGAGTACTTAAAAACTCTTGACCGTCCTTACCAGAGAAACACTGCCATGAGTGTAGAAAAATTAAAAAGTGAAATTGATTTTGCACTAAAAAGTATTAAAGAAGGCATGAAGCTAGTGAAGTTATAAATTGAAATTATACTTTTTTAGGCATTTTAGGCGAACTGCCTACGGCCAAAAAAGTATAATTTCAATTTAAGTTGTAGTTTTACCTTCTCTCCACTCAGCGACTTTTTGATGATCTCCACCTAATAAGACTTCTGGCACTTCCCAACCTTTATAGTTTTGCGGTCTTGTATATTGCGGAATACCCAATGTCCCTAGTGTAGAGTGCGATTCATTCTTGTTACTCTCCTCATTCCCCAAAACTTTTGGGAGTAACCTAATTACCGCATCAGAAATTACCAAAGCTGCGGGTTCACCACCGGTTAGAACATAATCTCCGATTCTAATTTCTTCATCAACTAAATTTTGCGCTACTCTTTCATCAACTCCTTCATAGTGACCACAAACTATAGTTAGTTCTTGTAACTTTGAGTAGTCTTTTACTACATTTTGGTTGAATATTTTGCCCTTTGCAGAAGTAAGAATTATTTTTGAACCAGTCAAAAACTTACTTCTGTCTGACTTTTTTTCTACACCACCAGAATCACTATCTGCAACAATCTCGTTTTTTTTCACGCCCAAACTTTCCAACGCCAAATCAATTGGCTCAACTTTCATAACCATACCTGGACCACCACCAAAAGGACGATCATCTGTGAGTCTGTGTTTGTCAGTTGCAAACTCTCTAATATCAACAATATTTATCTCCACAGCACCAGCCACTAAAGCTCTTTTAAGAATTGAAGTAGCAAAAGGTGAAGAAAAATATTCTGGAAAAATGGTTAAAATATTTAGTTTCATCTACACCTTAATTTTACCATAAAATAATAGTAACAAATAATAACAACACACTAGCTACTTAGAAAAAAAATTGTTATCATACTATTATGCCTGCAAAAGAGAATACTGGTTTCACACTCACTCAATTAACTCACTTTAGTAGACAAGCTGTTAAGTACGGATCTATCGCTCTTGTTACATTGATGATTGGTCGTATTCTTGTAACTGGTTTTATAACATATTGGAAAGCAACTCACCCCGCTCCTCCACCTCCACCAACTGTTGGCTTTGGCAAACTGCCTACTCTAAGATTTGATATCAGAACCGATGATGAAAAACCAAGTAGTTATAAACTTGAAACTATATCAGGTTCTACTCCAGAATTTGGTGATAGAGCAAAAGTTTATTTCATGCCCAAGGCATCTGCGAGCTTACTAGCCGATCAAAATGCAAAAAATATTGCCGCAAAATATAATTTTGTTTTTGAGCCTGAGGTCTTGGGTACAGAAACCTATCGCTGGACTAAATCAAAACCACTTGCTTCAAATCTAGAAATGAATACTAGAAATCTCAATTTTAGATTTACAACAAATTATCTCTCTCATCCAGAGTTTTTAGTTAACACTCAAACCCCATCAGGAATTGAGGCTGTTAATGATGTGAAAAAATTCCTCGATAAAGCCGAACTGTTACCCGAAGATGTTGCTTCTGCTTCAGCTGAAGTAGTTTTCCTGAAGTCTCTCGGTGGTGAATTAGCACCTGCGGCTTCACAATCAGATGCCGACTTCATTCAAGTTGATATTGATAGAATCGCAATCGACCAAGTGTATAAAATGTATAGCCCAGAAGGATATCAAGCATCAATTAGAGCAGTCTTGACAGGTGCTTTAGATGGTGGTGTCGATAGCATCGTAGAACTTGAGATGAATCATAATGAGGTAGATTACGATCAAGTTCACACCTATCCATTAAGATCCTCTCGTTCGGCATGGCAAATCCTACAAGCTGGAGAAGGCTATATTGCATCTAAGGGTAAATCGGACCAAGCTATTGTTCGAAAAGTTTCGCTCGGATACTATGATGACTTTGAAGAACAAGAATATCTTCAACCTATTTATATTTTTGAAAATGAAGATGACGGCTTCCTCGGATACGTTTCAGCTCTAGACCCAGTTTACGTTCAGAAATAGCCAAATCATTCTCTTCAGGCTATAATCACAATTATGAAAGTACGAACAAGAATGGCGCCTAGCCCAACTGGAGATATGCATGTTGGTAGTCTAGCCATAACTCTAAAAAACTATGCATTTGCAAAAAGACATCATGGACAATTTATTCTAAGAATTGAAGATACAGATAAAATTAGAGAAGTTAACGATGGCATAGAAGCAATTCAAAGAATTTTAAAACAATACTCTCTTGACTGGGATGAAGGTCCTGGGGTTGGCGGTAAATTTGAACCATATATTCAGTCTCAAAGATTAGCCATCTACCAAGAAAAAGCAGAAGAACTTATTGCTAAAGGCAAGGCTTATCATTGTTTTTGTAGTAAAGAAAGACTTCAAGAAGTAAAAGAGAAGCAACAGGTGGAAAAAACAGCTCCAAAATATGATGGTTTTTGTAGAAATCTATCTACTAAAGAAGTGAAAAAGAAACTTGACCAAAAACAAGAAAGTGTTATTAGACTTAAAGTTCCTGAAAATACAAAAATTAGATTTAATGATCTTATTAGAGGTGAAATTGTCGTTAATTCTGATACCGTTAATGATCAAGTGCTAATGAAAAGCGATGGATATCCTACTTATCATCTAGCCGTTGTAGTTGATGACCACCTGATGGAAATTACTCACATTATGCGTGGAGAAGAATGGATTAGTTCAACTCCTAAACATATTCTCCTTTATGAAGCATTTGGCTGGGAATTGCCTATTTTTGCACACATTCCTATCTTTTTAAATCCTGACGGAAAAGGCAAAATGAGCAAAAGAAAAGGAACAGTTTCTGCACAATCTTTTTTAGACCAAGGATATTTACCTGACGCCTTATTAAACTTTCTCATGATTTTAGGATGGGCAAGGCCTGACAATGTTGAAATCATGAACATGAAAGAGTATATCGACAGATTTGATCCAGCAGACATCAGCTCTAAATCAGTAGTGTTCGACTTAAAAAAGCTAGATTGGATTAACGGAATATACATCAGAAAACTAGAACCTGCCAAATTAAAACAAAAAATAGAAAAATTTCTACCTAATGATTTTCCTGAAGACAAACTTGATAGCATCCTTTTTTTAATCAGAGAAAGATTAGAAAAGCTTTCTGATGTTGAAGAGCTAACAAGCTTTTTTTATAGAGACATCCAACTTAACGCACAACGACTTAAATTGCTTCTTAATAAATCGAGTTCCGAAAAAGTGATTATGCAACTTCAAAAGACCATATTAGAACTATCAACTATTAATTCCTGGATTACGGCAAATATTGAAAATGCGCTTAGAAAACTTCAGGAAAACAAAGAGTGGAAAAAGAATCAATACTTCATGATGATCAGGGTTGCTGTCACTGGAAAAAAAGCCACTCCTCCGCTTTTCGAAACAATCGAGATTATCGGCAAAAAACTAACATTGGATAGACTTAATCAAGCTATTAAATTCTTGAGTAATTAAGCTCCTGTAGTTGAGTTGGGTTGCACTTCTAATGTAGAATACAATATTGATGTCTGCCCAAACACAACAACCATCTGAACAAGTACGCAAATTGAAATTATTTTTGGAGAAATCTAAAACTAATTTTTATCGGGACAATGAAGAAATATTAAACTGGCTTCAAGACAGAAATTTAAGAATCGAAAATCTTGGACAGTTTGATCTAGTAGAAAAAAATCAGACACTCATATCTAATAGCTCTGTCGAAAGTAAAGTTATCGAAGAATTTAATCAGAATAATTCTGGAGAAAAACAGTTAGAATCTAAAATTTCAGCAGAAGAATTTAACTCAATTTTTGAAAAACTAAATAATTTACTTTCACTTCCAGCTGGACAGTTAGAAAATCAATCCGAGCTTTACTTAGAACAACAGCTTAGTGATCTTCTTGGTTTTGACATAGTTGCCGAGCTAGATGAACACAGACTCAATCATTCAACCGGTATAATGAGTAGCGAAGCTCATTTAAAAAGATCTCCAAATGACAAATTAACGAACCATATAAATTTATTGGAAGCGGGCCTTGATAAATCTAGAAGTGCTTTTGGATGGTTTGTAAATCATGGTGATATTACCCAAGAAGCTGAGGATTTTGAAAAATATTATTTTAGTCTTCAACTTTATCAACTTCAAGATTGGAACATTAATTATAAAGATCTAAAATCATGGTACAAATTTAGAAAAATGGTAGTAATTAATCCTGCTGAAAGAATTGCAGTGGTTGGCGTTGTTGGTAATATTGATCGCAAAAACCAATTCCAACAACAATTTGGAGCTTCTCCTGAAATTATCATTAAAGGTAGAATTTGGAGTCCAAAATCTAAAGGAAAAGTTTTATTAATGTTTGTAGATGATCCTAAAAACGAAGTACCACTTGGACCAATTTATTTTGATAAATTATTTAAAGAAGATCGATAGACTAAATATGAATAACAACTTAATAAATGTAGATTATCTAAAACAAGTTTATTATAAATCCTTATTACCCTTGGATAAAATTAATGAATTTCTAGCTATTTTTGAAAATAAATATGCCGATGATGCGACAAAAATTTTAATCTCTATCATGAATATAGCAATTGCAAGTACTCTGCTTGATAACTTCGAGAATCAAGAGGATAAAAAGCAATTTTTAAGATTATGCCAGGATGATTATCACAATCCTAAAATTTTGGATTTCCTAATTGATAAATTTCCTGACAGCCAACAAAACATTCTCGAAAGTATTGAGAGATCACTGCTTTCTGCTAAAAAGTTCATTGTCGAAAGCTAGTCCCTTCATTTTCATATTCAATTTTGTCTCTCATTGTAGTATCTTGTATTAGTATGCTTATTATCAACCTACATGTCGGCTCACGTTTTCCTATCAATCGCAAAAAATTGAGAGAAACTGCTAGATTAGTGTTAAAAGAAAAAAATATTGATCACGCCCAAATCGATATCTCTATTGTTGGAAAAAGAAAAATCAAACAATTAAATGAATCTGAGCTCAAACACTCTGGAGAAACAGATGTTTTATCTTTCCCACAACATGAGAAAAATGATCTTTATGATTTTCCATTACCGGTAGGAATTCCTCCTCATCTAGGCGATGTAGTTATTAGTTTTCCTGAGGCAGTATCAAACGCAAAACGTTACGGGAAATTAGTTGATAATCAACTTTGTTTTTATTTAGAGCATGGCATAATGCACTTACTTGGGTATCACCATGATTAACTGGAACAGAAAATATCGACCGACTAAAATTGAAGATCTGCATTTAGATTCTGTAAGAACTCAACTTCAAAGGATGATGGATGCTGGTAAATTCCCTCAGTCACTCTTGTTTACTGGTCCAAAAGGAACTGGAAAGACTTCTTCTTCAAGAATTATTGGTGCGATTGTTAATGATCCAAAAAATTCTAATCAGGTTGACTTGGCTTATTTTGGAAAAAGTTCCAAAAAAGATGTTGCCAAAATTAAGGACGATACTCAAAAATTAGTTGAACCTGACGATGACACTGATTTCTCTAGAAAAATATTTGAAGGCACTTCTTTTGTTGTTCAAGAAATGGATGCCGCTAGCAACCGTGGTATTGATGATATTAGACAACTTAAGTCTAAAGCATTTCTACCTCCTCAAACAGGTAAAATGTCCGTTTTTATCCTTGACGAAGCTCACATGCTCACTACAGAAGCGTTCAATGCTTTGCTCAAACTTTTGGAGGAACCTCCGCAGCATACAATATTTATACTTGCCACTACAGAGATTCATAAAATTCCACCAACAATAGTTTCTAGATGCCAGACGGTGGAGTTTCATAAAGCTACAAAAAACGAACTAATTAACACTCTCAAAAAAATCTTGATTAATGAAAAAATAAAATTCGAAGACGACGCTCTAGAGATGATAGTTCAAAGAGCTGATGGAAGTTTTAGAGACGCAATCAAATTACTAGAAATGACAGCCCAAGCAGGAAAAGTAACTGCCAAAGAAGTCGGGGTTTATTCTTCTTCTTCAATAGATGGAGAAATTACCAACCTAATTGATAACTTACTTGATAAAAATGAAGTTAAAGTCGTAGAAATATTTGAAAACCTCAGAAATAAAAATATTGAACAAAAATTTTTTCACAAATCACTCTTAGAAACCCTGCACACTAGTCTGCTTCAAAACTTAAATGTTAAAGAAGGTAGACCAATCGTCAATCAAAAAATTTCACAATTTTTATTAACCGAATTAAGCAATGATTTCTTATCAACTCCTAGCCCAATTCCTCATCTTACCCTAGAATTAAAGATATTGGAGTTGATTGATAGATCAACAAAACAACGAGTAAAAAAAAAATCCCAAAAATTTAGAGGTTAATAATCTTACTACTCCTGCAACTGACTCAATCACTGTTGCCAATTTTAGCTCTAATTCCGAAAACGACAACCCTATATCAAATCAAAGAGCAACTGAAGTTACTTCTTCTCTCGAGTTAGATGGCGATGGAAATAAGCTTTGCGAGAAGTGGAATAATTTTGTTGATTTAGTAGCAAAAGATAACTCTACAATCGCGTCACTTTTAAGATCTGCAAACCCAATATCGGGAAAAATTGGTGAGGCAACTATTGGTGTGTTTTATAAATTTCACCAAGAACAACTGGCTCAACCAAAATTCAATACCTTAATCCAAGAATTTGTAAAAAACATTGCTGACGGATACTTAAAACTTGATTTTATTCTAACTCAAACTCCTGCTAAGGCAGAACTAGTTGAAATTGATAACAATGATTCATTGGCCCAACTAGCATCTCAAGCACTGATGTAAATGTTTTTTGATTTAATTCATCTGTAGCTTACGAAGCGAAGGTGTAGTAGAATCTGATGGTATTAATGAACACAATTAAAAATCTGAAAGGTATGTATGGCAAATCCATTAAGTGCATTAGGAGATCTTAATAAATTGAGAAAACAAGCTCAGGTAATGCAAAAACAACTTCAATCAGAAGAAATTAGAATTGAAGAAGGTGATATCCTAGTTGTTATTTCAGGAGATCAAAAAATTAAGCAATTTTCAGTTCAAGGAATTTCAAGTCCAGAAGCAATTGAAATTCTTAACAAAGCAATTAAAAAATCTCAAGAATTGGCTGCTAAGAAACTTCAATCCATGACTGGTGGTTTAGGTGGAATGCTCGGAGGAAAATAATTTTGAAATCTTTGATCACAGTTACATGAAAATATTGTTTGCCTCACAAAACAAGGGTAAACAAAATGAAGCAAAAGAGCTATTTAAAACTCTCGATGTTGAGTTAGTTTTTCCAAGTGATTTCCCAGAACTAAAAGATTTTGACGCTAAAGAAACTGGCAAAACTTTTATTGCTAACGCAATTTTAAAAGCTAGGATCTATTCCAGCATAGTTAACTTACCATGTATTGCGGACGACTCAGGAATTATTATCGATGGTATGGATGGTCTTCCTGGGATACACAGCAATAGGTGGTTTAACGGAACATCAGACGAAAGAAATTTTGAGGTTCTAAAAAGATTAAAAAACAAGCAACTACCAGAAGAAAGATCGGCCAGGTATTTAACCGCAGTCTGTTACTATGATCCAAAATCCAAAGAATATGAAACTTTTGAGGAAATTCAAGCGGGATTCATTGGAAAAGAAATAATCGGAAGTGCCGGCTTTGATTATGATAGAATCTTCATCCCAGAAGGATATGAGAAAACGTTTGCTCAACTTGGAGATAGACTCAAAAACCAAATGTCACATCGAGCTAGAGCATATAAAAAAATTAGGTCATTAATTGAAGTATTATTAAGGAAAAAATAATGAAAAACTTATATAAGCCAACACAGATAATCCTAGAACGATACGCCAATGTTCTGGTGAACTTTGCATTGAATTCTGGAACTGGGATTAAAAAGGGAGAAGTTGTTGAAATTAACGTTCCCGATGTTGCGAAACCACTCGCGAAAGAGCTACAAATTGCAGTACTTAAGTCTGGTGGCCATCCAATTATGAGACTAATACCAACTGGCAATTTTACAAAAGATTTTTTCGAGTTAGCATCTGACGAACAGCTTATCCATTTTCCTAAAAAATATTTTAAAGCAAAATCGAATCTTCTTGATCATGTGATCTCCGTAATAGCTGAGACTGATCTAGAAGAATTAATCAATATTGATTCAAAAAAGATCATGAAGGCTCAACTTGCTAGATATCCATATAGGGAATGGCAGTTTGAAAAAGAAAGAAATAATAAATTTACTTGGACTGTAGGACTGTATGGTACTCAGGCAAAAGCTGATAAGGTCGGACTCACTCTTAAAGAATATTGGGAACAAATAATAAATGCCTGTTTTTTAGACAAACAAAATCCAGTTGAAGAATGGCGACTGCTAACTCAAATGCAAAAAGATATTAATATCAAATTAAATAAACTTGAAATTGAAACGCTACACATAGTAGGACCAGATGCCGATTTAACAGTTAAATTAGGGGCAAATAGAGCCTGGAGGAGTGGAGGCGGTGCTAACATTCCAAGTTTTGAGCATTTTACTTCTCCTGATTGGAGAGGAACAAATGGCTGGATGAAATTTAATCAACCTCTTTACAGATACGGAAATATTATTAATGGTGTAGAACTTGAATTTAAAAATGGTTTAGTTACTGAGGCCGTCGCTAAAAAAGGACAAAAAGTTCTTAGAAATATGATTGAAACCAAAAATGCTAATAAAATTGGTGAGTTTTCGCTCACTGACAAACGACTTTCAAGAATCACTCATTTGATGGCAGAAACCCTATATGACGAAAATATTGGCGGTCCTTTTGGAAATACTCACATCGCTGTTGGTATGGCCTACAAAGATTGTTACAAAGGCGATGCTTCTAAGGTAAAAAATAATGAATGGAGAAAAATGGGCTACAATAACTCTTCAGTCCATACAGACATCGTTAGTACTGTCGACAGAACTGTTACTGCTATTTTAACCAACGGCAGAAAGCTCCTAATCTATGAAAATGGACAGTTTGTCTTATAAAAACTAAGAGTTTTGGCAAAAAAATTAATTTTTTCTAGAAGCTTTATTTCTTTCTTGTTTATTTAGAACTCTTTTTCTCAATCTTAGAGATTTAGGAGTAACTTCTAAAAGCTCGTCATCTTCTAAGAAATCTAAAGATTGCTCTAAACTCAAAATAGTTGGTGGAGTTAATTGAACTCCAAAATCAGCGTTAGCGCGAAAATTAGTAAGTTTCTTACCTTTAGCAACATTCATCTCCATATCTTCTTGTTTTTTATTTAATCCAATGATCTGACCTTCATAAACAGACTCTCCTGGAATAATAAAGGTGAGACCTCTATTTTGAATTGAGTCAAGAGCATAAGCAGTAGTTGTTCCTGACTCAGAAGCAATTAGAACACCATTTCTAATTTTTGAAACTACAGCTGAAACTGGAAAATATCCCAAGAATCTACTTGCAAATAAACCATTTCCTCTGGTCTTTGTCAAAATTTCACTTCTAAAACCAAGTAGGTTTCTAGTGGTTATTTCAAAAATCATCTTGGTTACATTCTTTTCATTAGTAACAGAATCCTTCATCTGAGCTCTTCTTTTTCCTAATTCTTCAACTACTACACCTGTATACTCAGCATCAATTTCAACTATTAATTCTTCACTAGGTTCGCTTTTAAGACCGTCAATTTCTTTAATAATAACTTCTGGTTTACCAACTTCGAACTCGTAACCTTCGCGTCTCATATTTTCAATCAACACAGCCAAATGAAGCTCTCCTCTACCAGAAACAATAAAACCTGTACCATTGGAATTTGGAACGATTCTTAAACCGATATTGGTTTTACGTTCTCTTTCTAATCTAGATCCTATTTGTCTCACGGTAAAAAATGCACCTTCTCTGCCAAGAACTGGTGATGTACTTGCAGCAATTTGAATATTCAAGGTAGGCTCAGTGATAGTTATCATTGGAAAACCTTTAGGATCTGCTGGATCGGCAAGAGTTTGACCAATTTTAACTTGAGAAGTACCAGTAATTGAAATAATATCCCCTGGATAACTTTCTACAACTGGAATTGTGTTCAAACCTTCACTGGTAAAAATTCCTTGAACTCTGAATGATCCAACTTTGGTATTCTCTTCAAGCATTAATATTTCTTGATTTATCTTCAATGTTCCTTGATTAACTTTACCAACTGCAAAAACACCCTTATAATTATCATGTTCTATATTTGTTATAAACATTTTAAATGGTTTTTCTGCTTGGCCATTAGGCGCTGGTACAGTTTCAAGTATTTCCTTAAATAATGGCTCTAAATCACCTTCTTCGTCAAAAGACAATGGCATTTCTTCCCAAACTTTTCCATCTCTTGCAACTGCATAAAGCACTGGAAATTCTAGTTGATCATCAGAATTGGCGAGTTGCAAAAACAAATCATCAATCTCTGCTTTAACTCTTTCTGGCTCTGCGTCTTTTCGATCAATTTTATTGATCACAACCATCATTTTCAATTTATTTTCCAAAGCTTTTTCCAAAACAAATCTGGTTTGTGGTAATGGACCTTCAGCTGCATCAACAATTAAGAGTGCGCCTTCTGCCATATTAATAACTCGTTCGACTTCTCCTGCAAAATCAGCATGCCCCGGAGTATCAATAATATTTATTTTGGTACCTTCATACATAACTGAGATAGTTTTAGCTAAAATAGTAATGCCTCTTTCCCTTTCCTGATCATTGCTGTCAAGAATAGTTGTTTGTTGCATCTCTGCCTGGTTATCACGAAAAGTCTTAGTTTGCTTTAGCATTCCATCCACAAGAGTTGTCTTTCCGTGGTCAACATGAGCAATAATGGCTATATTTCTGATTTTCATGAAATTGTATTATACAGTAAATATAGGGATGAAGAATCCCCAGACTTTTTTGCAGTTCTAGCATCAAACTTGAACATCAAATTTAAAGTTGCTCAATTCGAATTTTTCCACTACACTTTAGAAATGGAACTAACTAATAAAAACCCAATCGCATATTTTTGTGCTGAGTTCGGCTTTGACAAAGATTTACCAATCTATGCAGGGGGACTCGGAATTCTCTCTGGAGACACCATCAAACAAGCTGCGGATGAAAATATTCCTTTTATAGGTATCGGACTATTATATAGGGGCTTTAATGCTGTACAAAAGATTTCTAAAGATGGTATGCAAACTGAAGAAAATTATCTTTTTGATCCTGTCACAAGTGGCATGGAACATGTTTACAAAGATGAAATGCCCCTGTTTATTAAGGTTCATATGACCGAAGTTGATGTCTGGGTCAGATGCTGGAAGAAAACTTTTTCAGAAAACGTCACCCTTTACCTTCTTGATACTGAAACAGATCAAAACTTGCCTAGCGAAAGAAGTATAACCTCAACTCTTTATAGTGGCACTCAAGAGTCCATGCTAAAGCAACAAATAATTTTAGGGATTGGCGGAGTTAAAATGCTAACAGCTCTTGGAATTCATCCTGAAATTTATCATATGAATGAAGGTAGACCGAATTTTTTACATTGGCAGCTCATCAGAGAAATGATGGATACTCATAATATTAACTATGAAACTGCAAAAGCTAATGCTATAGAGAAAACTGTCTATACTAATCACACTTTAGTAGCTGCTGGAAACCAGGAATACTCTATGGATTTACTTAAGGTTTTTTCCAAATATTATGCCGATAAAATGGGCATCAGCAATGAATTACTTTTAAGCGATGGTGTTGGACCAGACAAAAGTCCTGATATATTTTCAATTACACGCGCAGCCTTAAATACGTCTTCAAGAGCTAACGGTGTTTCTCAAGTCCACACTAATTTTTCAATGAAAATTTGGCCAGAATATAATTGGACCAATATTACCAATGGTGTCCATCTTCCAACTTGGCAAGAACCAAGTGTGAAGAATTCCGAAGGCAATGTTCAGTCCTTATGGGAGGCTCACAAACAACAAAAAATCAAATTGGAAGCCTTTGTAAAACAGCAAACAGGTTATGGCTATAATCCAAATTTCCTAGTTATTTCTTGGGCAAGAAGATTAGCGGGTTACAAAAGATTAGAAGCGATTTTTGAAGACATTGAAAGACTGAGAGTAATAGTTAGAGATGAAAACAGACCAATTCAACTACTAGTTTCTGGTAAAGCACACCAAGGAGACAACCAAGGGAAACAAATACTTCAAGAAGTTATTGGTTTTATGAAGCGAGAACTTGTGGGCCACGCATTGTTTATACCAGATTATAATATTGAGATTGCTCAAATACTCACAAGAGGATCTGACGTATGGTTAAACACTCCTGAAATTGGTAAAGAAGCCAGTGGTACATCAGGAATGAAAGCCGTTAGCAATGGCGTACTTAATTTAACTATTGCTGGAGGTTGGGCTGCTGAAGTTGATTGGAAAAATACAGGCTGGGTTCTGGATCATGCAAACTTATCAGAAGATCTTTACCGGCAACTAGAAAAAACGGTTTCGCCTCTATTCTTCAAAAGAAATGGTAATGACGTTCCAGAAGAATGGGTTGCCATGATGCAAAAATCAATTTTGCTGGCTAATAAATTTAGCACTACAAGAATGTTTAAAGAATATAGAGAGAAGCTATACATGTGTGACAGTGATCATTGTGGCAACAACTAAATACAAAAAATACTACGATTTGATGACAAATCAAAATGAAAAATTGTTTGATAAGTTTGATGGAGTCAATAATGAGTTTGCAATAAATCCCAAATCGAGATTAACCGCTACCAAATTTCACAAGCTTGGCTTTGAAGTCGTCGATATTGTTAGATTCTGGGAAAGAAAACTTTGCTCCGGAATGGAAAAAGGCAACAACAGTGTCTACTCCGACAAACTTGCCGATAAATTTTGGAATGAAGTTCGTGGTCGTTTTTCACAGATTGATATGGTTGGAGTTAAAACCAAAGCCTAGAGCGTTGATTGGGACATTGGGGTAAATTTTTTATAGTATAATATAGTTTATAGTAATAAAAATTTACAAAAAGAAAGAATTGTGAAAAAACGCGAAATTCTACAAACACCCAATGTAGCGGATAAAGAAATAGTTTTTTACTGTCATAGCTGTCAACGACCTCCTATAATTAATGAAAATACTCAAGAATTGGCAATAAAACATTGTCCTGGTTGTGTTCGACATACGCAAGATTCAATTATTCAATGGTTGATTGCTCAACCAATCAAAGAGAAACCTTTGATGGGTGAAATTGTTGAAAATAAAAACAGTGAATTACTAAAAAATTATGATAAGAAGATATATAAAGAACTACTTCCTGAAGAGTTACTGGTCATTTTAGAAAATCAAACACAATCTAATACTCCTTTGTGGATTGAAGTGCTAAATACGGATAGACTTGGAAGTTTGTACATCGCAGTTGATGGTCGAAGGAATACGTTATCGTTTGCTATTCCTCCCCAGGATACTACTATAGATCAATTAGGTACTATGACAAATGCAGGTGAAGCATTGGTTTTCTATGGAACACATAAAAAGCTTCCAATCAAAGACTTTGTCTTTGCACTAAATAAGTTTGTTGCGGGCTCTAATCTTATTGACGCAATACATACTGCTGAGAAGCTAGTTCGAAATATGTACCGCAATCAAGATAACACTGTTCCTCTTCCTTCCACTTCATTTCTAACTCTTGACGGTGAATTTGGAGCAAAGGAGGTAATAATACGAGAAACACTTATTGCCCCACAACAACCAGCTGGGTATATTTATGAAGAAGTTGAGAACATCCTTACAAACGGTTTTCAGAAATTACCAAACATATTGGAGACGCCATATAGAATCAATGGAGAAGTTGTAGGATCAAATGATATAGGCTATTTGACTTTAAGATTGAGTCAAGATTATAGAGGCGATACTTTAATTTTTTCTTTTTGTGATCATAATCATGGAGTACCGTTTTTTACTGCAAAGTACTTCAGTCTTCAAGGAGAAGAAGAAACTTATCTATCTCATCTAGATATTTATAGGCATACTCTTTCTGAAAAACACAATACACAGATACTAGAAAGTAAACATTTACAAATTGCAGATGAACTAAGATACTCATGGGGCTTAATTAGGCCAGAAGGAGTAGCTCTAAAAAATGAAGTTAGAGTTCTCCAAACAATACAAAATGGTCAATTTTGGAGCAACAGATTTGGAGATGAGTTGGAAGTTAATGACCCATGGGTTAAATTTGAAGCTGGTCTATCTGTTGATCAAGAAAAACTTAAGAAAATGATAATTGATTATCTTGATAGTTTAATTCCTATTCCAGACACAAATTCAGCTCAAATTTCATCCACTGTGTAGTAACTTTAGCGAAGGGATCACACTGTTGGACTATGTTAGAACTTCTAGCTCTTTTTTGAAGTCGCAATTATCCTTTGGAATTTCAGTTTTCCAAATGTAAAACTTTCAACATCGCTAAATTGCTTTAGTATTTTTGATCTTAATTGTGCTGGATTAAAATGCTTCTGCACTGTTTCATCTGGAGTATGTCTTCCAATAACTTGCAACATTTTTTTCAACGGGCTAATGATGGTCTCAAATTGACTATTAGGAGTAATAATGAATAGAGATCCCCTTGGTTTCAAAACTCTATATGCCTCATCAATTGCTTTGTCTGGATCGGGTATATGTGCAAAAGAATGCATAAAATATATTGTTCCAAAATAATTGTCCGGATAAGGCAAAGCTTCACCAACAGCTTCAACAACATTGTGGTCTTTTAAGTTGGTTAACAATTCGTAAATTGGATCAACTCCAAAAACATTTAAATTGTTTGACTTGAGTAGCTCTATCATTCCTCCTCTGCCACATCCAACATCCAAAATTGGACCTTCTATTGTTTTTCTCATTTTCTCTAATAAAAATTCACACTCTCGAGCATAGTCATCACGCTTGTTAAATGACTCTAGTTTGTTTGAATATGTCATAGTTTGATTATACCAGATATGATGAGTTCAAACCATCTTGTTGGATTCAAAAAAACTTGAGGAAAATAAAAAGCTCTCCGTCGTGGACGAAGTTAGGAACTTCTTTTTAAGCTAAGCTTATTTTTATAAAGCTCTGCAACATGAGGTAATGCCGCTGCAGACAACACAAACAAAGCACCTAATCCACTACGCATTGTTAATCCTTCGGAAAAAAGAATAATACCAAAAACGATACTAAAAACTACTTCCAACAAGCCTATTAATCCTCCAATACTTGCTTCCACATATTTTAATCCTTCGATAATAGACCAAAACCCAACAATTCCAGCAACAACATATCCCAACTGATATAGCCAAACTATTGAAAATGATGGTAAATGTTGCACTTCACCCAATAGCAATGATACTGGTAAGTTTGTAATCAAAATGATGACCCAACTTAACCAAGTAATATAAAGAGCTGAATAAGTGCCTGAAAGTTTTTTTGAAGAAGAAACCTCGCCTCCACTAGCAACACCATTAAGAATTGCCGCAAAAGCTGCTAAGAGAGAAAATGCCGTAAGTGAAAAAGAAAAACTAACAAACAACCCAATTAAAGCAATGATAAATGCAATGATTTTTACTTTTGATAATTTTTCACCCAAAAAAATGAAGCCAAAACCATACATTGTCAGTAGCATAGTTGCGAAAAAAAGCACTGTTGCTGTCCCAATATCCATGTGGTTATATGCGTAATACAAAGGAGCTTGGGTGAATGATGTAAAACAAAGATAAGTTATAAACCAACGTAAGTCATTTTTCTTTATTAAAATTAATTGCTTTTTCCAATGCAAAATAGGAAAAAGTAAAACAGTAATAATAAGAGCTCTCGTCCAACCCTGATAAAAAACATCAAAAGAACCACCCATGAGGCGTGACCAAATTCCATAACTACCAAACATCAATGATGAGAGAAGGATTAGAGCAATTCCTTTTTTACTTTTCATAGAAATAAATTATAACAGAGGTTCGAGTGTCCAATACGGGGTACAAAAAAACACTCGAGTAAAAATAGGTTGCTCCCTGCTTTAGAACAAATCAGGATGAGCTTTTTCCAATATTAGTTTCCAACCAAGATTCAATTGTATCTGAAGAAGTGAACCTTAACACATTTTCCGTCATTTGAGTATCTAAAAACACAATCTTTGCAGTTGATGAACATTCTTGCGCAATTTCTTTTAACTTATCTCTATGTTCTTTTTTCGCATTTGTATCATCATAAACAACAGATTTTCCCTCCAACAGTGATTTTTTTATTTTCTCATGTGTGTAGTTAAGAACTTGCTTCCACTTTTCTATTAATTTTCTCCTTTCGTTTATTACTTAATATTACCGCTATTCTTCTTGATCCATAGAATGGTTGTTCTGTATAAATCTCATCAATCTGATTCATAATTTCAAGAGTTTTGAAATCTGTAGGTACTGGTTGGTAGTACAGACTAGATCTAGATACTCCTAATAACTCAACCTGTTTTGTTAAACTTAATTTTTCATTATTAGTAATGAACTTATTTACTACTACTCCAGGTGATAACTTTAAATCAGTTATCGATGATACCAATATTTTTTTTTGTGAAAAAATATTTTCTATATCTGTGCTATCGTTTTTTCTGCCTTTATTGCCTCAAGTGCAACTTTTAGCTTTAACTTTGGCGTAAATATTTTACGCAGTGAATTTTGCATACATTTTGTCCTCGTATACATCTTACATCACTGTGTGGTTTATGGGGTCCATTATATTAACTCACATCTCAAACTACTTTTGAGACTTCATAGAGGCTTATCAATTAACAAAAGAAAATATCTAGTCGCTTACTTTTTATCTCAGAAACAGTAGTGTCTTTACTCAAAAAACACACTCGTTTTGTCCATTAACCCAAGAATTTAGTTTCGATTAGTTACAAATATAAATAATACTTTTAAGTAATATTTTATTAAGCCAAATTTTTGTTTTTTATAATATTCTCTTAGAAAGAAGAGTAGAATATCGCTTCTGGTATATTTTAGCAGGCTGACACCTCTTTCATGTCCTGCCCAGTGTATTATATATTGTCTTTTTTTATTAATTATTTCTTCAATTTTTATTCTATTTTTAGCTATAGCACATTCGCTCCAAAGCATGGTTGAGATTTTTCCAAGTT
>JAHIVL010000032.1 GCA_018816485.1 Patescibacteria group bacterium | reverse complement strand
GGCTTCAGTTATTACGTTATAATTCCACCCAGATTCTTCTAATATCTTCATTACTTGATCAATAGTTAAAAATCCATCTAAATGTTTAAGGGCTTCAGTTATTACGTTATAATTCCACCTAGATTCTTCTAATATCTTCATTACTTGATCAATAGTTAAAGATCCATCTAAATGTTTAAAGGCTTCAGTTATTACGTTATAATTCCACCCAGATTCTTCTAATATCTTCATTACTTGATCGAAATTAAATTTCCCCCCCTGTTGTTTTTCTATGCCTTTTGTAAGTCTGTACTTCCAAAATGTTGGTAGGGTTTCTAAATTTTGTGTATTTAACGATCTAGTGTCGCTGTAATCTATCAGTATTTGTATAAGAGTTGTTATGTCATATTGGGAATGAAAAAAAGGAGATCCAATATTCAAAATAGTTTTTCCATCTTTTATTTCATATGATGAAAGATTGAGTCTAATTTCAACAGTACCCAGATTATTTCGAGCAATAGTGTTAATATCTTCTCCAAACAATTTTTGAAGTTTCTCTAGTTTATCTTTATTTGGTTCATCTATATGTATATGTAAACTAGCTCCTTTAAGTTGAGTCATTTTAGCAAAATACCACAAATCAAAGAGTTGTTTTTTATATGTGTTATCAAAATGAAGACTATTATAATCTCTTCTTAATTCTGGCAAAGTGCCACCTCCATCTACTCCCATCTCAAACCCTTGTGGAAATTGACCAAATAAAACAGTGAAAACTCCTTCTATTTCTATTCCAATTCTAGATTGTGTCTCGTCTACTCTATCTTCTGGATACAATTGATATGTTAGTTCATTTGAAAGAGGATGAGAGAAATTTTGTGTTTCTAATATTTTCGAAAGAAGTTTATTTGTATTATCGCTATTCATTTTAAAATATGACAAAAAATCAAATAATGCTTGCAGGTGGGCTGGTGTACATTTACTGTTTTCAGCAGAAAGAGTTTCTATTTTTGAAGCAATTTTATCTAATAGTGCTGGATTGTCTAGTTTATATGAACCCGATTTATACAAAAATGCATTAGTTATTATATCCAAGCGTCTACATATTCCAGCTAAATGTTGCAGCGTATCTTTATTAAGATTAGGTAAATTAAATAATTCATCTACACATGTATCTAAAAATTGATAAAAATTACCTAAAGATTCTTCTCCTTCTGACTCAGACGAAAATGGAGTTTTAATATAATCTAGATTACTAACATTAACTAAAGCTAAATCTGGCGCCATTGCTATTTCTAGTTGATTAAGAGAAAAATCTTCTTTTAGATATTTATCTATTTCTGATTGCCTAATGTATTCTAAAGGACTTTTTAGTAGCACCATAGATTCTGGTGATATTTTTGGAGCTTCTTCTCTTAATTTTTGAATATCTGATTGTATTTCATCAGTTGGAGAATCTACATTTGTTGCTTGTAATCTACTATTAAAATAGTTCCATGGATTACTAAGATAAAACAGCACTACTTCACTTGTGTGATTTTCTGAAGATGTTTTTGTAGTATGACCATATTTTAAAATATGATCTTTTGTTGGTTTTAATATTGTAGCTTTTTTTTGTGGAGTTTCTATACCAGTGAATGCTTTAACAATTAAACCACTAGGTTCGTAACAGAAACCAACTGGTAATTTAGGCTTAAGAATATCTGGTGTACAACTAACTAATTTTTGTTCTAAATCTTTGCTCATTAATATTTTTTCGTAATTTTAATCAAAATGTCCGCAGTTTTATTAAGTTTTTTTTGAGTGACATGATTACATTTTTGTCTAAGGATTGGATTACCAAGATGAGTTACTTCGGGAATGTTCTTAAGTACTTTTTCTACCTCAAACAATATATTGTTAACATTTTTTTAATATATTTAGTATAGCATGGAATTTTGAAGAAGTTTTGTGTCCAAATTAATATGAATGCATATTTTATTGTAAATTTAGATTGATATATCAATCAAATGGGTGGTATACCGGATTCGAACCGGCGACCTCCGCTGCCACAGAGCGGCGCTCTAACCAACTGAGCTAATACCACCAAATTGATGTTTTTAAAAACTGTGCACCAACCAGGACTCGAACCTGGGACCTACTGCTTAGAAGGCAGTTGCTCTATCCAACTGAGCTATTGGTGCATAACTAGACATATCTAGGGTATATATTATAAACCAAACTAATTTAATTCTCTCGAGCAAATTTCTTCAGCACGAGATAACTTTTGGTAGAATACAGTTGCAAATGTTATTTACGGATATTAATTCTTTGCATCTGCAATTTTTTAATTTTTTTTGCTTCTGATTCGATTTCACTTCTAATCTTTTTTCCTTTAGAAGTAATTTTTTTAGCAACAGCTTTTGTTTTTTTGGTAGCTTTGTTAATCTCGATTTTTGCTTTACCAACTGTTTTTTTTGCTAGTTTTTTTGTATTTTCTCTATTTTCTTTTTTTGAAAAAAAAGTTGCTGCAACACCTAAAGCTACCCCAGTTAATAGTGATAAAAAACTTCCTGATTTTTTCCCCATAATAGTCTTTCTTCCAGTTAAGGAATTCTTAAAATTGATAATGTATTCGTTAACCCTGGCATACCCCAGAATTTTCCATGTATTAGCAGAATACTCTCACCTGACTTAGTAATTTTATTATCTTTGAGTTCTTGAAATAATTTTTCAGAATTTTCGAGTACGATATTGTCTGGTAAATTTACTATATGTGGAGTAACATCAAAAACAAGATTGAGTTTTTTGTATGTTTGTACGTTGCTTGTTATCGCATGAATTGGAACACTTGGTCTAAATCTTGAAATTAACTTTGCTGTTCTGCCTGTTTCTGTTAAGCATACAATTTTATCAATGATGATACTTGTTTCAGAGTTTGTTGAAATTTCTAAAAGTGCAACAGCCGAACGGGCAATGTATGCAGTTTCATCTAAGTCTAATGTTTGTATAGGCTTGATTTTAGTGAAAGCTTCATTAAAAGCTGCAATTTTAGCTTGAGTTTCGACTGCTTTGACAGGAAAAGCACCAATAGTAGTTTCTTCTGAAAGCATTACAGCATCAGTTCCGTCATAGATTGCATTAGCAACGTCAGAAACTTCAGCTCTAGTTGGTCTTGGATTTTTTACCATAGACATTAACATTTGGGTAGCAGTAATCACAGGTTTTCCTGCTTTTCTTGATTTAAGAATTAAAACCTTTTGCCAGTGAGACAATTCTTCAAATGGAACTTCGACTGCAAGATCACCTCTAGCGACCATAATTGCATCTGCTTCATTTACTATTTCATCAAATTTTTCTATAGCTGATTGGTTTTCTATTTTGGCAATAATATCTGCGGTAAGATTTCTTTTTTCCATTTCTTTTCTTAAGTCTCTGATGTCCTGTTTGTTTCTGACAAATGAAAGTCCGATAAAGTCTATATGATCATTATCAGCTCCATCAAGTTGTTTGAAATCTGTTTCAATTAAAGAAGGAAGATCAATATTTTTTCCTGGAGTGTTTAAAGTTTTTCTTTGTCTGATTTTGAAATTACCTTTTACAGCTGCAACAAAACTAGTTGCATGCTTTTCAATTATTTCAAACTCTCCTATACCATCATCAATTGATATCTCATTTCCAATGTCAAGACTATCAATAACTATCTGAGGAATAATTGGAGTTTTAGGATTTTTAGTTTTATTATCAGATGTAAATGTAATGTTATCGCCAATTTTTACTTCGAATGGTTCATTAGTTGGAAGAGTAATTCTAATTTCAGGTCCTTGTAAGTCTAGTAATATTGAGATTGGTTTTTTCATTTCGGCTGCAACTTCTACCATTCTTGCTATTCTGCTTTGATGCCATTGGAGTGTTCCATGTTTGGTATTAAATCTAGCAACATCCATACCTGCATTGATTAAATCCATCATAATTTCTTTTGTTTCAGTAACAGGACCAATTGTCGCCACAATCTTGGTGGATTTTTTCATAAATTTGTATTCCTAAATAGTTTCTTAATAAGATATAGTATACACGTCTAGTTACTAAGTGACAAAGTAGCAATTTAAATATTTAGTTTACATATTGAGTCTAGTCTTTTAATGAGTTAGAGTGGGTTCATACGAAAGGTAGATATGAACGACAATGATGACAAAAAATTAGAGAGCGGTGAGGATCTTGCCATTTCTGCTCTAGCAAAAGCTGGGAAAAGTAGAGCCAATACTTCGGATTCAAATGCAGATGATGAGGTAAAAGCTTCTGACGAACTTGCTGATACTCTCAGTCATTTGCAGAATATTATTGAAAGGAATGCTAATGAGTTAACAAGACTTAAAAATGAACTCAAAGAAAAACGAGAGAGTTTTAAAAGTCTTTTTGAAAATGATGCTCCATTACAAGAAGTTCAAAATGAAGTAAACGTTATGAATGAACAAGTAAAAGAAAGAAAGTCAAAAATAAATAGTGATCCTCAGGCCACTTCATTAAAGTTGAGTATTGGAGATTTAAATCAAGAGAAAAAAGAAATTGAGGAAACACTTAGCAATCATTTGATCAATTTTTATTCTATGACGAACTCAAAAAGTTTTGATACTAGTTCTGGTGATCAATGGGAGTTTGATATTCGTGCCAAAGTCAAAGGAAATCCCAATTCTTAATTATCAGATTTTTAGTTTCAGTAAAATTGTCCTCTAGGTTAAACTTTTGTGAGTCTAGGCAGTTCGCCTAAAATACTCACAAAAGTTTAACCTAGAGGACTTTAATGTAAAATTAAAAAGCCGCATTAAGAAATGCGGCTTTTCTTCAAATTTCAATTAATAGAATTACTTACTTAGTCTCTCGCTTATTCTTTGTAGCGCGGTTTGGGAAATATTTTTCATTTTCTTCAAACTTCTAGAGCGTTTTCTAAGTCTTCTTCGTTCAGTTTTTTTAACAGCTCTTTCTTGAGAAGGTTTGACGTAATATTTCCTATCTCTTGTTTTCTGAACAATATCAGAATTAACAACTGCTTTTTTAAATTTTTTAATAACATCGTGGGTGCTATCGCCCGCTTTTGCTTTAATTATGATAGGCATTCTTACTCACCTCCTCTCCAAATGTGTTTTGATTTCAATTATGATTTTTTACTTATCAAGACAGGGCTAACATTATAACATTAATTTTGAGATTTTATTTCAGGCTAACTTCTCTTGCTTCACCTTCTTTATTTTGTCTAATTTTTTTAGCAAGCTTGGCTAATTTTTCATTATCAGCTGGCAAGGAATCATTGGAAGACAGAAATCCTGGGTATTGTTCGTAGTAGCTAGTGTTTTTTTTGCTCTCGATTGGTTGCCACTCACTTAGGTTGCCGGTGCCATGCATAGGGAAAAGTTTTGAGTGTAAGTGATCGACCCCAAAACCTTCAAAAAACATTCCTGTTCTAGAGACATCACTAAAATAATTGTCCAGAATTTTGGCAGTTTTTTTGGTTGCAATAAGTAAATCTTGAAGTACTTTATCATCTTGATCAAAAGCATAGCTGCTATGATGATCTTTTGGCATGACAACTGTAAAGCCTTCTGTATTTGGAAAAATTGACAGAAAAGCTATGTGTTTATCATCAGACCAAATTTGGTGCGATGAGATTTCTCCTTTTGCAATTAAACAAAAAATACAGTTTTTATTTTGTGTCATTTTGTTCCTTATTTTTTTCGTTTTTTGTTTTATTTGATAAAGATATTTTTGTAAGATTTATTACTTCGTCAACACTTAATTTGCTTGGGATCTGATTATGATGTTTCTTTGTACCATTAAGTAGCATTTTTCCGCTTGGATGGTAATACCAAGTTGCTTTAGGATCAACAGCTGTAATCGCTTTATAAAGAGGTTTTAAATGTATTTTACTATCTGGTCTAACTTTAATTCTAATGTTACCAAGTTTTTGATCTTTTCTAATTACTAGTTCGAAACCTTGTTTTTGAGCGATTTTCAGAGTATCGTCATTTCTTGTTAAGAGTGCCAGGCATTTTATTTCAACATTTTTATCATCATCACTTCTATCTATTGTGAATTCTCGCCCTTTTTCTGCAATAATTTCTTTTGCTTTAACTTGTTGAGTTAGCACTGCGTATGCACTGTCCAAACAAGTTAGGCCAAACTGCATTTGAGATTCATCGTTATGAGGATCAGCAAATTCAATACCTCTTATTAATTCATGAATTAAAAAAGCATAGCGATACGATCCTGCATCCGGCCAATAAATTTCTTCAAAATGATCAATTTGAGTGATAAATTCAATGATGATATCTAAAGCTTCATTTTTTTCTAAACTGAGATTTTTTGAAACTACATAATCATGAACAAGCATAGTCGCGCTAAGTCTTTGCATGCCTTTATCAGGTTGATGATGATCAAATCTACCTAGGCCAGTGTCAACGTGAGTGGTGTTATAAAGTTGAAAACCTAGTTCATTTGCAGCATCCATAGAGATAGTTTCTCCAGGATTTACAAAAGCAAGTTTTGCATCCGCATATTTATTCATATCAAATCTTTTGAGAATCCAAACAGCACCTATAGCGTCAATATCAGGGGCGTGGTGAGTGATGATGAGCTGTCTTTCCATAAGATGTAGTATATCATTTCGGTGGGTACTAGCCACCTGGCGTTTTGTATTGTAATTTAGTGTCGATAATTTTAACAAAAAAAACCCACCGCGAGGTTCATATTTAAAACAAGTTTAAATAGAGATTTCGCAGTGGGCGTATCCTCACCGGGATGTAATGGTAATATACGAAAATATCTAGAAAAGAATAGAAGTAAAATGCATTGATGTTTAGTGGTATAACATCAACTCCAGATAGCGAACTAAATATTATATAAGATAGAATATTGCGTATTTCTTGCGTAATAATTATTGCAATTTATGCGTTAATAAGTTCGTTTGCTAAAAAGTTTTTTTATAATCCACCAAATGATATTTTGTTTATCATCTTCTCCCCTAACACAAGTCGAGATCACCAAGTATTTTTTTTCTTTGGGTAAGTAAGTTGCTATTGCTTGGTATTTTCTGTCACTAATTTTTTTAAGATATTTCCTGCTCACTTTTTTTGAGTTACCGATATTATTTTTGTAGCCTCCAGAATCATTTTTGTCCGCGCTCTTTGGGGTGAAAGTTTTATCTGGATGATTTACCACCTGCCAAATTTTATCTTTGGAAATTGAACGCTTATCCATTCTTTCTAAAGCGTGTTTGGTGAAGATGATGTTTTTATAAGAATTGGACATAGTTTAATTTAGCAAGCTATGCGTTTTATTTAATATGCTTGAGCAAATAACCATCTATGTGTAGCTTTGCTACCACATTTTATGCATGTTCCAGATTCTTCCTTATACTTAGGACTTTTTGCGCTTTCTTGGTTAAATAAAAAAGGCAAACATCTAGTTGTTGCTTTGGTTTCTTCTTTAATTGCTTTCTCGCAAGCTTTATTTTCACACCAAAATGCTTTAATAAAACCTCTGTTTTCTAGCATAATTTTTTTAAATTCATCATAAGTCTCTGCAGAAAATCTTAGCTCATTAGTTTTCTCAACTGCTTTATTGAACATATTAGCTTGGATAGTGTCCAGCAGATTTGTGAGATTTGAGACTAAGTTGTCGAGAGAAATCTTCTGTTTTGTTTTTGTGAAGCGAATACTTGCGGTTAAGTTGCCACTTTCTAATTCTCGTTTTCCAACAATTAATGTTATGGGAATGCCAGTTAGCTCGGCATCATTAAGTTTCCATCCAAGAGAAGTTTGATCTGATGTATCAACTGAAGTTCTGATGTCAGCCTTAATTAACTGCTTTTTAATTTCGTTTGTTTTTCTAACGATATCATCATCTTGAGACGCTGCAACAACAATAACCTGAGTTGGAGCAATTTTTGGTGGCATGACAATTCCATCATCATCTCCATGAGTCATGATAATTGCACCAATTATTCTGGTAGAAAGACCCCAACTGTTTTGATAAGTATACTCAGTTTGGCCTTCACTATTTTGGAAAGAAATATTAAAGGCATCTTTTTTAGAAAAATTTTGACCGAGGTGATGACTTGTTCCCGACTGCAAAGCTTTTCCATCTGGCATCATAGCTTCTATGGTTGTGGTGATTTCAGCTCCCGCAAACTTTTCGGATTCACTTTTTTTGCCTTTTACAACAGGGATTGCCAATATTTCTTCAGCAATTTTTCGATATGATTCAAGCGCTTCATACATCAAGTCTATTGCTTCTTGTTTATCTGCGTGTGCACTATGTGCTTCTTGCCATAAAAATTCAGTGGTTCTCAAGAAAAAACTAGTTCTTTTTTCCCATCGCACTACATTGTTCCATTGATTAATTTTAATAGGTAAATCTCGATGTGATTGAACCCACTTACTGTACATGTCATACATGATTGTTTCTGAGGTTGGGCGAATTGCTAATTTTTCTGCCAACTCTTCTCCGCCCGCATGAGTGACAATAGCCAATTCAGGCGCAAAACCTTCTACATGATCAGCTTCTTTTTCTAAAAAAGACATTGGAATAAAAATTGGAAAGTAGGCATTTTTAACCTCCATTTTATCAAGTAACTTTTGATAACTTTTTTGAATATTTTCCCAAATTCCATAACCATTTGGTCTAAAAACCATACAGCCTTTGACTGGCGAGTAATCTGCAAGTTTAGCTTGCTGGATAACTTGGGTATACCACTTACTCATGTTTTCAGATTTTAGTGTTAGATTTCTTTTCAAAGCCATTTCCTTAAATTATTTTCAAAAATAGATGCGCAGTCCAATACCTTAATTTTATTTGGAAGCGAGTCATGATTAATTGAATTTGTGATTACTACACTATCAATGTTTTCATTTTCCATTAATTGAATAGCATTTCCTGCAAACAAAGCGTGGGTGATTAGAAAATGAACTTCACTCGCACCTTTTTCTTTTAGGTATTTTGCGACTTCTACAACTGTGCCTCCAGTATTAATTACATCGTCATAGATGATGCAAATTTTTCCAGTAACATCTCCGGTCACACCCATAGGAGTAACTTTACCAGTTTTATAATCTCGGTGTTTATCAATATTTACTAGATCTAAATTTAATTTATCAGCAAAAACTCTTGCACGTTTGAGTCCCCCAAAGTCAGGGCTAACCACAATTGTATTTTCTTGTTTAAAGTTTAATTTAGCAAAGTTCACGAAAAGATCGATTGCTGAATCGTGATGCGCTGGCTTTGAGAAAAATCCTGGAATACTTGTGTTATGAAGATCTAGCAGAAAAATTCTTTTGACATCTGAATTAGAAATTAAATCGGCAACTACTTTTGCGGAAATTGGTGAGCCACTAGCAAAGACTTTGTCTTGGAGTGAGTATCCCATCCATGGTAAAACCAAATTAATATGGCGGACACCCATTCTTTTTAAGGCGTCTGCTAATAATAAAAATTCAATGATATTTTCATCAACCGGATTTGAAAATGATTGAACGAGGCAGACATTTTCTCCGTGAAGGTTGCCACTTATAGCAACTTTTTTTTCTCCATTCTCAAACTTAGAAATTTCAACATCGAGCATCTCTATACCAAGTTTTTTAGCAATACTTTCAGCCAATGGTTTGTTTGAGGATCCAGAAATTAGTTTCATGGAGCTATTTTATATCAGACTGAGTAGTAAGTCTAATTATTATCAAAGGAATATAATATTTTTGGATGTTTTGAGTTCAAATTTATAACTTTATTTATGACATCTTCCCCTTTGAGTGCTCTATCTACAAGGTCTGCAATTACAGACATTTCTTCTGTTTTCATTCCACGGCGAGTAATTTCGGCAGTTCCCAGCCTGATGTACATTCTGTTATTCAGAGTGAGTTCTGAATTTTCAAAATTAGTGGAAATGTTATTATTTAGTAAATTTTTATAAAGTGAAAGTTTTTCTCCCTTATCATCAATAAAAATATGAACTTGATGGTTTTCTGAATATCTGCCTGTATTTGCTTTTCTAACTTCATATCCTAATTTTACAAATGCTTCCGCTATTGAATTTGAGTTACTAATGATTTGCTTAGCATAATCGACACCAAATTCTTTGAGTTCAAGAATTGTAATTGATAAAGCAATAAGATGAGTCATGTGTGGTGTAGAGTAAAGACAGCTGTTGATAATTGTATTAGCTTTTTCGGCTAAGTCATTATCTCTGAATGCAATCATCCCTTTGTGAGGACCTGGCAAAGTTTTGTGTGTGTTTGCACAAATTACGTTAGCGCCTTCTTTAAGTGGTGATTGGAACTGTTGGCCCATGATAAGTCCCATGGTATGGCTGGCATCATAAATAATGATTGCCTTATCACCAATTGATTTTCTGATCTCCTTTAGATTGTGAGGATTTAGGTAGTAAGAAACATCTAAATAAAGAGCTTTCACATTTTCTTCTTTGAATTTCTTAGCAATTTTTTCAGTATCAAATTTTAAATTTGCATAATCATAATCAGCATAAACATGCTTTCTTCCAATTACATCAATTATTTTTTTAGTTGCAAAATGTCCACCTGATTCAAGCGGAACGGTCATGACAATATCGCCAGGGTTTGTTGTAGAAAGAATAGCTGACATCATGGCATGAACACCCGAGAGGACGTTAAGATTTACACTAGATGCACTTAACATTTCTTTAGCTGCATTTTCTGCAGAAACTATTAGTTTGTCTACTCCTTTAAATCCAAGAGCGGTGAAGTGTCCAAAATCAACAACATCATCTTTGCCAGCTCCCATGAAATAGCGTTCACTAATTTTTGATCCCAAAAAATAGTTAGCAGTATTACTCATTTGATTTTCATTTGCAGTTAGATGGAGAAAGTTTAAATTACGTTCTTCTTCCGATCTTATTTGAGTTAATATTTGGTCAATATTATCCATATAATTAACCTCTATGCTCTGGAGCGCCAATCAGACCACATTTTTTGTATTTTTTACCACTACCACAAGGACAAGGGTCATTTCTTTTGATTTTTACTGCAGCAGTTGCAGTGTTTCCTTTTTGATTAGTGGAACCAGATTTTGCCACTGAACCCATAGCTGAAGCCAAATCTCCAAGAGAGCCTTTGACGTTACTTGGTTTTTGCTCTGGTGCTTTTGATGTAGAAACTGCACTAGACAAATTACTTGCCAATTCTGGCTTGATTTCAACTGCATTTTCCAAAATCGATCTCACAGGGATTGGTCTATTTGATGTGAATTGAACTCTAAAAATTTTATTTGTAATTGTTGATTCAATATTTTGAATTAAATCCTCGAACATTGAAAAACTTTCTTTTTTGTACTCAGAAAGAACAGTTCTTTTATCACCTCTTAACCAGATACCTTGCTTTAATGAATCCATAGAATCTAAATGATCCATCCATTTCTCGTCCAAAGTTGTGAGGGTCACAATTTTTTCTAGCATTCTCATTTGATCTTCACCAACAGCTTTTTCTTTTGCTTTATATGTTTCATGCGCCACACCTGAAAGTTTCTCAATAAGTTCAATTGGTTCGGTAATTTCAGAAATATTTTTGACCAACTGGTCT
>JAHIVL010000031.1 GCA_018816485.1 Patescibacteria group bacterium | reverse complement strand
AAGTACTGGTAAAAACCACGCTTTTGGCGATCAAGACTGGAGAAATAACCGCATAAGGGCGGAACAAAAATGTTTTGACCTAGTTTCAAAAGATTATAATTCAAAGGTCATTGCTTTGGGTAAAAGATTTGCAGAAAGAATGTCCAAAGATTACGGCTTATATTTTGGGAAGGACGATTTTTTACAAAACGGTTTATTTTTTGATAGATATATGGATTATCTAGACAGAAAATTTACAAATCAGGATTTAAAAAAGTTTGGCATAGAGATTGAAAAAGATAGTAAGTTAATTTTTGCTTGGGGTCGTTGTTCTGTCGCTAAGGGTTTCAAGGAGCTCGCGTTGGTATGGGTGAAAATACATAAACAATTGCCGAATCACTACTTAATTTTACAAATACCAAATAACTCTGGTGAACCGAATTATTTTTTTGAAGTCCAAGAGATCTTAGCCAGTACATCAAGATATGTTGTAATAGATAATTTTAACCCTGAAATATGGAAAACTATATTAAGAACAGAGAGTACTGATGTGGTGTGCATACCATCAATTATGGATCCATTTCCACACACATCAATAGAAGCGAAGCTTTTCTCGAGTGGAATGAATTATATTACTATTATTAGTGATGTTGATGGTGCCGTTGACGCGTTTGACCGTAACGAATCTATCTATGTTGATCCTAGAAATACGGAATTGTTTACGCAGAAAATAATTGAAGCTGTCACGATGGATTACAAAAACAGAAGAGAGATTATAGATAGAAATAAAAAAACAATTAATAAATTTAATTTCCCTGAGATTTTAGAAAAGTTTATTAGAGATAATATCATGGAAATATGATTTTTCGGTGGTCAATCTGGGGAGAATATAAATCTAAAAACATTGAATTACTCCATTACAGTATTATATCTTTCAAAAAGCAATTTGGTGATAATCATCAATACATCGTTTTTACAGATGATTCCGTCTTTGTATCAAAGCAACTGGATAAAAGTGTAGACATTAGAGAATTTCCTGTAAACAAGGAAACGCAGTTTTGTATTGTTTCCAAGGCAACTTGGCTGAAGTGGTGTCCCTCAGCAAGGCTGGATGTTAATCAGGTCGAATTCTATATAGATTCTGATGTATTTTTGCTTAAATATCCTAAAGAGGTTGATATGTTTTTATCTGATCAAAAGATGAAATTTGCCATCATGGATGAATTTTTTGGTCAGTCTTGGCAGCGTGGCGCAATGCGCAAAAAGGCTACTTCGGATACCCCCTTTTTAAATGCAGGGCTCTTTATTCAAAAAGCAGGACACGATATTTCCAGTGATTTGATTAAAGAATTTGAGTGGTGGCAGAAAAACATAAAAGACAATGAGCAAACTCATCATGATGAACAGGGAGCATTGACAATCGCACTCACAAAATATTTTATTGACGGAGAATTATATGTTTTTCCAAAAGATACCTATATGCTCATTGGAGAAAATGAAAATACAAACGTTCGCGATTTAGACGGTATAACCCTGATTCATGCAGTTTATCCGGACCACCCGGCGTTTTATAAATTTAAGAATTTTCTCGATAAGATTTTGGATGAATAGTTAGAATACAAGAAAAATGCTATGATATTTGCATGGAAACAAGCAATATCGTGGCGATTCTGATGTCTGTTAAAGATGAAGAATCATATCTCGATTTGAACATTTCATACCACCTTGATCTTGGATTTAATTACATATTTATTGCCAATCATTGCTCGATTGACAATACAAACAGGATATTGGATTCTTATAAGAATGATCCAAGGGTTGTCGTAATTGAGGAAAAAGATTCTGTTTTTAACCACGCAAAAATTGTAAATAAATTACTTAATTACGCTAATACAAACTACAAAGTAGACTGGTTTATTTTTTTGGATGCAGATGAATTTCTTTCCATAAAGGACAGATCAATTCGCGATTTTGTAGCTCGCTTAGAAAAAAATGGTATTCTTTATGCAACCATCGGTTGGGCAAATGCGTTGTTTGATTGCACATCCACTCAGGTAAATGCGATAGATACGACAAAGTATTATTATCCTTGGCCTGAAAAAGAATGGCAAGAATATGGTCATTTTAGAAAAGCCATTGTAAAAAATCATAAAAACATGGAAATCGTCGTAGGAGGACATTATGTGAAAACAGAAAATAATCCCGATTTTTTTGGCGAATATAACTGGAATCCGTTTATTGTTCCGAAAAACGAAGCCAAGTTATTGCATTTTGAATTTAGGAATAAGGCGGATTCAATGTATAAAAAATGGGAGAAGTTGGCATTGTTTGAAAATGACTCAACATCGGACACTAATTCCCCTTGGTTAGAAAGGATTAGGACAATTAGGAAATACGTTGAAGATTTTAGAGGCAATATTGATGAGATTAACAAAAGATGGTTTTCTGAGCACAGAACATTTTGGGGGACAATCATACCCAAGGATAGAATAATTTACGATACCACATTATTGATCTGGTATAGAAAATATTTTAGGAGAAAAGTAGAAAGCGGGAAAATCAAATCGGTTTGCTTGATTCGCAGCAGAAATTTAGGAGACATAATAATGACTGAGCCGATTGCAAGATTTTTGTCAAAGTATGTAAACAAAATTTATTTAGCAACAGAGATAGAAAATGCTGAATTAATATTCAATACTTATGACAAAGTATATAAGTGTAATCAAATCAACTCGGGTAAAATTGATTGCGACATAATGATAAAGTTGATATATGAACTTAGCAACAATCAAAAAACATACATACAAGGATATATGGAATCGATCGGCTTTGGTGAAGTAAACATCAAAGACATTCCAATGTTAAATAGCGATTGGGATAACATTATTGAAGGCGAATATATTCTCATTGCTCCTTTTACGAGTTGGTGGGAAGAGAAAAAAAGAAATTGGGGATACAAAAAGTTTATTGAGTTATCAAAAATATTAGAAGCAGAATACAATACTAAATGCGTAATACTTGAGAAGTACTACTCTTTTAGTGAGATGATGTCTCTTGTTAGGCATTGCCAGTTTTTTATTGGAAACGACTCTGGTCCCGCAATAATTGCTCAAAGTTTTAAAAAGAAAGCATTTGTCATTTTTGGAGCGACTCGCCCTACTTATATATACATGTCAGAATACACTGTGCCCATTTATGATAAGAACAGGCACAAGCTTTGTAAACACAATTCAAGAAGTGAAGAACTAGACTGCTGTGAGGAATTTT
>JAHIVL010000030.1 GCA_018816485.1 Patescibacteria group bacterium | reverse complement strand
GTTGAGACTTCACTAGATGAAAGTGAACCTGGCACTAGATATGTCAATTCGTATTGACGAACTCTAGCAGATGCCAAAATTTCCATCATGTTTCGCTCCTTTCTGCTTTGTCCTAAAGGTGCTCTTGGTATTTGTAAAAGTGGTTTTTTGAAGCTTTTTGAAAACTTTTTGAAAACCAGCCCTTAACAAATGGACAAAACTTGAATTTTATTACTAGAAGTATTATACCCCAGGGTATCTTCTCTGGCTATGGCCATTCACCTTATACCCCAGGGTATCTTCTCTGGCTATGGCCATTCACCTTATAACACAAATATTTCCCGTAGATCACGTCCCTATCATAAACTCCACCACGTCATCTTCCCTCATCTCGTAATCCTTACCTTCCATTCTCTGTTTTCCTTTTTCCTTAGTCCCCTTCCAACCACCATAATCAAGAAAATCTTGATAAGAGACAACTTTTGCTTTAATAAATTTCTTTTCAAAATCAGTATGAATCACACCTGCAGCCTGTGGAGCTAAAGTTCCTTTTTTAATTGTCCAGGCTCTTACTTCAATCTCACCAGCAGTCAAATAATTTTGCAAACCCAATCTGTCGTAAGCAGTTTGAATTAATCTCTCTAGCCCACTTTTCTCCAACCCCAACTCTTCTAAAAATAAGACTGAATCTTCATCGGCTAAAGATGCAATCTCACTCTCAATTTTGGCACTAATAATCACAATTTGTTCTGGGCTAACCTCAAGTAAGTCGGCATAATTTTTTATTTGGGAAGCTTGCTCACTGACAACATTTTCGTCTACATTAATGATATAAACTATCTGTTTAGCAGTAAGCAATCCCATCTCTCTACCAACTTTTTTTTCTGCTTCAGACTGAAGCACTGTAGCAACCATTTGGCCATCCATGGCAGCTTTCAACATTTTTTGTGTAACATCCCACTTAAACAACAAATCCTTATCTTTAGTTGCTTTTGGTTGTTTCTGCTTTTCTAAAGTAGTCATATCCGCCAACAAAAGCTCCATTTCAATTATTTCTCTATCAGATTTAGGGTCGGTGCTCCCTTCACGCAAAATTGAATCATCACTAAAACCACGAATAACATGACAGATTAAATCTGTTTCTCTAATATTTGCCAGAAATTTATTACCGAGTCCTTCACCCTTGCTCGCACCCTCAACCAACCCTGCAATATCAACAAACTCTACAACTGCAGGTTTAATTGCTTTTGCAGAAACCATTTTTGCCAAAACTTCTAGGCGAGCATCTGGTACAGGAACAATTCCAGTATTAGGATCAATGGTAGCAAATGGATAATTAGCAGCCAACGCTGCTTGACGCTTTAAAAGCGCATTAAACAACGTAGACTTTCCTACATTTGGTAATCCAACTATTCCTACAGATAAAGACATATGAGGTGTATTTTATCAGGTTTAGCTTAAATCGTTATAGATGTTTCTCTAATTTTTTAAAATCTTTGTCAAAAGACAGAACGTCTCCATCTTCTTCTTTTGCTTTTACAGCCAAAAATATATCTTCAACATCAACACTAACTTGAGGATAAATTCCCATTACTTTAACCCAGGTATCCCTCTGCTCAACATTAAAATATATAGTTTTTACGATACTCTCAATATATTTTGTAACTTTTTCTCTTGATAACTTATATATACCAGATAGAACATAAACTAATTCTGGTATAATTTCTGAAATAATGACTATTTTAACTTTTTCTTCTTTTGCCAAAGTAAAATTTTTTTCAGCAACGTCGGCCTGCTTAATATTGTCTCTTAAAAGAAATCTTAAAAAAACATTTGTATCTACATATAGTTTCTTCATAAACTATACTCATTCGAATATTTTTTTGTACGAGCTTCTTTAATAGCTTTCTTCTCTAGTAATTCAATTTCCTCAACAGATTTATTCTTGATTGCAACAGAATTTAAAGATCCTGCCAGTACTAAAAAATCTGGAATAGGCTCAACAATTATCTTTCCATCTTCATGAGTTACATAGGCTTTTTGGGCCACATCCAAACCTAAAAGTCGCCTCATTTGTGCTGGAATGCTAATCTGACCTTGTGATGTTATCGAAACAATTTGTGACATATACATTAATAATAACATTATGCATTACTTTTGTCAATTTGCATTAAAATCAAAGTGTTTGATACCTTGAGGTTTTACCCTTCAGAACTTGTTGGTTTCTCAGGATCCATAGTAGGTTCTGTTGAGACCTCTGGCTCTGTTGGAGCTACAGATGGAACAACAGGCGTTGCTGGAGCCATAGGAATTGCTGGTTCTTCCATGGCCAATTCTGGTTCTTCAGAAACAGCTGGTGGTGCTACTGGAGTTGGCATTACAGATTCTGCTGAAACAGCAGGCTCTGCTTGAACAACAGACTCTGCAAACTTCTCTTTCATTGGTTCTGACTCCATTGCGCCATGCATTGGATTACCACAATCACAAGCCATTAATGGTTGATTATTCATTGCGCAACCTTCAGTTGTACAAACAGCTCCATCAACTTTTGAAACTCCTCCACAGGCGCTACAAGAATAATGAACTTTTAAATCTGTATTATCCATATTGAATCTCCTTATAAATATAATTACTGTACTTATAATAACAAAATAAATCGGGAAAACCTAGATTTAAACCTCTGTTTGTAACTTCCAAAACTTGTTGTATAGCCCATTTTTTTCTAGCAACTGTTCATGATTGCCAATTTCAGCAATCTTTCCCCCATCCATAACCACAATCTTGCCAGCTCTGGTAATTGAAGATAATCTATGAGCAATAATTATAGTAGTTTTATTCTTTGAAGCCTTCCAAAAAGCATCTTGAATTAATCTTTCTGATTCGCTATCTAGTTGGCTAGTAGCTTCATCAAAGATAATAATATCCGGAGTAGAAAGGATCATTCTAGCAATTGCTAACCTTTGTTTCTGACCACCAGACAACTTAACACCACGCTCACCAACTTTAGTATCATAACCCTTTGGTAAATCACTAATAAAATCATGTAGATTGGCCATCTTGGCAGCGGCAACCACTTCTTCCAAGTTAGAAGTACTAGCTCCATAGCCAATATTGTAAACAATAGAGTCATTAAAAAGAATTGGTTCTTGAGGTACTACACCCATAAATGAGCGTAAATTTGTTTTAGTCAAATCAGCAATATCAACTCCATCGATAGTAACTTTTCCTGAATCAGGATCAAAAAAACGCATTAATAACTTGGTAATAGTAGTCTTTCCAGCTCCAGAGTGTCCTACAAAATCTGAAATAGGCTCTGAAAATTCCCCTCAGGGAGTTTATCAATAAAAAGTTTATAAAAATATGGACGAATACTTTCGGCAATACTTAACCCCACTAAAAAATCAGCACACAAATACTTTGTACTTTTACCCTTCCCTAGGATTTAACTTGAAGTTTTTGAACCAATTCTCAAAACAGAAAAATCGACACTTGAAACGAAAATCTACTTAAGAAAGTTGATTATATCAGAGTTTTGCCTGGTGACTAGAGGAAAATTAAATATTCTCTACCTTTTGTCCCTCAGAAGAATCAAAAACTTTATAACCTTTTTCTGCAAGGAGCTCTCGTAACTGGTCAGATTTTTGCCAATCATTATTTTTTCTAGCAGCTTCACGTTCCTCCAAAATTTGTGTAATTTCTTCTGGAAGTTTGGCTGAATCATCTGAATAATCGTCGTCACCATTTCTTTTCACTGACTGAATTTCTTTCAAAACCTGCCCTGCCCTGCTCAAATCTAACTGGAAAATTTCATCAAAAGAAAGTAGCAGTGACAATTTTTCTGAATCATTAATTTCATTAGATTTTGTTAATTTCCAAAGCACTGCTAAAGCCTGTGGCGTATTCAAGTTTTCTGCCAATGCATTAAAGAATTTTGCTTTGAATTCTGCTGAAATGTCAGATTCTTCACTTGTACCACTAACCAAACCTCCAGTTTCATCTCCAGCTCCTTTTGCATCTGCTTCTCCACCACCTCCAATTTCACTTTCATCCTCAGCTTTCTCCCCTAGATCTACCACCAATTTTAACAACTTCTCATAGCTTTTTTGTGCCCCTGCTAAATTTTCCCAAGTAAAGTTCATCTCAGATTGATAATGAGCGGTCAAAAATAAAAGCCGCAACGCGCGTGGACTAAACCCGCGCTCAATAACATCATCAATAGTATAAAAATTACCAAGTGATTTACTCATTTTCTGGCCATTAACCTTTAAAAAATTATGGTGCACCCAATACTTCACAAATGGCGATTTTCCAGTAACTGCCTCCGACTGAGCTATCTCATTTGTGTGATGAACGGGAATATGATCAATACCACCCGTGTGGACATCAAACTGCTCACCTAGATATTTCATCCCGATTGCCGAACACTCAATATGCCATCCAGGAAAACTACGCTTGGCCCAAGGACTTTCCCAAACCATAATTCTATTCTCTCCTTCGCGCTCAAACTTCCAAAGTGCAAAATCAGCCGGGTTTCGCTTATCAACTACTTTTTCAACACGAGCACCTTCTTGCTGACTTTTAAGATTCAAGCCTGCCATCTTGCCATAATCAGGAAACTTGCTTGTATCAAAATAAACACCATCACCTTCAACCACATAAGTAAAACTTTTTTCTTCCAGCTTAATAACAAGATCTAACTGTTCTTGAATGTGATCCGTAACCACTGCAGTAATATCAGGCTCTAAATTACCCATCAAGTCCATGGAATAATGGAAATAATTGGTAAAATTTTTAGCAATATCCCAGACACTTTGTCCGTATTTTTTAGCACCTTTTTCTAGCTTGTCCTCACCAGTATCTGAGTCTGAAGCAAGATGACCAACATCTGTGATGTTCTGCACAAATTTAACATCATAAAGTCGTTTAAGAGTTCGAATAAGAACATCATCCATCACATATTTTCTAAGATGTCCGATATGAGAATAATCATAAACTGTGGGACCACACGCATAGAGTCCAACTTTTCCTTCATTTATCGGAATAAATTCTTCAATTTTTTTGGTAAGTGTGTTATATAGTTTCATAAAATTCCAAGCTGGGTAAGCGAAGGATGCCACTTAAAGACCCTGACTACTCTCCTTGTGTTGTTCCAATTGTAGTTCTATCTTGTTTCATCTTTTGCATTACTTGGCTCTTCTTGCTTTTTCCTCCCGAACCCTGAGCGCCTTTTTGTGGACTGGACGGCATAACAACAGATTGTGCTTTTTCTTGAGCCTCTATTTCTTTTTTACGATTTTCTTCTTCATCCAACACTTTCTTTTTCTGAATTTTTTCTTGATACATTTGTCTCGCAACAGCTTGCTGTTCCTGATCTAACTGTTGATATTTTGCATGAAATTGCTTTGCTCGAGCTTGTTCCTCAGGATCCATATTTTCTGGATCAATACCTAACCAAGCGTTTAATGAAAAAAACTTCTTAACTTCAATCCAGACATCCACAACTCCACGCTTTGCTTCTTCTGAAATGTCAGCGACTTCTCTTGGTTCAATTGGAGGCTGAGACTTCTGTTGATTTTGAGGTGCACTTCCCCCACCACCAAAACCAGATTTTGAACCAGCACCTGAGCTTTTGTTAGAATTACTGGATATAGATGGCTGCATCATATTTCTTTCATCAGCAGCTTCACCAAAACTATCTCCACCACCAAAACCACCAATACCACCTGAACCCATACTTGAACCATGATTCGATACGGGACTAAACATTATTACACCTTTTTATGATCTAGCTGATCAATTTCAAAGCCATCAGTAGCAACAATCTTTTTCTCTTCATCAACTTTTTTATCTGTGTCTTGCTGTACTCTTGCTTTGTATTCCTCTGAATCTTTAATTTTTGTAATCGCTTCTCTTTGTTCCACTAACTTTATTTCATCAACAACGCCCTGCTCTGCTTGTTGTTGTTCAAATTCCAAACGCTGTTCTACAAGTTCATCAGCTAGTTTTTTTTCAGCTTCCTCCTTGACTTTTTCAGCTTCATTCGCTGATGCAGTAACTTTTCCACCTCCAGTACCAGCTCCACCACCGGACTGATTTAACAATTCTTCTAAAACATCTAGGGGATTTTTATTATCATCTGCCATATAAACTCCATTGTAAGATACACAACTACACGATACAAGATAAAGTGCAACTTAATCAAGTATTAATTATGGACAAATTATTTTATCAAAGGAATTTTTTTATGTGACCTTTTGATTGTTTTTCTCTTCTCACTGATTTTTCTAAGTTTTCTCACTGCACCAGAAGTAGCTTCAATAATTGCCTTGTACATGTCAGCTGATTTACTCTTCACAACAATATTTTTTCCAGGAGTAGATACAAGATATGTGACAATATTTGAACTTTCATCCATATTTTTCTTACGAATTTTTTCTAGATGGATTTTAATTTCCAGTACACTTTTTCCTAGTTTGCTGATTCTAAGTGCCTGCTTTTCAGCAAACTGCCTAATTGCGCTGGTTACTTTCATCTTCTTTGATTCAACTATTACTGTCATATAAATCCTTCTGCCTAACAAGGCTCCTATTTATACTTTAAGATGTTTTTAAATAAGATAAAAAGTCTGTAGCGCACCTAAATTTTTCTTCTGCCTTCAAGGGCTCTTGCCAAAGTGATACCGTCTGCATATTCAATATCAGCCCCAGTTGGCAAACCATGCCCAATTCTAGTAATTATCATTTTTTCTGAATCAACCTGTGAATTTTGATTGAGATACTCGGTAATATATAAAGCAGTCGCCTCACCTTCCATAGTTAGGTTCGTAGCGATAATTAACTCCTCAACTTTACCAAGACGTTTTGCCACATCATGAAGAAATAATTGATCAGGACCAATATTATTCAATGGAGCAATACTTCCATGTAAAACATGATATCTTCCTTTAAATGAGTTAGAACGCTCAAGAGCTAAAACGTCTAATGGGTGCTCAACTATACAAAGAACATTGCTTTCTCTTGTTTCATCACCACAAACCTCACAAGGATTTGACTCACTTACATTGTGACAAAGATCACAAAGCACAGTATTCTTTTTCAACTCTAGAAGTTTTTTTGAAAAATCCTCAATCTCATGATCAGGATTGTGAAGTAAATAAAAAACTAGGCGTTGAGCAGATTTTGGCCCAATTCCTGGAAGCTTCTCGAACTTTTCTATTAAATTTTGTACTGCTCTAGGTAATTTCATGTATTCCTTAAAAATCAAAATTTATTTTTGTTAAACATGATAAAACAACTTCCCACATCTGTTCTTCAACTTTCTCAATTGATTTAGAAGCATTAATTACATACCATCTTCCAGATTTATCTTCTTCCGCAAGCTCTAGGTAAGCTTTTCTAACTTTGTGATGAAAGTTTTTTGCTTCCATATCTAGTCTGTTCATAATCCCAGAATTTTCTCTTCTCTTTAAACCCTTTTCTACCGAAACATCAAGAAGCAACGTTAGATCTGGAAAAGTTCGACTTGTAGAAATATTATTTAACTGCTCGATCATTTTTTTGCCAAAACCTCGAACCATTCCTTGATAAACTACCGAACTATCTCTCGATCTATCCATAACAACAACTTTTCCAGCTTTCATAGAAGGCAGAACTAACTCGTTATATATTTGAGCTCTGGCTGCTTGAAAGAGCAAGACTTCTGTTGTAAATGCAATGTTTTTATTTTTTGCAGATAAGACAACTTTACGAATTTGCTCACTAATTTTAGTTCCACCGGGCTCTCTAAAAATAACAACGTCTTTACCTATTTTTTTTAATCTTTCACATAAATTAACAGCCTGAGTAGTTTTTCCTCCGCCTTCTCCACCTTCAAGCGTAATTAAATAACCTTTACTAAATTTCATGATTTCCTTTTAATATTTCTTGCAAGTCTTTAGCTTGCTGTTTTGTAATTTTTATTTGGGCCAATCTAAACAATTCAATAATAACATAGGGTATCCAGTTATCTGACAATAAAGTGCCATTTCCAAAACTTTTTCAGTTTTAAATAATTCCAATTGAAGCAACTAAACCACAATATCTTGTGTGTATGCAATGGGTAAAAAACTACATAATGTATTTGAGACTGACATATTAATCAATACTAGTGTTTTGAGTAAACTAACTAGATATGCGTCTTGTAGATAGAACAGCACATGTATCAAACAAATTCAAGCAATTAAGTTTTTCCTGTTGTACCAAAACCACCACGATTAGGTGCATCAAAATCATCTGCAAGTTCAATTTCAACTGGTTCACGAAACATAACGATTAACTGAGCAACTCGCTCAGCTTTCTTGATAACCACATCTGAATTTGTAAAATTGTAAACTGCAGCCAAATACTCATCATTCGGACCACAATAGTCATAATCTCCAACGCCAACTCCATTCGCTATCATCAAACCACGTTTATGAAGTGAACTTCTAGCGGAGATTAACGCCCAGTAGTTTTCCGGAAGTTGCAAAGCAATATTAAGCGGAATGTAACCAATCCCCTTGGCTGGAATCTTAGTTTCAACCCGCGCATACAAATCAACAGCAGCGGCCCCATTAGATTTGTACTCTGGTTTAGGCAAAGTCTTATCAAACAGCTTCATTCGTAAAGTTATTTTTTTAACAGTGGCAGTGGGAGTTTTATCATTCGTCATTTTTATGGGTTTCTCCGAAAATAATTTAAACTTCTTCACAAACAATTATTGGATAATTTTATAGTGCAATACTTTTGTTTGTCTTGATAAATCAATTATTTCTATTAATTCTAATTTTTGATCTAAAGATTCATTAAACAATTTTAAACCTGATCCAAAGACAATCGGCTCGACTGTTAAATATAGCTCGTCGACTAACTTCGCTTTCATAAATTGAGTATAGATGCTTGTGCCACCAGTAATAGCAACTTCTTTTTGACCTGAGGTTTTCAGCTCTTCTAAGACTTCTCTAATCTCCCTACCTTCTGCAACGACTTGATCTAAACTGAATTGATCATACTTTTTAGATCGAGTTAATACAATTATTTTTCTATCTGGAAGCGGTCTATTTATAGTCTCAAAAGTTTTTGAACCCATGATAAGTACACCAACTTTTTTTGTAAATTCAACAAAGAACTTCGTGTCTTCCTTACTTGTCCACCTTAGCGAAGATTGCTCGACATTTTGAGCGATAAAACCATCTACTGTGATTGAAGCTATTATTGAAACTTTCATATCTTGGGATTATGGTAGCACAACAGATAGACATATAGTAGGATGCTAGAAGTTATGAAAAATGGTCACAAAATAATCACTGATAATAAAAAAGTCTCTTCTTTGATAAGTGAGTATAGAAAAGAAGGCAAGAAAATCGTACTTACATCTGGCTCATTTGATATGTTACATATCGGTCATTGTCGCTACCTGTGTGACGCTAGAAAATTTGGGGATGTTCTTTTCGTAGGAGTTGATAGCGATGAAAAAATAAGAACTCGAAAAGGTCCTGACCGTCCAGTTGTCCCAGAAGAAGAACGGGTCGAAATGCTCACATACATAGAAGATGTCGATCACGTTGTTTTGAAAAATCTTGGCCAACCAAAATGGGAGCTTATAAAATTAATCAAACCAGACGTTTTAGTAGCTATTAACGAAACATATTCTAAAGAAAGCCTTGAGCAACTTGAGAAACTTTGTGGAGAAATAAAAATTCTGGGTAGACGCGCTACTACTTCAACTAGCGCAAAAATCAGATTAGTCCAGATCGGCGCAGAAAAAAAAATAACTAAAACAATTTCAAATCGCTTGATTGCTACAATGGAAAAAATGCTTGAAGAATTAAAAGATTAAGAGGTAAGCGAAATGAATCAAAACCAAAATCAAAATATAACCATTTCAAAATTACTTCTCTATCTTCCAGTAATCCACTCCGGATATATAAATGTGCTGGAAAAATATCCAGAATCTGAAGTTCTTATTTTAGACGAATCATTAATTTCCTTGATAGATGAAGAGTTCGACTACTTAAGAAAAGAAATTCGTTCACTGACACCAAATCAAGCAAAACTTGCTCTAGAAGCACTTTTCCCAAAACGAAAGATCAGTCTTCTTTCGGTTGAAAAATTATTAGAGATAAGCTCTCAACAAACTCAAGAAAAACAAAAATACATTTTTCCAAATGAAGATATTTTTATCTGGCTCCAAAAAAAATACCTAAAAAATAGTACTATAGAATTTGAGTCAACTTTTTTAAGATGGAATAGAAATAATAGTGCACAAAAACAACAAGTTGAATCCTCGGTTGAAATTACAGAAAGTGAATTCTCCAAAAAAATGATGAAAGTGGCAAACAATCAAAAAGACCTTAGCTCTGATTGGTGGCGCCAAGTTGGCGCAGTAGTCATAAAAAATGTTCCTGGCAGCTCATCCGGAGAAACAAATAAAGAAGGAGAAATTATTGCGATTGCGCATAACACACAATTGCCAACTCCATACACGCCCTACATTGACAGCGACCCTAGAAACAGTTTTCACAAGGGAAAAAATATCGATGTTTCAACTGCTATTCATGCAGAAGCTGCCCTAATTTCTCAAGCTGCTAAAGATGGAATTTCTCTTCTGGACACCGAAATATATATAACAACATTTCCATGCTCAGCATGTGCTAAATTAATTGCTTGTAGTGGGATATCAAAGCTCTACTTTACCGATGGATACTCCATGGTTGACGGTGATAAAATTTTGAAAAAATTTGGGGTTGAAGTAATTAGGATTAAGAATTAACCCTTACCCAACTTAATTCTTACTGGTTTGTAATCAGCAGAATCCAAGTCTGGCTGAATAAACTGGACATGAATGTGATTCACAGTTCCAGCAGAATAATTAGTATCTCCAAACCTCATTACCCAACCGCCACCCAGTACCTTATATTCTTTCTCAGCCCACTTCATAAGATCAAGAAGTTCTTTTCCTGACGCAGAATCAAGCTCAGCTAAATTAGTTGCGTGTAGTTTATAAATTGCTAACAAATGAATTTTTGTATATTTATATGGCCATTTATTTTCTATTAAGAACCAATATTTTCCTTCTTTAATAGTTGGCTGGCTATTATAAAGCTTAAAATTTTCTAAACAAAATGGACAATGACCCGCTTCGACAATTTCACGCATTAATTCTTTTTGATCTTCTTCCCTTGCGTTATCTAAATCAACAAATTGCTTTTTCATAATAATCTTTTATATTTTAAGAAACTAAATTGCTACTGGAATATCCCATATTCCTGGATGTGGATAATAATCTTGAAGTTCGAAGTCATCAACTCTAAAATCAAATAGGCTTTTTTTCTTTTTACCAGTTCCAACATTAAGCTTCATTGTTGGAAGAGTTTTATCTTCACGCTCAAGCATAGTTTTGACATGTTCAATTTGATCAACAAACATATGTGCGTCAGAAAAACTATGGATATATTCATATGCTTCATAGCCAGTAACATGAGCAATCATCATTGTTAAAGCTGCGTATTGAGCCAAATTTGCGGGTAAACCAATTGGTGTATCACTACTTCTTTGGAACATGTGAAGAGTTAACTTATTATCAATAATTCTGATATGAATCCACCCATGACATGGACAAACCACAACCTTTTGTTGTTTCCTCTTCCCTCTAATTGTATATTGAGGAATCCAAGGAGTTATAAAATGAGTTCTCAAATACGGTTGTTCTATTATTTGTTCAATAATATTTTTAAATTGATTGTAGGCTGGACCTTCTGAAGTTGGAAAATCATGGAAAGCTACCCCATAGCTTCCCAGACCCATATCTCCAGGCTCTAAACCACGTTTTTTACACTTTTCTTCAGTTACCCAATATTTCCACCAACGACAACCGTAGCTAGACAACTCTTCCTGAGTTCTGGCTCCATTTATAAAACCAATAATTTCTCCGATTGCTTGTCCCCAAATTTTTTTGCTAATTTTTCTTTCTGTAATAATCGGGAAGCCATTTGAAAATCGAAACCGAAGTGACTGAGGAGCCATTAATGTAAGAGCATCAACCCCTTGTTGAGACTCCGTTATTGTACCGTTTTCTAAAATTTCTCTGAGTAGCCTTTTGTATTGAGAATCAGGTGTTTTTGTCATATTTTAGTAGTTCTAGCGCTAGTTTTCTTAGGTTTGTCACCGGCTTTGGAAGTCTTTTTAGTTTTTGCCACTTTAGCAGTTTTGGCTCCAACTTTTTTAGCGTTCACGGCATCAGAGCTTTTTTTGTTTCTCTCAGTCCACTTTTGCTTACGCTCTTCTCTTGCAACTTGCAGAACAACCCATTCTTCCTTAGTCATAATCTCACCTTTTTCTGGTTTCTTCCAAGATGCCCAGTTGCATTTTGGATAGGTGCCACAACCAAAAAATGGTTTTCCCCATCTAGTATTTTTGATAGTGACTTCTCCTTTTTGGCATAATGGACAAACAACCTCTTCGACAACTTCAACAATGTTCTGAGTAAATTTGCATTCCGGAAAACGATTGCAACTTTTGAACTTTCCAAATCTACCAGATCTAATAACTATCTCCCCGCCATTGACTGCATTGCATTCTGGACACTTCTCTCCAGTTTTTTCTACTGGGATTTGAGTTCTCTCTGCTTTCTCTGTTACAGTTTCAATTATCTTTTCTAAAGGATTATAGAAATCGGCAACAGTCTTTCGCCATTCTTTTTCACCCCTCGAAATCCTGTCTAAATTTTCTTCCATCTCTGCTGTAAAATCGTAATCCATAACAATTGGAAAATGTTTTAATAAAAAATCGCTGACAGTCATTCCAACAGAACTTGCAAAAAATTTCTTCTGCATACGTTCTATGTAACCACGGTCAATAATCACTGAAATAATTGATGCGTATGTACTTGGTCTACCAATACCTCGTCTCTCTAACTCTTTAATTAAAGATGCGTCGTTAAATCTAGCAGGTGGTTGCGTAAATTTTTGCGCAGCTGTTTTGTCAACAAAATTAAGTTTTTGACCTTGATTAAGATCTGGCAACAAAGTATCCTCTCTATTTGGAAATAACCTCATCCAACCGTCAAACTTCAAGATAGAACCCGAAGTTCTAAGCATCCCTGATTTTGGACCGCTACTCTTTTCATTTTTAAACTCGATTACAATGGAAGTTTGACTATAAGCTGCTTTTTCCATTTGACTTGAGACAAACCTTCTCCAGATAAGATCATACAATTTAATATGTTGAGGAGTAAATCTTGCACTTTTTTGCAAAATATCATTTCCTTGAATAGTGATATCTGTCACACGGATAGCTTCGTGAGCTTCTTGAGCATTTTTACTTTTTTTAGCAAAAATATTTTGAGTCTTTGGTAAATATTTATCACCATACTCTTTTGCAATAAAATCTCTAGCCATATTGACTGCTGTCTGAGATAAAACTACAGAATCAGTACGATGATAGGTAATTAAACCTTCTTCATAAAGTTGTTGAGCTAGTCTCATAGTCTGTTTACCACTATATCCAAAGCTTGTAGAAGATTTTTGTTGCATTGTAGAAGTTGTGAAAGGTGGCAAACTAACACGACTTCTCTCTTTCTTTTCAATTGCTTCAACCGAATATTCGGCGTCATCAAGCACAGCCAAAACCGGCTCAACAACTCCCTCTTTTTTTGGTTCAAATTTTTTGCCCTCGACTGAAATGACTCTCGAAACAAAAATGTTTTCATCAAGGTCTTCGGCTACTTTATTTTTTGGCGGTATTGAATCATCTTTAACAAAGACCTTAACTTGTGAAATTTCTTTTGCACTTAGCGCTACATCTAACTCCCAATACTCATCCGGATTAAATGCTTCAATTTCTCGTTCTTTATCGACAATCAAACGCAAAGCAACAGACTGAACTCTACCAGCAGAAAGTCCTCTTCTCACTTTTTTCCATAAAACTGGTGATAATTTATAGCCTACCAAACGATCAACAACTCTGCGGGCTTGTTGTGCGTCAACCATATCCATACTTAATTCAGTTGGATTTTCGATTGCTTTTAAAACTGCACTTTTTGTAATTTCATGAAAGGTTGCGCGCAAAAACTGTGCTTTTGTCTTGTTCTTGCCCGTGGTATTCTCCAACACATATTTAACATGCCAAGCAATTGCTTCTCCTTCACGGTCAGGGTCAGTTGCTAAATAAATTTTGTCGGCTTTAATTGCTGCAGCTCTTAATTTGGCGACAACTTTATTTTTACCCTCTGAAATTGCATATGTTGGCTCAAAATTGTTTTCTGTATCCACCGCAAGTTCCGATTTAGGTAAGTCTCGAATATGACCAACAGAAGCCTCAACTATAAAATCTTTACCAAGAAATTTGGTTAATTTTCTGGCTTTTGTAGGTGATTCGACGATGACTAAATTCATATTTTTCTTTCTATCCACGATTTCCACTCGGGTTATTCGGGTTATTATAAAGCAAGTTACGCTAAACTTACAGTTTTATATTTCAGTCACACATATTTTAGACATAATTTATTTCCCTCCATGCTAACAATATCACTAATTTCTAGCAAAGTAATTTCTTTTGTGATTTCTGCCACTTCTACCTCTATTGTCTCTACCAAAAAATCTATTGTTTGAGAGCCACCGCGCAACTCTTTAATTATTAATTTTTGAATTTTCCCTAAATTATCTGGAAGTTTTGGGAAATTTAACTGTGTGACCGATAAATTACTTGATAAGCTAATTGATGAGTCACTAGCTCGAACAGTGCCTGACATTTTGTAACTCCCTCTTAGTTGCTCAATCACGTCATTACCAGAAGTTATCATTGTAGCTCCCTGATTAATAAGCCACTTCGTACCTTCCGAAAATGGATTGTTAATCGGCCCCGGAACTGCGAAAACTTCTCGCCCTTCATTAATTGCGCACTCAGCAGTGATGTGACTACCACTTTTCTTGGCTGCCTCGATCACGACAACTCCCTTGCTCATCCCCGCAACTATTCTATTTCTTGAAGGGAAATTGCCTGCCACCGGGCATACATCAGGCAAATACTCTGTGATAAAACAGCCACCACTGTCAATAATTTTGTCAAAATACTTCTCGTGACCTCTGGGATACATATAGTCAAAACCAAATCCTAAAACTGCAATTGTATTTCCACTATTAGCAATAGTCTCAAGGTGTGCACAAATATCCACTCCATACATAAATCCTGAAACTATCGAAAAACCCTCTAGCACCAAGCTTTCGACTATTTTTTTTGTTGCCATCCTACCATAGTTGGTAATACGCCTGGTGCCAACAATCCCGACTGCATCATTTTGCAGACAATCAATATCTCCTTTTGCAAATAAAATTACAGGAAAATCATCACATTGTTTTAATAGTAATGGATACTCTTTTTCCCAAAACACCAATACCCGAATACCTTTATTTATAATTTCATTATATAATGAGTAATTATTATGTTCGTTTTTAACCTTTTTAATACTAATAATAGATTTTTGTGACAAACGGCATTTTTGCCAAATATCAAATTTGTTTACCCAAAACTGCTCAAAATCAAGTTCGTGTTTTATTAGTAAATAAATAATTTTTTTAGCAGTTTTTCGACCCACTCCATCTACAGAAAGCAATGATAAAATAAACTTTTTATCTCTAAGAGTGAAGTGTTTTTTGGACTTTAAAATCTCTTGTTCTACGTTCATGGTAAAACAGAGCTTAACAGGCTATTCTTTAGTTAGGTGTAAGATGCTTAAATGGTTTGTCGACCTCACCCTTAATCCAATCAAAAATTTCCTTTGCGACTGGCCCCGCATCTCTAGACCCTTCTTTATAAGGACTCAGTTCGTCACTTTCAACTAATACAATAACTACTATTTCATCTGGAAAACCATATTTCTCCACACCATCTAGCCAAAGGTCTCTGTCTATTAGTGATTCAGATTTATTTGTTGATGTATCTGATAACACTTCTTCTAATTCTTGCCAAACTTCTCTTCTTTCCTTAAGAGCATTGCTAACTAAGGCTTTTGTCCCCATTACTGCAGCAAACCAACCATGAGTTTTTCTGTAACCACTGTCATCAACTCCCCCAAACTCAGAAGTACCCGTCTTACAAGCAACAGCACCGTTATCGAGCTGATCCTTAACCGACAGACTCTTTTTAAAAACTGCTGTGTTATTTTCAAAAAAAGAAAAACCTGTACCACCTGAACTGCAAGCACCGAGCATACCCTCCAAAACAAGATTAATATTTTCCTCGAGTACGCCAACTTCTTTGCATCTACTTTTGCCAAAAATACCACCAACACTACTTAATCCAACATTTCCCAAGTCAAAAGAGTCTTTTATTAGCGTTGCTTTGCAAAGATTGCCATTATTAGCTACAGCCTGAACCAGTTGAGCTATTTGAATTGGAGTAACAAGGATGTCTCCCTGACCTATTCCCATATGATATGTATTACCTAAAAACCATCTTTCACCGATAACTCTTTGTTTCCATTCTGGGTCAGGAACAACTCCTTCTATTTCAGCTTGAAGTTGAATCCCACTTTTTTCTCCCAGAGCAAAAAGAGTAGCCATCTCTTTTAATTTCTCAGGTCCTACCCACTCAGCAACTTTATAAAAATAGATATCATTACTTCTTGTAATAGCTCTGAGTAAGCTTATCTCACCCTCTTTTAACCCATATTGAGTGAAATACCAGTTTGCATAAGAATACTCACCAACTTTTAATGTACCCTCATCAATAACAGTGGTTTCCTTGTTTATTTTGTTTCCCTCCAAACCAGCAAGAGAAGTTATAATTTTAAAAATTGATCCAGGTGGATATGCTCCACTCACTACCCGATTAAAAAAAAGTTTCTGAGGATTTGAAAGAAAATCCTGAATAGTACGTACACGAATTCTCTCAGACTCTTCATCAGCAAATGACTCGCTTAGAACCGAGCTATCAAAAGAAGGAGTGCTTACCAAACTCAACACTTCAGAATTTGAAGAATCAAGTATTACTACTGCACCTTTATTATCTCCCATAGCCCTCAACGCAACCTCAGATAAATATGGATCCAAAGTAGTGGGAACATTTCTTCCAGGAACACCATCATCCTCAGAAATCAATCGTTGTTTTTCTCCAAGAGCATTGACTTCAAATAATTGTGAACTCTTACTTCCTCTCAAAAAACTCTGAAGTTCTTTTTCCAACCCAAATTTTCCAACTCTATCACTTATATATAAACTAGAGTCACTTGCTAACTCTTCTAAGCTTACACTACCAACGTAACCCAAAACGTGAGCCATAGATTTTGGATAAAGATACATTCTTTCCAACTCAATTCTAATCAAATCTGAATCTTGAGACATTACTTGAAGTGCTTCGTCATGAGTAATTCTTGTTCTATCACTATATAGCGATTCACTAGAATCAAGCTTGTAATAAACAGGTTTGTTATAAACCATCGACTGATTATATCTGTCTAAGAAAACTCCTCGTTCTTCTGGAAAGATAACTCGATAAGTTTTGTTGTTATTAGCTAACTTTTCATAAACACTCCCATTTATAAGTTGAATATCAATCAACCTAAATAAAAGCGTTGCGAATACAAACACTATCAATCCAAAAATTAATTTAATCTTCATAGTTTACTACTACTTACAACAATTGCCCAACAATTATTATCTGAAAAAATTACTCTTCTTGCCTGTAATTTTACCAGTTAAACCATGTTTAAAAAACAAAGTTTTCATTAAAATAATTATCATTACCAATGAACTAATAATAAAATATCCAACTACTTTTGTCTGCCAAACGATTTGAGAAACAATAGCGATTAAGATAATCAAACTATAAATCAATAGTAAAACCCTATTAATATCGCTAGCAATAATGTTTCCTCCATAACTCACCGCTAAAACCAAAAACACTAACAAAATTAATGAAAATGACATCGAAAGACCGTATGCTATTGCTAAAAATGCAGCACCAAAAACAAGGTAAATATATTTGTAAAAATTTCTATCATTTACAAAAAATATTAGCACCAAAGTAACAAAAATCATTGGTAAACCAACAACTTTTTCAAAAGAAATAACCATTAATAATAAAAATAGTTTGATTATTGTCACTAATAAATTTCTAATTAATAACATTACTTAACCTCCAATAATATTGCATCATAAAAAGTGATCTCTTGAATAACAATTGCTGTTTGAGTTGGAGATGACGGGTTATTATCAACAATTCTTAATGTACCAATAAATATATTTCTTTCAATCCCTTCTTGTCCTACAGCTATAACTCTTTCACCATTTATTAAGTTTATGTTTCTAGGAACTTGGGTTAATAAAACATTTTTCCCATCTCCATCAATAACCCCTTCTACACCAGATTCTGTTTTTGCCAATATTTTATTATTTCTGTGCCTAGAAAGTAATGATACTTTTGATTGATAATTCTCAACTTTATCAATAGTTCCTACCAACATTCCATTTGAAAGAACCATGTCATTTACTTCAACACCATCATTACTTCCTACTCCAACTGCAGGGTATGCTAATGAAATAATTGGAGCGCTAACGATTGTTTTTTGAATTTTTAAATCTCTATTTTCAATTAATTTCCTTAATTCAATATTTTCTTCGCGCAGTTTATCTAGTTCACTTAGCTCTGACAATGACTTGACGTATCTAGATTCTAACTGACTCATATATTTAAACTTATGGAAAGAAAAAACAACAAAATCATAAGGAATTTTAATCTTTTGAACCAATGAAATGTGAATGCCATAAATTGGCGTAAGCCATTTATTTGCCAAAGTTTCTATTTTTGAAAACCACCCCACAAATTCAAAAAGTGAAAACAATAAAATCAACAATAATAGTAAGACCAATTCCTTTAGCTTCATAATCTCAGACCATTAATTACATCTCTTTTTGGATTACTGGAGATAAAAACATCGCACTTGAGTCGTTTACGAATAGCGCTATCTATTCCACTGAGCATGCTGCCACCACCAGTCATGAACATACCTCTATCTAAAATTGAAACAGCAATTTCAGATGGAAGCGTTGAGATAAAACTTTGGATATCATCAAGAAGTTCTTCAAATAACCTATTAAACTCAACTCTTACATCGTCAGAACTAAAAACAATTGTTTTACTTGCTTGGCTTACTAAATCTTTGCCGTGCAATGCAAACTTATTTTTATCGGCACCTAATGTACCAACTTGCTTCTTTGCTTCCTCTGCTAAATGCCAACCCACGACACACTGATATTGAGACCTAACAATTTTTTGAAGTGCTTCTGTTAGTTTTATTCCTCCCCATTTAAAACTTTTTGATCTAACAAGCTCGTCCATTGAAAAAACAGCAATTTCGGTTTTTTGAGCACCAATGTCAATCACACAGAAATTATTTAATTGTGCTTTGTCACCGTTGCAAATAGACAACGCAGCTGCATAAGAACTGTCAACTAATTTAATTTTTGAAAAACCAATTTTTCTTAATAAAGTCTGCAATAACCTTTTTTTTGCTGGAGAAAGAGAACTCATAATTGAAAATTTTCCATCCAAACCAAAGATCATCCTTCTAAATCTATTCTTAGGCGTTACTTTGTTTAAAACTGCCAATAAAAATAGTTCAAAGTATTTTGTATTTGAGATAGATCCATGTTGAACAGGAAAACCAATTTCAATTGAGCTGGGAGTTTTACCTAAAAGCATTAATGCTTTCTCTCCTACTGCAACCACTGAATCGCTATCTTTATGATAAACAATGCAAGTAGGTTCATTAAAAATTTCTTGATTATCTGAATAAATTATTGTGTTTGCTGAACCAATATCTATATATAGTTCTTTGTCATTAAAACTCTTAAAGTTCATGGGGTTAGTATAAATGAGAAGCTATGAAAATTAACAAGCAATTTACTGTCACTTAATATCAATCTCATTTAACACTTCTGCAGATGAGTACCACTTTTCTTCACTCATTAATTTTTCAGCAGTGTTTATTTTCTCAAGACTTACAACATTATTGACACAATATTCTCTCAAACCATTCATTCTCTCAACAAATAAATCTGACTTTAAATCTAAAGCTTTTTCCAACATGATGTCTTCTAAATCTGGAATTAATCCTTCAAGATATGCTACCAAAGCGTCCTGAACTTCTTCGCTTGTCTCTTTTCTTGCCATTAATTCATCAAATTTAATTTTTTCATCAGAAGTAATCAATAAATTAACATCATTTTCAATAAAATCATCCCAAATAACCTTCTGAAGTTCATTTAAGAAACTATCTTTAACTTCATCACTTCCATCTTCGACACCAAGCATAAAGAAGATATTTTGGTCTTCTAGGGTTTCGCTATTGGAACTGGTTAAATCGCTTGATTTAATTGTATCACTCTTGGCTGGTTCAGTTATCTCTGGTGGTGGCTGATAGTCATCAACATAAGAATTGTCATTCATATAATCTAACTATAACAGTTTTTTGTGGGAATTTGAAATAGGTAAATTTCTGATACTATATCTGATACTATAGTAGTTATGAAAAACCCCAGAAAAATAGTCATCTTCTTTTTTAATTTTCTACTTTTTTCGGTTCCACTCTACTTTAGATTTGTAAACGAAGAGCTTTTTGAGTTCAATAAAATGATCTTGGTTTATGCGCTCACAACTATAATTACTTTTTTCTGGTGTATTCGCATGATTCAAGAAAAAAGATTAATCTTCAAAAAAACACCACTAGATATTCCAATTTTTTTGTTCGTAATTTCGCAATTAGTTTCTACTATTTTTTCGATTCATCCCAGAACATCTTGGCTTGGTTATTATTCCAGATTTAATGGCGGACTAGTTTCAATAATGAGCTATGCTCTACTTTATTATGCATTTGTAAGTAATATCAAAAAAAGAGACTTGTTCGGAATTTTAGTAAGCACCTTCACTTCTGCAATACTTGTTTCTTTGTATGGAATACTCGAGCATTTTGGACATTCTGTTAGCTGCTTGTTTGCGCCAGGACTAAAAGATTTTAGCGTTAGCTGTTGGAAACAAGATGTACAGTCAAGAGTTTTTGCAACTTTTGGCCAACCAAATTGGTTGGCTGCATACGCAATTACAATTTTACCTCTTGGCATATCCCTCGCTATTCAGAAAAGAAATGATACTGGTAATAAAATAAACGAAACCGCCTCTAAATATCAATTCTTTCAAAAATTCTTTTTCGGTATTTCCTCCACTCTTCTTTTCGCTGTATTAATTTTTACTAAATCTAGGTCAGGATTAATTGGTTTTGCAGGTGGAATATTCGTCTTTTTAATCGGTGTATTGGTATCTTTTTTGAAAAGTAAAAAAATAATTGATTTTAAATTCACCATAGCTTTGCTAAGTTTAATCATAATCATAGCTGGAATATTTGGAACGATGTACACTCCTTCATTCTCAGAACTGAGCGAAAAAAACAAACAGGCTGAAATTTTCAATGACACCTCAATTTCATCAACTAATCTTGAAGAATTAGACCAACCCATCGTCAATCGACTAGACTTGGGAGGAACTGACTCTGGAGAAATCAGAAAGATTGTTTGGAAAGGCGGTCTGCAAATTTGGCAAAGATATCCGATCATAGGTTCCGGAGTTGAAACTTTTGCCTATAGTTACTATCTTGATAGACTCCGAGAACACAATGACGTCTCTGAATGGGATTTTTTATACAATAAAGCTCATAACGAACTTATAAACTTTCTCGCTACAACTGGAATTTTTGGCGTAGCAACATATCTATCAATTTTTGTAGCTTTTGGAATAGAAGTTATCAAGGCTGTGTATAAAAATAAAGAAACCGGAATTGTCTCAGTTGCTATTTTGGCAGGAATCGTTGGACTTTTTATCTCAAACTTCTTTGGATTTTCAACCGTTATGGTAAATACCCTAATGTACATTTTATTTGGAGTATTTATTATTATTAATCAAAAAGAAACTCAAACAAAGCAAAAATCCTCAGAAAAAAACAGGGTTAAAATTAGTTCTCCCGATCAATATTTTGCAATTACATTATTAAGCATTATTTCAATTGTAATATTAATGAGAATCTATAATTACTGGAATGCAGATAGATTATTTTCCCAAGGAAAAACATATTTCTCATCTGGTAATTATCTCGTAGGAATTCAAAAACAAGTTGAGGCTACACAGAAATCCCCCAAGGAAGCTCTTTATTATGACAATCTATCAAATGACTATGCAAAACTAGCGGTTGAATTGGCTAGGACTGGACAAGCCACGGCTGCTGCTCAGCTTGTTAATGAATCAATTAAAGCAAGCGATCTTGCAATAGAAAATAATAATAGACATTTAAATTTCTATAAAACCAGATCAAGGGTTTTTATTACATTGTCACAACTAGATGAAAGATTTATGGTTGAGGCTAAAAAAACTATTGACAAAGCTCTTGAGCTTTCACCTACAGACCCAAAACTTGTCTACACTCAGGCAATTATCGAATTAAGCAATGGAAATACTGAAATCGGGCAACAATTGGTTGAAAAAACACTAGCCCTCAAACCAAACTATGAAAAGGCAAGATGGAAAGCTTCGCAACTCTATGAAAGTAAGGATGAAATTGAAAAGGCTATAGAACAACTACAATACATTATTAACTATATTTCTCCAGGAAATGAGGAAGCAAAAAACAAATTATCAGAGTTAGAAATGCTCTAGATGTTATAATACTCTTCAATGAAAAAAATTATTACAATACCTCACTCATCGCTACGGGAAACAGCTAAAATTGTGACGCATTTTGATAAAAAACTGAAAAACTTTGTAACTGAATTTGAAGAAACTCTTACAAAAAAAAGAAGTCCTCGTGGTGTTGGTCTTGCTGCCCCCCAAGTTGATAAATTATGGAGAATTTTCTCCATAAACATTGAAGGAGTTGAGACCTTTATTAATCCAAGAGTTATTAAACAAAGTAAAGAAATTATTTTTGGACCAGACAAAGATGATCCTATTCTTGAAGCTTGCCTCTCTATTCCCGATCTATATGGACCAGTCCCTAGATTTTCCTGGGTTGAAATAGAATACCAATTTATTGATGGCGATAAACTTTCTGAAAAAAAAGTAAGATTAGAAGATTTTAGAGCTAGAGTGTTTCAACATGAACTCGATCATCTTAATGGTATTTTATTTACTGATTATTCTTTAGAGTACAACCTGCCTGTTTATAAAAAAAGTAAAGGAGATAAGTACGAAAAAGTAGATCGCGCACTTTTGGAACTTTTTTAAACTTAATAAATGAATAAATACACAATCGCTATATCGGGATCAACCAAAAGAACTGCCTTATGTGCTGAGACACTTAAAAATGATGGAAACTTTGAAATCGTCTGGATATTAACCCCAGAACCTAAACCAGTTGGTAGAAAAAAAATCATAATTCCCAATCCACTTGATATTTTTGCGAAAGAAAATAAAGTACCAGTTATTTATATTGAAAAGAAAATTGATGAAAGTGTTGCTAAACAAATTTCTATTACCCCCGACTTTCTGCTTGTCGTCGATTTTGGCTATAAAATACCAGATTGGCTACTCGGACTTCCGAAAATTGCTCCTTTGAACATACATCCTTCAGAACTGCCAAAGTGGCGAGGGAACTCTCCTGGACAATTCTCTATTTTATTTAATGATAAGAAATCCGCTGTCACATTAATGAAAATCAACAATAAATTTGACCAAGGTCCAATAATTCATCAAGATTTCTTTGAAATTAATAAAAACTGGAATCATGAAAATTATTACTCTCATGCATTTAAACTCATGTGTAATGGACTGGGGAAAAAAATTGCAATGTTTACTGAAACAAAGGAAAAACAACAACCAGAAAAATCTACAACTATGATTGCTAATAAACTAAAAAAAGAACAAACATTTGTTACTTGGAAAGTCGTGAAGATAGCAATGAATATGAATGGTGAAGAGTTAGACAATGGAAATCCACAGCTTTCCAAACTGTTATTAGTAGCCTTAGAACATAATCGTTCACTCGCCTTAACATTAGAAAGAGCCAGCAAAGCATTTTTCCCGTGGCCAAGTTTATGGACCATAGTTCCAACTCAAAAAGGTGAAAAAAGAATGAAGCTACTAGATTTAAAAGTTGAAACTGAAAAGAATCTAGGCGCTGAAAAATTAATTCTAAAAACTGTCCACATTGAAGGAAATGAACCAAGACTGTGGAACGATGTTAAAAATTCAATTATTGAATAATTTATTCTGGCTTTTGCCAGTGTGTGGTTATGCCAGATTTTTTTAGCATTTTAAGAACCTTTGCAGGAACTCTCATTCTCTGTTTTTGACCTTCAATAAGGACAGTTACTGTGCGCAAATTAAATTTGAATGGTCTTTTACTTCTGTTTTTAGCGTGAGAAACTTTATTGCCAATATGAGCTGTACTTCGATGTTTAAATGCAAAACTTGACATAATTATTGTTCCAATATAATTTCAATCAGATTGCAATTATACTACCTACCCCCTTGATTGGCAAATACAATAGTCTATAATTTAGACCATGCCTAGAATCGGACTGCTATCTGTATTGTTCAATAACCCTATCTCATTTGTGATGATTGCCATTGGATTAATCGTGTCTGTTACTATCCACGAATTTTTCCATGCATTTATTGCTGACAAACTAGGTGATCCCACTCCAAAATATCAAGGCAGAGTTACTCTCGACCCAAGGGCACATCTGGATCCTATGGGCACACTCGCAATTCTTCTTATTGGATTTGGCTGGGGAAAACCTGTTCAATTTGATCCCTACAATCTAAAAGATCCAAAAAGAGATACTGCCTTGATCTCTCTTGCGGGACCAGCTTCAAATATTATCTTAGCTACAATTCTGTCATTATTAATCGGTGTTTTAAACATTTCTGGAATACTTCTATCAGTCCTGATTACAATTATTTTTATTAATGTAATGTTAGCAATTTTCAATCTTATTCCGGTCGCACCACTTGATGGATCAAAAATTGCTCAAGCCTTACTTCCAAAACACATTGCCTTGGAATACGAACTTTTTATGAATAAATATGGAACCCTAGTTTTAATAGGCCTAATTTTACCTTGGAATGGAAATGGATCACCAATCTCTCATTTCATCTCTCCTATCATTGAATTTATTTCTAATATTCTCTCTATCCTTTGGACGATATAAATAAATTTATTTTGCAAAAAAACAAAAAGCTGGCACATTACTTAGAACCTGAGATTTTAACCCTAACTCTTGGTGAACTCGATTCCAACTGTTACTTGGTCTCATGTCCTGATACGCAAGAAACAATCATTATTGACCCAGGAGATGATGGGAGTTTTATTAGCGAAAAAATTCTCGAGCTTAAACTCAAACCTTTGTGTATGGTTTTTACCCACGGTCATTTTGATCATGTTCTTGGCTCATTAGAACTAAGGCTTAATTTTGATTTACCCATATTCTTACACAAAAATGATAATTTTCTAGTTAAAGATGCACAAAAAAGTGCTATCTATTGGCTAAAGAAACATGAAGTTGCTCCTGTTCCATCTGAGGTTTCGTTTATTAGCAAAGGACAAATTCTAGAATTCGGCAAATGCCAGTTAGAGGTGATTGAGACTCCGGGACACACTCCGGGAAGCATATCTTTAGTTTCAACAAGCACAACAACCATTATTTTTACTGGCGATACTCTTTTTAAAAACTCAGTTGGAAGAACAGATTTTAAATATTCAAAACCATTGGAATTGGAAAAATCACTTCAAAAATTATTCAGCTATCCAAAAGAAACTTTATGCTATCCAGGTCATGGAGAATCTACAACAATTGAAGCAGAATCACAGATTTGAGAAATAATCTATTTGAATATAATAGACTGCGCGTACACTGACAACCTTAGCCTAATTCGAGTTCGACAACTAATGGTAAATGGTCAGAGATATCTACGTCTGGACAACTACGTTTTATCACGCGGACATCTTTAGAAACAAACATCATATCAACTGCTGAAGTTACATATCCCGGATCTTTTTCTAAATCTTTTCTTTTAAGGTTAAAACTTGTCTTTAAATCAGATTTAAAAACACTTTCCAATACATTTTCTATCTTCTTAATTGTTTTGGTATATGTATTGAGGTTAAAATCACCAGCTAAAAGCAGTGGAGATTCCTCTGATTGAAGGCAAGTAGATACT
>JAHIVL010000006.1 GCA_018816485.1 Patescibacteria group bacterium | reverse complement strand
TTTACCCATACTATTAAAGATAAAGACGGCAATGTTACCAACGAAGAAACCTATTACTCTAACTACAGACCGTGGGCAGCTAAGTATATGGTGGGAATTTAATTAAAAAATAAATTACTAACATTGGCAAGCTCCAACAAATCAATAATGCTATAATAACTATCTATGGACTCCAGATACGACTTTAAACAAACTGAAAACGAAATATATAGACTGTGGGAAAAAGCAGATGCTTTTAATCCTGATTCTGTAAAAAAACTTCGCTCTAAAAACAGTAACTCCAAACCCGGCGAGTCTTCCACAAAATCAAACAACAAATCATTCTCAATAATTCTGCCCCCGCCCAATGCAAATGACCCACTTCATGTAGGACATGCTATGTATGCCATTGAGGATGTCTTGATCCGCTATCACCGTATGTTAGGCGACGATACTCTCTGGCTACCGGGCACAGATCACGCTGGCATCGAGACTCAATTCGTATTTGAAAAAAAACTCAAGAAAAAAGGCCAATCGAGATTTAATTTTGACCGTTCTACCCTCTACCAAATGATCTGGGACTACGTCCGGGAAAACTCTTGCATTGCGACAGATCAATTAAAAAAACTTGGGTTTAGTCTAGATTGGTCGCGTTTTAAATTTACCTTAGACAAAGATATTGTTGAAGATGTAATAAAAACTTTCAAGCTCTTACACAAGGATGGATTGATATATCGCGATTTAAAGCTTGTTAACTACTGCACAAGATGCGGAACAAGCTATTCGGAATTAGAGGTTATTCATGAAGACAAAATCGATCCTTTATATACAATTCAATACGGCCCTCTACAAATTTCAACCGTTCGTCCAGAAACTATTTTTGGAGACGTAGCAGTTGCTGTAAATCCAAACGACGAGCGATATAAGCAATATATCGGTAAGATGATAAAAGTTGAGTTCCCATGGGGTAATAAAACAATGCCTGTTATTGCTGATAAATATGTTGATCCAAAATTTGGAACTGGTGCTGTTAAGGTCACCCCATATCATGATCAAAATGATTTTCAAATGTGGCAAACACACAAAAGCAAAATATTAGAAACTCCAGTTTCAGTAATCAATACGAGTGGAAAAATTTATAATGCCCCCAAAAAATATAATGGACTTGGAGTAGCAAACGCTCGAGAGGTTGTGCTAGAGGATTACGAAAAATTCAAAGATAGCAAAAACAACCCACTCTTAATCTCTAAAGATAAAAACTACACTCATTCTGTGGGAATTTGTTATCGTTGCGGTCAGCTCATTGAGCCATTGCCATTACCTCAACTATTTATTAAAGTGGCAGACACATCAAATTCTAAAAATAAAAAATCAAATTTAGTTCGAAACGCACTCAACACACTCGACTCCAAAAAAACAAAGATTTATGGAGCTGGAAGAGAGAAAATTTTAAGAAACTGGCTAAATAACCTCAAGGATTGGAATATCTCACGTCAAATTGTTTGGGGAATTCCTATTCCAATTTGGTATAAAATTGACGGAAATGAAGATAAAATCACAGTCGCTTTTCTTGAAAAAAGTAGTAAACATTCTATAAAAAATAATACAAGCCTGTATAAAACTGGACTTCTATCAAAATGGTTGAAAGAGTACTCTCTAGAAGAAATAAAGAAAAATATTCAATCAATTACTGTCGACATTTCCGTCCCCTATTCTGTTTCAACTATAGATCCCGGAAAAAATTCTAAAAGTAAAAAACATGCTATTGGTGACAAAAAAAACGGCAACGACGAAAAAGAAACCAATTATATTCAAGAAACAGACACTTTCGATACTTGGTTTTCTTCAAGTCAATGGCCCATTCTTACATTAAAGAATAATCAAAAGGGAGATTTTAAACGCTTCTACCCAACTTCTGTGATGGAGACCGGCTATGATATTCTCCCAATTTGGGTTATGAGAATGATGCTTTTAGGAAACTACTTGACTGGTAAAACTCCATTTAAAAATGTTTACCTTCACGGCTTGGTCAGAGATGACAAGGGTAAAAAAATAAGTAAATCAAAAGGAAATGTTATTAATCCACTCGGTGTAAAAAAAGAATTTGGAGCTGATGCTCTTAGAATGGCATTAGTCATTAGATCAACGCCTGGGCAAGATAAATCGGTGGGAAAACCAGATTTTAAAGCTGCGAGAAATCTTACAAATAAAATCTGGAACGCTGCTCGATTTACAATTATGATGTTTGAGAACCCACATGAAACAAGTGTTTTAAAAGACGCTCCAGAAGATCTTG
>JAHIVL010000029.1 GCA_018816485.1 Patescibacteria group bacterium | reverse complement strand
TATCTCCAATACTAATTACACTTTTATATTTAAAATCGTGAATTAGTTTTTTTATAACTCCTTGGTATTTACAAACAATTATTACTTCATCAATATAGTTCATTTGTTCAGATGCATCAAAATTAAATGAAAAAAATTCAATTTGTTCGTAACAGTTGCAACAAAGAAGAGTACCTCTTTTACCACAGTTTATGCAGAAAAAGGGAAAAATTATCTCGATTAATATTTGCCAAATTAATTTTGTTATCAAAAATATAATTTTTAACACAAGGAACGATATCAGGAAAACCTTTAATTATTCTTGACAACCTTATCAATTTGATTGAGAGCGTGTTGGTCAGTTGCATATAAAGACTTTAATTTAATTTTTAGTTTTTCTGCTTCTTTAGTGTTACTAGTTTTGTATAAAATATTAAGATAAACTAAATTTGTATTGAAATCGAAGTCTGAATTATTTATTAAATTTTTGACTAATGGTAGGGCTTGATCATATTTTTCTTTAGATAGAAAGATATTAACTAGTGGTCCATAGGCTGGGAAAAAGTTACCGTTCATGGAAATTGCTGTTTTAAAAGCTTGTTCTGCCAAATCAATTTCGCCCATATTTAGATAAGTATTTCCTAAGTTATAGTGAGTCTGGGGGTAGAAGTCAGATATTTCAATCGCCTTTTTATAATTTTCAATTGCCATTTGATTTTCACCAGCTTGAGCATATGCCATTGCTAAATTATTATTCAATCTAGCTGTTTGTGAAAATGCTAAAGTATATTTGTAAAATTTAATTGGATTGCTCCAAATGTTATTTTGTTTAATTGTTAATGTGATATAAATTGTCAAGAGAATGGGTAGGAAATATTTTAAGGAATTATTTAATTTATTTTTAAATAATGTTTTGATAATTCCAAACATAAATATTGTAAATCCAATTATTGGTACATATAACCAGTGTTCGTAGATTAATCCGTTGACTGGTAATATTCCTGAAACCGGAACTAACATAATTAAAAACCACAAAAAACCATACCAAGTAAATATTGTTTTTTGTTTTTTAAATTCAAAAAAACCAATTACGGTTACAAAAATGATTAATGATAGAGTAGCAATTAGCCATATAGAAATTGGTTGATTTATAATTTCTAAGTCTCGTTCCATATGAAGTTTATTTGGCCAAAAAATTAATCGAAAGTAATCCCATAGAGATTTGAAAAATGTATGAAGTCTTACAAAAACACTTGAACCGTATGGTGATGTAGGATCGTAAAACTTAAGATTCGTAGAGATATTTAATATTTTATTTCTGAATATTAAATATGAAAACGAAGTCAACGCTAGTGTACCTAAAGTGAGGATCTGAGTTCTATTTTTTGACCAAATCTTTTTAATATTAAATATATTAAACGATAAAAACGTCAGAAAAAATAATCCTAAGGATGCAATGCCAATTTCTTTGCTTAAGATGCTAAAGAGATAAAAAACAATTGTGAGTGTGGCCAAGTGAATTCTTGCTAGCTTTAGCGATAAATTATAAATTTGGAATTTAGGATATTTGTTTAGGCAGAGAAGTGAAAATGCTAATAACCCAAGCAAACTCCAGAAAGCATACATTGAATCTCCACGAGAGTTTGCATAAACTACTGCTTCAGTTTGAACAGGATGTGCTAAAAAAATGGCGCTAATCCAGAATGATATATTTTGGGAAATTCCCAGATATATAAGCAAAGTAAATAAAATAATTCCTGCTAAGATGTGTAATAAGGTATTTGTGAGATGAAAACTAATCGGGTTAATTCCCCAAATTTCATGATCGATTGCAAATGAGAGTGTTGTTAACGGACGATAATAACTACTTATTTCACCAGCGCCAGCGATAGTATTTTCAGTAAATATTTTTTTGAGTTCAAAATTCTTGACGTATGAATTATTATAAATAAATTGTTCATCGTCCCAGACGAATTCATTTTTTAATGAAGGTAAGTAAGCCAAGAGGCCAATAGTTAGTAAAATTCCAATAAGTTTAATTTTTGAAAATGTCATTGATTCATTTTACCATTTCTGTGGTCGTACCTGGACTCGAACCAGGGACCTCACGAATGTGAATCGTGCGCTCTAACCAACTGAGCTATACGACCTATTATTTGAGCAATTATAACAGCTTGTAATTTTTCAACACAGTTTCTACTTCTTCAGCACTATTAGTTTTGAAGAGGTCAGCTCTAACGATTTTAGCATTAGAGATGTTTCTTACATACCAGCCTAAATGTTTTCTCATTGGTAAAAAATTATATCTAGGCTTATTCGAGTAGGTTTTTTCAAAAACTCGTGAGTGTTCGAGAGCAACTTCAAATATATTTTCCCTATTGTTGGTGGCGCCACAGCTTATCTTGTTACCACCATCTTTATTTTCTACAAAAATAAATGGATTACCAAATGTTGCACGGCCAATTAAAACTCCATCAACCCCATATTCTTTAATTTTCCTTTGTGCATCTTGAAAATCTTGAATATCGCCGTTTCCTAGGATTAAGGTTTTAGTTTTATGGCACAGATTGGCTGCTTTTTTTATTTCATTCCAGTTAGCGTTTCCAGAATATTGTTGTTTTAAAGTTCTACCATGAATTGCAATTACAGCAGGTTCCATTTTTAGCAATATAGGTATCCATTCTTCTACAATTGCGCTTGAGTAGCCAATTCTAGTTTTTACACTTACGGGTATTGTGCCTGAAAGACCCTTACTTTTTTCTTGATATTTTTTGGGTAACAATTTAGCTTTTTTCTCGACTGCTTGTGAAATTTCTTCAGTAATATTACTACAATCTTTAGCTCTTTGACCATTTAAATAATCTTGGATTCCAAGCTTAGTAGCTTTAATAATATCTTGAGCAAGTTCTGGTGTTTTAATTAAAGCTGCTCCTGATCCAGAGTTATCGACACTTTTTGCAGGACATCCCATGTTAATATCTATGCCATTAAATCCAAGTTGACACAAAATAACTGCAGTTTGTCTAAAATATTTTGGTGTTTTGCCATAGATTTGGGCGACTATTGGTCTTTGAGTTTCATCATAAATAAAATCTCGTAGAAGTGTCGTTGCTCCATGACAGACTCCCTCGACATTTGTAAATTCTGTGTAGATTACCGCTGGTTTACCATATTTTTTTTGAATAAATCTATATGGCTGATCAGTGACACCGTCCATTGGAGATAAACCAAAAATCGGTTTTTTCAACTTGGACCAAAAATTGTCTATATTGTTATTCATTTATTCAAGTATTATACCTTTTATTTCTAACAATCTTTGATTTAGATACATTTTTCCAGCTTCAGAAATTTGAGGAGAGTACCATTCCACAAATTGTTGCAGAGCATCAATATATCTGAGTAGGTTTTCACTAGAACTACTTTTTCCAAACTCAGCATATTTCATTAGTTCTGTAGCAACATAATGTTTTTTAATTTCGTTTTGTTGTAACAGTTCAGAAATATCATTTATCAAGGTTTGGAAATTAATTCCTTTTTCAATATGAGATTCATTCTCATTGTTATAAGTTAATTTTAATTGAATTTTATTTTGTCCAACCAATCCTGAATATGACAAAACCGAAACTTCACCTTCATTAGTGTATGCAAAAATACTTATCTTAAATGGTCCAAAACTATCTTGAGAAACTTCAATAATATAAACACCATTTTCAGGTTTTTCAATTTCATGTATTTGAAGTACGGGTGAGCTATTTTCTGTATATCCACCACCACTTAAATTTTCGTCATAAATAAAATCACTAAGATATTCTTCAAAAAATTGCAAATTATTTATTTCTGACCGATCTTCCTTTACAATTGATGTATTCAAACTTGAATCATGATTAATGTGAATGTAGCTTAGATCAGTAAATGTTGGTTCTAGGGTCCTGGTTGAAAGCAAAGGTTGTTGATATTCGGAAAACTTTTCATAACTATATGCGGGGTCGGTAATGTAGAGGTCGCTAGTTTCGATTACACCGTCACCAACAAGAAAATGTCCAGGTATTTGTAAAATTACAGGCCTACCAGCGTCAATTTCTGCAATAGCAGTTGTTAATTCATCTCCGGCAATTCTTTTATACTCAAGTTTTGGAGTTGCGGATTCAATATTGATTAGTTTAGTTAGCCTAGTGATTGCTATCCAATTAATTAGTCCCGAGCCCACAAAGCCGTCTGGTTGAGATTTTAGCCAGAGATTAATTGTGGTTGGATTTACAGCTTCGTTATTTGGCATTTTATCTATGCCATGGTAATTCATAATCATCGAGATTGAAGTTACTAGACAACCCCAGCGACTAATTTCAAAATTATCAGACCAATCTTTAGCAGAATCATATTCATCATTGGCCCAACTAGGATCAGTTTGTTCTTGTCTTGTTATATTTAATTTACTTATAATATTATCAAGTGTTTTAACTACAATATTGTCGTAAATTGCATGAGTTGGATAAATAGAGCCGGCACCCGCTTTGATTCCAATTTTCCCATAGTCATTGTCAAAAGTTGGATCTTCAATGTTAATTACTTCCTGATCATTAATAATAACTATTATCTTTCCTTCGTTAAGACTTATTGAAACATGATTAGTAATATTATTTATAATGTGTGCATATCCAGTATTATCCCAAACCACTTGTCCATCTTTTACATGTGATAGAAAATAGGAAGTTCCAACAAAGTGAATTTCGTACCAATTTAAGACATCTTTAAAACCGAAGGAAATATTTTTATCAGCTCCTTGGATATATTTATAATCAAGATCATAAACAATATTTTTCCACTCAGGGTTCCAATACAAATCTTTTGGTACTAGTTCTGCCAAAGTAGACCTTGTGTTAATAAAAACATCTGCTTGGTTGTCTACAATACTCCAGAGATCAAAATGATCACGTACTGATTCCCACTTTTCGAAACCACTGGAAAAATCATCTTCGAATAAAATTGTTTCTGCATGTATTGGAGAACTTAACCAAAAAGCATAATATAAAAACATCATTAATATAATTAAAATTTTATAAAGTTTTTTGAGCATACTCGATATCTTTAATCCTAGCTTTGTAGTAAAATTAAGTAGTAAGTCTGAATTTAACAACAAGAATCTTGCAGATAGATTGCGCATATAGCTTCTACTGAAAACAAAACCAATTATGAAAATTGTTCACATAGCTAAATACTACTTACCTCATTTAGGAGGGGTAGAGATTCATTTGAAAGAGATAAATTCTTTGTTAATTAAAATGGGTCATGAAGTAACTGTAGTTACTCTGAAACATAATTCTAAACTTGCTGACTCTGCAATTTGTAATGGAGTAAAAGTGATTAGAATTCCTGACGATGTTGAACAAAGATGGGAGTTTATTAAAAGTCATAAAGATACCTTTTTAGAAGCCGATGTAATTCATGTTCATGATGTTTTTTGGTGGATTATGCCAATTTATAAATTGATTCGAAAAAAAATATTTATTACTTTTCATGGTTGGGAAACAAAGTATCCAGTGAGATTTAATGCAAAACTTCAAAGATATGTTTATTCAAAACTTTCAAGAGGGTCGATTCATGTTGGAGCATGGATTCAAAAATTTTACTTTGATAAACCTAGCTACATTACTTATGGAGGCATAAATGCTAAACGATTAACAAAGTCTGGCAAAAAAAATCATATTCAAGATGATTTTCAAATAAGTATTGCTTTTATTGGAAGATTATCAAATGACAATGAAGTTGAAAAATATATTCAAACTGTTGGGATACTGAAAACAAAGGGTTATAAAGTGAATATTACTTGGATTGGAGACGGCGAATATCGTCAAAAATGTGAAAAGTTGGGAGAAGTCACTGGATTTGTAAAAAATATTAGTAAGTATCTTGTAAATAAAGATCTGATTTTTTCGTCATCATATTTATCTATTTTGGAAGCGCAATTAATTGGAAATAATGTTTGCTCTTTTTATTCAAATAATTTAAAAAAAGCATATTTAGAAAGTTTTCCTGGAAGCAAGTATTTATTAATAGCAAATACTCCGGAATCCATGATCAGTAAAATTACCTTACTATTCGATTCTCCCAAATCTGAAAATCAGTCAAAAATTGAGGCGAGAGAATTTGCAAAACAACAAACCTGGGGAAAAGCTTTAAATATATATTTAAAGCTTTGGGATGAAGGATTGGCACATCATTCCGAATGCAATCGTATTAAAATTTAATGAAAAAAGTTTCACTTATAGTTACTATTTTAAATGAAGAGAAAACAATTATTTCTTTGCTAGATAGTATTGTCCAACAAGTAATAAAACCAGATGAAGTTGTTATTGTTGATGGAGGCTCAAAAGATAAAACGGTAGAGTTGATAAATGATTTCATAAAAGAGCTTGGAAAACAGAATTCTGAATTATCATTCAAACTGTATATAAAAAAAGGCAATAGAAGTGTTGGACGTAATTTTGCGATTGAGAAATCTAAGTATCCTTTGATTGCGGTAACAGATGCAGGATGTGTGTTGGATAAGAATTGGCTAAAAGAACTAATAAAAAAACAAAAGCAGTTAAGTATAGCAACTAAAAAGGATGCAGAAGTGGTGGCCGGATATTACTCTGCTTTACCAAAAACTCCATTTGAGGAAGCGGTTGTTCCTTATGTTTTAGTGATGCCCGACCAAGTGGATGAGAATAATTTTTTACCCGCAACACGATCGGTTTTATTTAGCAAAAATATTTGGCAAAAAGTTGGTGGTTTTGATGAGAAGCTTAGTGATAATGAAGACTATAATTTTGCAAGAAGACTAAAATCTAGTGGCACAAAAATAGGCTTTTCTAAGAATGCGATTGTATTTTGGAAGCCTAGTTCGAATCTCAAAAGCTTTTATAAAATGATTTTTAGATTTGCTCGTGGTGATACTTATGCTGGAATTATTCGGCCAAAAGTTTTATTAATATTTGCCAGATATTTACTAGGACTTTCGGTTTTTATATGGGGGATTTTACAGTTGAAATTTGTTGGAAATTTATGGATTTTGTTCGGGGTAGTTCCAACTTTTTTAGTGACTTATATTTTGTGGTCAATATATAAAAATTATCGCTATGCACAGTGCAGTTGGTATTGGCTACCTGTCTTACAAATATCATCTGATATAATGGTTGTGTGGGGGAGTGTTTGGGGGTTGGTTAAGAAATAGTTTTAATTTTCCAAATCC
>JAHIVL010000028.1 GCA_018816485.1 Patescibacteria group bacterium | reverse complement strand
TGGAGTGCGTTTTGAAGATTTAATAGATAGCAAGAGATTAGCGGAAGCTTTAAAAAATAATTATTCAATTAAAAAAGACATTATTACTAAAGCTTATAAATGGAAAATGAAATCTAAAGAAAATGATATTTTAAAAGAGTATCTAAAATATGGGAAAAGATTATTATCATATTTAGGAGATGTTTCTGAGTATGTGGCTGAGATAATTGATAAAAATACCCTAAAGGGTACAAGTAAAAAGATTCTTTTCGAAGGGTCACAAGGAACATTTTTAGATATGGCTTTTGGAACATATCCTTTTACAGTGGCTTGTTCAACAATTAGTAGCGCTGTTTTTCCATCTGTAGGTTTACCTGCGCAAAAAATTAAAGTGGTTGGCCTTGTAAAAGCATATACGACAAGAGTCGGTGGCGGTCCTTTTAAAACAGAGTTACTAAACAAAACAGGAGAAAAAATTAGAGAAGTTGGTAAAGAATTTGGCACAGTTTCAAAAAGACCTCGGAGAGTGGGTTGGCTAGATCTTCCAATGATTAGATATGCAAATAGAATTAATGGTTACTCCAATCTGGCCATTACAAAATTGGATGTTTTAAGTGGAATTAAAAAGCTAAAAGTTTGCATTCATTATCAGCTTGGAATTAAAAAGTTAAAAGTTTTTCCATGTTTGCAAAGTGACTTTATAAAGGTTAAACCAGTTTATAAAGAATTTGCTGGTTGGGATGAAGACATAAGTAAGATCACAAATTATAAAGATTTACCTAAAAATTGCAAAAAATATTTAGAATTTATAGAATCTAGTTTGAATGTTCCAATTAAATATATTTCGGTTAGTCCCGAAAGAAAAGCGGTAATTTTAAAATGAATAATAAATACATTTATTGTACTTTGTGTACTGGTGCTTTGTCTCTTGAAAGACAAGCACAAGATGAACATAGTAGGCTAACTTGTTCAAAATGTGGTTTTGTTTTCTATCAAAATCCAACGCCAACGGTTTTGGCAATTATTGAGCAAGCCGATAAGCTTTTATTGGTCAAAAGGAAAAACGAGCCATTCAAAGGTAGCTGGACTTTACCAGGGGGATTTGTTGAGGTTGGTCAAAATTTAGAAATGGCACTGAAGCAAGAAATTCTAGAAGAGCTTGGTATAAAAATTAGTGATTACTCATATTTTGGTTCGTATGTGAGTCAATATCACACAAAATTTGTAATGGAAGATATTGTCTGCACTGCTTTTAAAGTAGCGGCAGATAATTATGAATTTAAGATTGGAAGTGACGTAGTTGATGCAAAATTTTTTTCAAAAAGCAATTTGCCCGAAACTGTTCCATTTAAAGATGTTCAAGTAATTATAGAAAAATTAATTAAGGAAAAACTATGAAAATGATTGCCAAAATTCCCTTAATGTTAACATACGATGACGTATTGTTAGTGCCTCAAAGATCGCGAGTTGAGCACAGAGCAGATGCTGATACTTCAACTTTTTTGACCAAGGATTTAGAACTTAAGATTCCATTGATCAGTGCAAATATGGATTCTGTTACTGAGGCAAATATGGCTATTGCTATGGCACGAGCTGGTGGCATAGGAATAATTCATCGATTTATGACCATAGCGGATCAAGTTATTCAAGTAGATAAAGTAAGTAGATATGAAAGTTTTCTGATTGAAAATCCCTATTCAATTGCTCCTGATAAAGCAATAAGATTTGTACTTGAAAAAGGTAGAATAAATGACATTCACAGTTATTTAGTTGTTGATGAACATAATAAATTACTTGGTTTGATTACAAGAAGAGACATGATTTTTCAAACAGATCTTAGTAAAAAAGTTTCTTCCTTAATGACTCCTTTGGAAAAATTAATAACTGTCAAGCCAGGAACAAGTCAAGATAAAATTAAGAAACTTTTTATCAAGCATAAAATTGAAAAACTACCAGTTGTGGATAAGGCAGGAATTATAAAAGGACTAATTACAGCTAAATCTATAGAAAACCATGAACAAAATCCTCAAGCATCCAAAGATTCCAGTGGTAGATTGTTGTGCGGTGCTTCAGTTGGTGTCGTGGGTGATTTTATGGAAAGAGCTGAGGCTTTATTAAATGCATATGTAAGTGTTCTCGTGGTAGATGTTGCTCATGGACAAAATCAAGCTTCTCTTAACGCTATCAGAAAAATTAGAAATGCTTTTCCTAAGGCAAGAATTATTGGAGGTAATGTAGCAACTGCGGCTGGAGTCAGAGATTTAGTTAAAGCTGGCGTAGATGCAGTTAAAGTGGGTATTGGACCCGGTGGTATTTGTTCGACTAGAACAGTCACTGGTGTGGGCGTGCCTCAATTAAGTGCAGTTATGGATTGTGTTGAAGCTGCAAAAGGCTCAAAGATTAAAATTATTGCTGATGGTGGCACTAATTTTCCTGGTGATATTGTTAAAGCTTTGGCTGCAGGTGCATCTGCGGTGATGTTGGCAGGTTGGTTTGCAGGAACAGAAGAAAGCCCTGGGTCAATCATAACCAGAAAAAATAAACGATATAAAATTCATCGTGGATCCGCATCTTTCATGTCCCAAGCTGATGCAAGTATTAGACAAGGAGCTAATAAAAAACTTAATGCAATAGTTCCTGAAGGAGTTGAATCTCTAATGGAATATAAAGGTACTGTTTCGGAAATAATTTATCAGCTAATGGGTAGTTTAAGATCAGGAATGAGCTATAACAACGCCTTGACTATTAAAGAGTTACAAAAAAATGCCAAGTTTATTAGAATAACTTCTGCAGGTTTTAGAGAGTCGTTGACTCATAATATTAATGAAATATAGTTTATAGGTATTTGTTGAAGAATTGCAGATCTCGTGCGATAACTGTGTTCCAATTTGGAACCATATTATGATTGGTATTTTTGTACTTATGGAAAGTAAGATCGATTATTGAGTTATTAATACTCGTTTTTGCAGAATCAGTTGCAATCGAATCATAATTTTCTTGGAATTCAGTCCTTCTGGAATTTTCATGTTCAATTTTTTTGGCAAATTCTTCACTCCAGTAAATTAATGCAGCATCATCGGCATCACCATGTTGGATTTGAATCGGTCCTTGTAATAAGTCTAAATGTTGGGTTAATGAAAAATCAAAAACATCATATTTCTCTTCAAACATAGCAATCCATTCTCGTTGTTCTTTGCCTTCATCTTCTAGCTCATCACTAAAATAAAGTATTGAGTATGGGAATGAAACAGTCACAGGTGCCCATAATGTTGTAGGAATCGATTCATCCAAAATTTCAAGTGTGGTTAAAGCAATTTGGCCACCGTTACTATGTGCCCAAATGCCAACATTATCAATCTTTAAGTTGCTACTCAAATTGGTTGGTTTCTCTTTGGTTTCAACAATAGCTGTTGGAATCCCATTTAGTTCTAGAGATTTTAATAGTTCGATGATGATAATTGGTTTTTCAAACCTTGCTTGCCAGGTATCAGTTGGTTCGGGGTCACTTTCTCCAAACCCAAAAAAATCTAGTGCAATAGTTATATAGCCGTTGTTGGCAAAAACCGCTGAAGCGGATTGAGTTCCGACTCCTGTTTTGTATATTTCTTCTGGAACATATCCTCTAATCATAATGATTGCAGAGTGTTTTTGAATTGGAGACGCAGTAATTTTGTCAGGGATATTAATTTGTCCAGTCATTTTTTTCCCAAGTGTGGTGTACGAGAAAATGTATGAGGCGTAGAGTTCTTCTTCTGAAATTAGTTTTTCAAGCTTAATCTTACTTGGAATATATTCTTTAGTACGAAGATTTGGAATTGAGTAGGTCAGAAGTGGAAAACTCGTATTTTCTTGCAATGAAACAAAAGGACTGATTAATTCAGAATTTCTTGATGTAAAAAACTGATTTGTATAGAAACCAGTAACAAAAGTAACCAATATTATTAAACTGATTAGAAGTCCAGTTTTTATTTTCATTAACTTCTAAGATATCAGATTACAACTTTTTCGCCAAGTCTGTTTTGTCAGTTCTCCAAATACCCAAAATAGATGTGTTTGATATAATAGGAAGATGTCTGATAAAGAAAATATAATTAAAGTGAAAAAACTAAGGTCGGGAGATATAGTTTTTGAGTTTACTCCAAACATTTCGCACGATGTAGTAAAAAAATTAATTAAAGGTTCGGTAAGGGTGATTTATAAGCTCTTTTCTCCAATATTTAGTTTTTTTGACAAGCTAGCTGAACGAAGAAAATTAGTTATTAGCAGTGTTGGTTTGGGAATTGGTTTTGGCTTAAGTATCATTGTAACTCAAAGACCCGATATACTTCAGGCATTTCCTGTTTTAGAGTATGGGATTTCTGTTGGAAGTGAGGTCAGTGTTCTAAAAATTAACAAACTAAATCTTTATGAAACTATAAAAATTGGTAGTTTGGCAGATGTTTATAATAACGTTTTTGAAGATCAACTTATTCACTTAGAAGGATCAGGATTTTTGGGTCAAAAAACTCCGGTGGTAATTGCAGATCTTGGTTCTACAAATCTTTTAAAACGACTGGATGCGATTAGTATTGGTGACGAAATAGTGGTTGTTGGCAAAAATAATGGTACTTATAAATATCGAGTGATAGAGATTAGAGAAATTGAAGCTCAATATCTTACGAACGTGATAGATAGAGAAGAAAACTCGTTGATAATTTACAAGCCAGAAAATTTACTTAGAACTCGGTTATTTGTAGTTGTTGCCAAACCATACAACTAAATTTAAATCAAAGACGTTAGCTTTGGTTTGTTGTTCTCATTAGGATTAATTTGCTTAAAAGGACAAACGTTGTCTGAATATGAGCAAAAGACGCAACATTCACCTTCTTTAGAAAAAATTTCAATTTCACATTGTTTATTTGCACATTTAAAAAAATGTTGTTTTGCTTGAGTAGGCATAATAACACTATGTTTTGTGCCACATTCTGGACAAGTCAGTACTGCGCGATTGTTCGTTTGAGGTAAAATATCTTGCATGATTTTACTATATCATTGTTATCGATAACTTTTTTTGGATATTAGTGAGGTATAATATCCAGATATTAATATACTTTTAATCTTATGCAACCTCATACTGGTGCGACAATTGCAGTACTTACATATTTAGCACCTAGTATAGTTAGCGATCCCTCAAGTTTTAATGGTCAGACTTTTTATGTTAGAACGACTATTTTGTCGAGTAGTGGTAAACACTTATATAATAAATATCATTTTATAAAGACGAATAGACACAATTTACAATCTAGAGAATTAGAGTTTGAAGCAGGCAAAGATTATGCTTGTTTCATGAAAGTTAGATATGATGCAAAATTTGAAAATTTTGAATTTATACTACATAGACACACTCATGTTAGAGAACAATTTACAATTTATATAGATTCGAGTCACAAGGTGATGGAAAATTTTTCTGGAGAATATGTTTCAGAAGCTGGAACAAATCATAGAATTAAAGGCAGAAGATACAGTGCTAAAAGAATTGAGTTTGAAGATACTTTTAAACTTGATAAGTATTCTAGTTCAGATACATATTTGAAATACGTTATGGAGATTTTGTAGATATAGTTTG
>JAHIVL010000027.1 GCA_018816485.1 Patescibacteria group bacterium | reverse complement strand
TTAGGTTACAGAAATCTTGCTGGTATGCATGGACTAAAAACACAGCAAAGATATATACTAGATAGTATTAAGATGAAGCCTACGCGTACTCAGTCAGGTGTAGCTCCCATTACTGTTTTAACAAAACCTTTCCCTTGTCCTGGAAAATGTATTTTTTGTCCTAGTGATGTCAGGATGCCAAAGAGTTATTTGTCGGATGAGCCCGGCGCGCAGCGTGCCGAGCGGAATTGGTTTGATCCATACTTACAAACATATAATCGTTTGCAAGCTTTATATAATATTGGTCATAGTGTGAGTAAAGCAGAGTTAATTATTTTGGGCGGAACTTGGTCTTACTATCCAGAAAACTATCAGATTTGGTTTATTAAAGAATGTTTTAGAGCATTAAATGATTTCGGAAAAAAAGACGATAGAGAAAAAATTGAAAAAAAATATTTGTTGTTGCAAAACAAACTTAAAGAAAATAACGAGAAGGTTCTAACAAATAATCCTGATGAAAATAAAGAAAGTTTTAGTGAGTATGCGATTGAGGGTCGGTTAATTGAGAAAACGTATAACCAAACAATTTCACAACTTTATATTGCTCCAGAAAAACTCGGAGGCTTTGATGACTATCAATCAGCAACATGGGAAGAACTTTTTAAACAGCAAAAAATTAATGAAACTGCAGTAAATAGGTCAGTTGGATTAGTAATTGAGACTCGTCCAGATAATATTTCACAACAAGAAGTAATTAGAATTCGCAAACTTGGATGCACGAAGGTTCAAATCGGTTTTCAAAGTTTGAATGATGACGTGCTTTTAAAAAATCATCGAGGACATTCGGTGGATACGACAAAACGAGCAGTGAGATTGCTTCGTTTAGCCGGTTTTAAGATTCATGCTCATTGGATGGCTAATTTATATGGTTCTTCGGTAGAGAAAGATAAATTAGATTACAAAAAACTTTTTTTTGATGAGAATTTTAGACCTGATGAATTGAAAATATACCCATGTTCTTTAATAAGAAGTGCTGAACTAATGCAGTATTACAAAAATGGTTTATGGAAGCCTTTTCAATATGAGGAGTTGCTAGATGTTTTATGTTATTGTTTGTTGAATACGCCTCAATATTGCAGATTAACTAGAGTGATTAGAGACATTCCTTCTCAAGATATTATTGAAGGAAATAAGTTGTCAAATTTTAGACAAATTGCTGAGCAAAAACTGGAAAAGGCTGGTCAGAAATCGATTGATATTCGAGCCAGAGAAATTAAAAATTCAATATTTGATCCAAGTAAACTAGTGTTAGACGAAGTGTTTTACAAGACTTCAACGAGTAGCGAGATTTTTTTGCAGTATGTGGTGGATGACGTTGGTGCTGGTAGTGATAAAGCAAGCGTGAATACAGCAAGCGTGAATACAGCAAGCAATGAGCGTGGTGGAAGCTCAAATAAGATAGTCGCATTCCTTAGATTGAGTTTGCCTACAGAGAAAACTTTTATCAAAGAGTTGGAGAATTCGGCAATAATAAGAGAAATTCATGTTTATGGAACAGTGGTTGATGTTGGTAGAACAAGGATTAGTAAAACAAAAAATGAAAAAGCACAACATTTGGGTTTGGGTAAAAAATTAATTAAACGAGCCATAGATATTGCACGAGCAAAAAACTTTGAAAATTTGGCGGTAATCTCGGCGGTTGGAACTAGAGAATATTATAGAAAACGTGGTTTTCAAGATGGCGAGCTTTATCAAATAATGGAGCTTGGTAATTAGTTAAATAGCTAATTAGTCTTCCATTTCAAATCTTTCTTTTGTAAATTTAATCTTTTTTTTCATTACTTTTTCAACATCAATATCGAGCTCAATTCCAAGAAGTAGTAGCGAGGCCATTACATCTGCAAACTCATCTTCAACGTTTTCTTGTGAGAATTTTTCAATTTTTGTATTCCTTTGCAAGTTCATGCTGGTTAAGATCTCGTCGGACAGTTCTCCAAGTTCTTCCATAATCTTCATTGTTCTAGCAAAAACTTTGTGGTCTGTGTTTTTTAGTGGCCACCTTGTGTTCAAAAATTTACTAATTTTTTCGTACTCTGTAACGAGGTCTCTAATTGTCATGATTTATCCTTTTTGATTTTAATATTTTATCATTATTTTGCATTTATAATTGGTGCAACCACTTTCCACCACTTATTTGACCAATCAGTTCCAAGTCCAGGAACTTTCATAGAATCAATTTCATTAATGGGTTTTAGAATACTTAGGTAACAAATTTCTGCATCGGTCAAAAAGGTTGTCGGTTTTTTGTACAAATATTTTTGTTGAAGTAGTTTTTTAATCAGTGACATTTCTGGTTCGGAAACTTTTGTAAGCAAAGAATGTTTTGGTGGTCGATTTTCAAATACTAGATTCTTACAGTTGTCACAGTTGCCGCATTTCTCTTGAGCTGATTCGCCAAAATAATTTAAAATCATATTTGTTCTGCACTCATTCATTTTAAAAAGTTTATAAATTTGCTTTAGTTTATGAATGTTTATTTTTGTTTGTTCCAATGACTCTTTATTATTTTTAGCGAAACTTATTTGAATTTTTATATCATCTGCATAATACAGGCAATAACAATTAGATGGCTTTCCATCTCTTCCTGCTCTACCAATTTCTTGGTAATAATTTTCAATATTTCCTGGAATTTGATAGTGTATTACAAACCTCACGTCACTTTTATCAATGCCCATACCAAAAGCATTTGTAGCAATTATTAGTTTTATTTTTCCATTAATAAAAGAATCTTGAATTTCTTCTTTTTCTTTTTTATCAACTGCTCCGTGGTAACGTGTCGCAGAAATGTTAAATGTTTTAAGGAAATTTGTAAGATTCTCAGTTGTTTTCCGAGTAGCGCAATAAATAATTCCTGTTTGTCCTGAATGAACATTTACCAATCTCAATAATACTAAATTTTTAATTGTTTCTGATTCACATTTAATAACTTCCAAAAATAAATTCTTTCTGGAAAAACTTTTTAAATAGATGAAAGGATTTTTTAGTTTTAACGTATTGCAAATTTCTTCTTGAATTTTCTTGTTGGCTGTCGCAGTGAAGGCAACCTTAACGATGTCCTTATTTATGTGTTGATAAAAATCAGAAATTTGTTTGTAGTGTGGTCTGAAGTTATTGCCCCATTGGCTTATGCAATGAGCTTCGTCTACCACTAACATTCCTATTTGAATTTTTTTGATTACATTGATGAACTTTTCGGATTTTAGTCTTTCGGGAGATACATAAATAATTTTTACAGTATTTTCATTTTGGGAAGCATTTTGCTCAATCATTTTAAAAATTTCTTGTAGTTTTTCTTTCGATAAAGAACTATTTATATAACAGGCTGGTATACCTTTTCGATTTAAAGCATCGACTTGATCTTTCATGAGTGAAATTAAAGGAGAAATTACGATTGAAGTGCGAGAATCATTTTTATTTTGACCGAATATAAGTGCAGGGATTTGAAAACAAATTGATTTGCCACCACCAGTTGGTAAGATAGCTAGGGTATCTTTTTTGGCTAAAATATTATTAACAATTTCTAATTGACCTTCTCTGAAATTTGAATATCCAAAAAACTTATTTAGAATAAAATATGGAGTAATTGAGATTTTTTCAAACATTATCGGAATGTTAACTAAAAATGCTTGGATTATTTGTAGGATGTAAATATTCTATTATTAGTCAGGGAATATTTATTTTAAATATTTTCTTTTTTTTAATTTGTCGGGTAATAAACTTTTTTTATTATCAGGATACATTTCGTATCCTTTGCCATACTCTAATTTTTTCATGAGATTTGTGGAAGCATTTCTAAGTTCCAGTGGAATTGGAAGATTTCCAAATTTTTTAACATCTCCTAAAGCTTTAAAGTAGGCATCATACGCAGACCGATCTTTTTTGCACTTACATAAATACGTCACCCCATGTGCTAAATTTATTTGTGCTTCAGGATATCCTACGCTGTGGACAGCTGCAAAAACTGCATTTGCAACAACTAAAGCTGTGGGTGCTGCCAAACCAATATCTTCAGATGCAAATATTATCATTCTACGAGCGATAAATTTTGGATCTTCCCCTGCCGTAACCATTTTAGCCAAATAATACAAAGCAGCGTCCGCATTACTTGCTCTCATTGATTTTATAAAAGCGCTGATGGTATTGTAGTGCTCTTCACCTTTTTTATCATAGCTCAGCTGGTTAGATTGTAAGGTATTTTTTAAAGTTTCAATATTGATTTTTTTATATAAGTTATGAGTGTATTCAATCAGGTTCAGTAATTTTCGAGCGTCACCATTGGAAAACGCCACCAACCATTCTTTTGTTGCTTTATTAATTACTTTTTTACCTAGTTTCAAGTGAGATATCGAGCGATCAATAACTTTTATTATTTCATCATCAGTCAATGGTTTGAGCACAAAAATTTTAGTTCGCGATAATAGGGGCGAGATAACTTCGAAACTTGGATTTTCGGTGGTTGCTCCAATTAAAATCAACGTTCCATTCTCAACATAAGGAAGAAGAAAATCTTGTTGGGCTTTGTTAAATCTGTGAATTTCATCTAAAAATAAAATTGGTACTTTATATTCCTCCATTAATGTTTTTTGACGATTACTTTGGTCGATTATTTCTTTAATATCTCCTTTTTTAGCAGAGACGGCTGAAAGGTTATGAAAGTTTCTTTGAAAGTGATTGGCAATAATATGAGCTAAGGTGGTTTTCCCCACGCCCGGTGGTCCCCAAAAGATCATTGAGAATATCTGGTTTTTTTCGAGCGCTAGTCTAATAGGCTTGTTCTCGCCTACCAGGTGAGATTGGCCAATATATTCTTCAAGCGAAGTTGGTCGAAGTATTGTTGCAAGTATGGACATTACTTTAGAGTAACAGATTTATTGTCTTCGTGAAAGATTCGGTTTTGAGAATTAGTTGTTCGTTTAATGTTGCGAGAAAATCTCTAATTATATAGAATATCAAAAACATTATGTTTCAAGCCCTCAGTCACTTTCATCTCGATAATACCTTGGTTTGGTTGACCGTAGTAAATATTTGATCCCAAAGGTAAAAGTAAGATTAAGGCTACAGCAGCTAGGTCTTCTTCTCCGTACACAAATATATGTTTAAAATCATCCCTTCCAACCCATTTTTTAAGTGTTAAACTCAATTCTTCTGAAATTCTTCCTGGAGGGCTGATTACCTTTTGATCAATTTTTAACATATTTAATATTTCTGAATTTACAACAATTCTTTCTCTTTTGCCATCAAAAATTCCGAGATCGTATTTCCAGTTATGCAACACAAATTGTTCAAGCGTAGAGTCTCCCACAACACATGTGAAGTAATTAGGAGTGCTTGGTTGGGTGACAAATTTTCCCTGAGACTTAGTAAAATAGTTTTTTTGAGACTCATTAAGAATTAAGTCTTTATCAAGAATTTTGGCAAAAACATTTCCTTCTCTATCAATCTCACCTGTTCTGATTCTAGAAGAATTTATTGGATCAAGTTTTTCTTTATCAAGTAAAAGCTTATGAACGTGGATCGGTAATTCTCTCATGCTCATTTTAGAGCGAACTTCATTGATTTTATCAGCACCAGATGCGGTATCTGTAGTGCAAGCAATTGCCTGTACTGTTTTTTGTTCGATTGTAGGTCCAAAAATATCATTTAGTTCAATAATTTTGGCGTTAATTCTTTCTTGAGCACAAAAGTTTTTTACGGCTTTCGATCTTATCGTTGTGTGCTCAATTGTTTTGTTGAAAGGTTTTGATAAGGTCATTTTTTTGGTAGTCACACCAATTGTTAATTCTCTAGCGAAGGAAGCAGCATATCGAATGAAACTTTTGTGGCCATCATGAAAATGATCAAAAGTTCCACCCAATCCCACTGAATTATAAAGAATTTTATTTATCATATATACGGTTATTTTATTTTACTGCTCACTCTCTCCGTCACCAATAAATCCATTGCGTTGTAGCTCCCAGAGTCTTTGATAAATGCCATCATCTTTTTCAATTAATTCTTCATGAGTTCCAATCTCCGCAATTTGACCTTCGTTCATAACGACAATGCGATCAGCTTGCATGATAGTAGAAAGTCTGTGGGCAATAATAATGCTAGTGCGAGGATTTTTCTGATCCCTAACTAAAGTCCAAAAGGCTTTTTGAATGATTTGTTCTGAAGCACTGTCTAATGAACTAGTGGCTTCATCCATGATAATAATTTTAGGTTTTTCTAGGAGCATCCTGGCAATGGCTAAGCGTTGTCTTTGACCACCAGATAATTTGATACCACGCTCCCCTACTATAGATTCATAACCATTAGGCAAATCTTTAATAAAAACATCAACTTGAGCTGCGTTAGCTGCCGCCAAGACTTCTTCTTTATTGGCATTTTGGTTGGCGTAGGCAATATTAAAATAAACAGTATTGTTAAATAATAATGGATCTTGTGGAACCACGCCAACAATTTTACGCAGATCGGCTTTAAGTAATTCATTAATAGCGATTCCATCAATTAAAATTTGACCGCTAGTGGGGTCATACATGCGCATTATTAATTTGGCGACGGTGGTTTTACCAGCTCCCGAAAAACCGACTAGAGCGATAGCTTCTCCACTCTCAATTTTGAGAGAGAAATTTTTCAAAACTGATTGTTTATTTTCGTAGGCAAAGTTGACTTCATTAAAAGAGATCTCACCTTTGAGATCATGGATTTTTTGTGGTTGGTTTGGGTCTGGAACAGTGATATTTTCATCTAGTAAATCTAGATAAGTGCTAATGTCAGTATTTTTTTTGGCAAGTTCACGTAAGCTAAAAAGCAATTGCATCATTTTTGGAAAAAGGGTCATCGAAAAAGTGGTAACAAGCAGAAAATCTGCTAGAACAATTTGTTGGTTTTGTAAATCTTTGACGGCTAAAAACATAATGCCAACCAAAGCAAAATTAATTAAATTGCCAACGATACCATCAAAGTAACGGAAAGTGAAAAAATAAGCTTGCAAACGGTTATTCCAAATTGCTAGAAGTTGGGCGAAACGAGATTGTTCGAATTTTTCATTAGCAAAATATTTAACAGTATCAAAATTAACTAAGTTATCGACCCTAGCTGAAGAAACATTATCATCGGCGTCATTGAACTCTCGGCGTCTTTTGATATTAATTTTGATTAAAAAATAGGCTACGAAAACAGTGATAGCGATGAGTAAAATAACAAAAAATAAATAGTCATAACGCAGACGTGCGAAAGCAAAGAACATCACAGCAAAACTAATGATTAAATTTAAAAATTGGCGATTAATGATGTCGTAATATGCAAAGAAAGCATCATCGCCTCTTTTCATCAAACTGATTAATTTACCAGAACTTTTATTGGTGTGATAAGCAAAATCTAGGTTGTGAATATGAGTTAAAACTGCTTTGGAGATATCATTGGAAGTACCAACCATATTTTTGTCAGTGATA
>JAHIVL010000026.1 GCA_018816485.1 Patescibacteria group bacterium | reverse complement strand
TTGGACTTTGTCCAACTAGGTTCCGACGGCGAGTGGTGAGTGAAGTGAAACGAAGCGAGGCACCCGCCTAGTGCATGCGAGCCCTCCTATAGAAAGTATAAGTTGGCGAGTCGTAGATTCCCTGTGGGGTCACACACATTAAAAACAATCTTTATTTAATTTCCAGAAAGACAATACAAATATCCTTATTATCTTTTAGACTTCTAAAGGAAAATTTAATACATTTTATTGTTCGCATTAGTTATCAGCTCAGAACTTTATATTGATATACTTTCTTTATAAAGTTATCAATATTAATGGTTCATATATGGCGCGATTAGTGGCGCGATTGTGGCGCGATTGTGTGGTATAATAAAATCATGTTTAAGCCAAACTTCACAATTACTCCACAAATCAATACTAAAATTGCTGAAATTGAAAAACAAAAAACTCTCTTTGATCAGGCAAACATTCTTCCTGAATTGGCAATAGAATTGCGATTTCGAGCGACTGTAGAATCTGTTCACAGTTCAACTTCTATAGAAGGAAATCCACTTAATGAACAAGAAGTTAAAAAAGTGCTAGAAGGAGATGCTATCTCCGCTCCAGATTATGCTATACAAGAAGTCTTGAATTACAAAAACGCAATGAATTGGTTGAATCAAAGAAGTAACTCAACAAAATCATTGAATGAAAAGGAAATACTAAAACTACATAGCTTGGTAATGGAAAAACTATTATCTCCAAATAAGATTGGCTCATACCGCCCTGGTGATATTTATGTTGTCGATCAAATAGAAGATAAAGACATAATTCAATATACTGGCCCAAATGCCAATGATCTGAGTCAGCTAATAAAAACCTTTCTAAAGTGGGTAAATGTCCAAAAAAGTGAATTAAAACTGCATCCCGTACTACTTGCAGGATTAATCCACTATATTTTTGTCTCGATTCATCCGTTTTCAGATGGAAATGGAAGAACTACTAGGCTTCTCACGTATCAGTATCTCAAATCTGTTAATTATCACTTTAATGACTCCTTATCACTGGACAGTTACTATTTGCAAAATCGAAAAGAATACTACCACGCTTTGAGTAGAGGTAAAACCTTTGACGATCGTATGTTTGCTGACATTACACCCTTTTTAGAATTTTTCGTAGATGGATTTTTAAGTTCAGTCAAAAAACTTACTAAATATGTTCAAATTGGAAAAGTACTGGATAGTTCAGAAAAACCAATAAGGCTTAATCAAGAAGAATTATTAATTCTAGACTACATGTATCAATTCAAATCAATTTCACTTGAAGAGGCAATTGTTGCAACTGGAGCCACTAGAAGAACTGTGCAGAGAAGATTAAGCAATTTAGTTGACAAAAAGATTCTAAAATCCAAAGGTAGAGGACCTTCAACTAAGTATGAACTGGTGGTCAAAAAATAGGTAATCACAACGCATATGGTAGTTATCTCAATATATAAGACGTAGACTCTCGAGTTTTTCTAAAAATGGTTCAAACTGAGTTACCTTAGGGTCACATAATAAAAAAGAGCTATATATAGCTCTTTTTTATTATATTATCGCATAGTTAGAATCGGGCGCTCGTTGGACTTTGTCCAGCTAGGTTCCGACGGCGAGTGGTGAGTGAAGTGAAACGAAGCGAGGCACCCGCCTAGTGCATGCGAGCCCTCCTATAGAAAGTATAAGTTGGCGAGTCGTAGATTCCCTGTGGGGTCACTTTTTTCCTATATATCAATATAACCTTCTATTACTAAGAAAATAAAAACAATCTAAGTATTTTTCTCAATTAAGTCTTCCAATTTATTCAAAATAAGTGGATGTTTCTTAGACAAGACATACTTAATCTTTTTTAACAAATCTTTTTTGGCAAACTCTAACTTTCCTTGTAACTCAGTAAATCCTGATAATAAAATTAGTGCCTCAATTGGGTTGAACTCATCAAGTCTTGGCTGGCTATTATCAATCTGACTCAATAACTCAATAATACTTGGCCTACTAATGTTCAACTCATGTCTTAAAAAATAAAAATATATTGGCATCAGCTCGTCCAATAAATAGTTTTGCATCGGCTCGGTAAATGTTTCTAGACTAACGGAAATATCTTTATCTTTGTTCAATGGAGCAAAACCTTTACTTGTCACTGCCGTACGATAATATTCAGTTAAAACAATACCATTCTCATCTGTGCCAGTAACATATTCTTGTGGAGCATATATTGGAGGTGGATTAAAAAATTTTTCTCCTCTAGCTACTTGCCAATTATCAACCATATTTTCATTAAATGGATACCACTCGAACATTTTTGATAGTCTTTCTAAAACAGCATGTGGACTATATCTCAAGCTTAATCCACTAATAATTACTATTTTCTCCTTGCCTCGTTCCTGAGCTTTACTTAAAAATCCACTAATTCTATTCCAAGATTCATCCCTCCATTTCTCTTCTGAAATTAAAGAAATTCTTTCCAATACTTCAGCTTCAGAGAGAGAATCACTTCCAAATTTGACTTGATCATTTATTCTTCTCCTTAGGATTGAGAAAAGTGTTTGAGTTGGTTCTCTAACAGTAAAAACGATATTTGTAACTAATCCCAAAAGCTCTTCCCATTCATCATCACTTAGATATTTAGCAATATCTTTAATAATAAGATGAACATTCTCTTTATCTCTTTTTCTACTTAACAACTCTTTAGCTCTTCTAAGAATAATATCTAACCCTTCTTCAAAACTTTGACGACGCAAGTGGTGGAACGGTTCTTGTATCTGACCATCCCCATTTTCAGCCAAAGCAATAGATAATCCTGTAGAGATTGTTCTAGTGGGAGAGATAATTTGCGTAATATCTAATCTACCATCATCAATAAGTTCTTTTAGCTCATTTCTAGACATGAATATTAGGTCGTTAAATTCAATATATATATATATATATATATATATAAAATTATATCATCATGTATTTAAATCACCTTACTGAGCACTAAACCCAAGTTGTCGTATATCTGGTAAGAACGTATTAAACAGGTCTCCTAGATCAGAAATAATTAAGTTCGGTTTCGCGACCTTTAGGGTCACACACTACAAAGCCATTTAGTACTCCAGAACCAAGTCCAGAAGCTACTGGATTAGCAAACCATAAAACTATGTAAGTTGTAAATCCGATTGACAATCTACATAAATATGATATTGTATAGATATGATTAAAAGAACGCTAGAGTACTCCATCCTAGACCAAAAAAACAAATTTCTTGTGATTGCGATTACTGGACCTCGACAGTCTGGTAAAACTACTCTGGCAAAAAAGCTATTTTCCAAATACAAGTATTACAATCTCGAAGATCTCAACACCAAGCAAGTGGTCAAAAATGATCCAGTGGGGTTTATCGAAAAACTCCAAGGTCCCGTTATTATTGATGAAATACAAAAAATACCAGATTTGCTCTCACAAATCCAAGTCCAAGTTGATGTAAGTAAATTAATGGGACAGTTTGTTATTACTGGGTCGGAGAATCTAGTGTTGTCTGCCAAAATCTCTCAGTCTCTAGCTGGACGAGTAGCTAATAATATTCTGTTGCCATTGAGTTACCGAGAATTAACCTCTGCCAAAGGCCAGATCAAAGACCTAGACCTCCAGATGTTAACTGGATTTTATCCAAGAATCTACGACACAAAGATGAATTATCAAGACTTTTATCCCGAATATATCAATACTTATGTAGAAAAAGATGTGCGCCAACTCAAAAATATTGGGAACCTATCTTCCTTTGAAAGATTTTTACAGTTGCTAGCTGGTAGAGTGGGTCAAATCCTCAATCTATCGTCTCTAGCAAATGACGTTGGGGTTACCCACAATACAATTGAACAGTGGATCTCTACTCTTGAGGCAAGTTACATTGCATTCCGATTGCAACCTTTCTATAGCAATCTTGGCAAGCGTGTAATCAAATCTCCCAAAATCTATTTTTATGACACTGGTTTACTTTGTTATTTACTTGGTATCAATTCACCTCAAGAATTTCGGACACATTTTGCTTATGGGAATATTTTTGAAAATCTGGTAATTGTGGAAGTAAAAAAACAAATACTTCACAACAAACTCTCAAATAAGATATATTTTTACCGAGATAGCAATCAGGTAGAGATGGATCTTGTAATTGATGCTGGCTCTAGTCTGCGTTATTGTGAAATCAAATCATCTCGGACTTTTAATAAAAATTATCTCAAAAACTTTTCTCACATCAAGCAACCAACTCAAGTTCCTACCACTCAACATATTATTTACCAAGGTGAGCTTGAACAAAATATTGGAGAAGTAAAACTACTAAATTTTAGACATTTGGATCAACTTACTAAAGTTGTATAAATTTTAAACATCGCTTTCTTCCTGCTCTAAAGCCTCATACATTTGGCGTAGTTGCTCAAAATGAGCTAAGAGCGGTTCAAACTGACTTGCCTTAGAGTCACAGCATCAAAAAGGATCCATTTATGGGTCTTTTTTTGTGCTTTGATCGCATAGTTTGGAAGAGTGCCCCGCTGAACGAAGCGAAGCTAGTTCCGCCACAAGGTGAATTGCGAAACAAGAGAAGGTGCCCTGGGGTACATGGCGAACTGAACGGGAGTGAAGTGAGCCAGGTTAGTGCATGCGAGCCGTCATATAGAAAATATAAATAGTGGCGAGTCGTAGATTCCCTGTGAGGTCACAAGAGTTTTTCCTCAAGAGATTTGTAAACCCAAGTGCAACATTGAACCACTTAAAATAACCCTCCAAAACTTTATAAAGATTGACTTTCTTTATAAAGTTAGCTATAATTTGAATCATGACTACTACACAGAAACTACAAAGAATCCAAAAATACAGCGGTAAAACTCAAGAGAAGTTAGCACGTGATCTTGGAGTATCTTTTCCTACATTAAACAGTTGGATAAATGGAAAAAGTCAAGCAAGATCAAAAGCTATCGAAAAAATTAGCTCTCTTTATCATGAAACCTTTGGCGACACTTCCATAGAACTGCATGAACTTGATGAAAAAATTGAAAAACTCAAACAGTTACAAAAACAATTTTCAGAGCCATTTTCTATACTTATGTCGAAGAAAGATATCTATGATAACTTTCTTCTTTCTCTTACCTACCACACTAATAGCATTGAAGGCAGTACATTCAATGAACCAGATGTAAAAGCAGTGTTATTTGATGATGTAACTATACCCAATAAAAGCGTTCGCGAGCATCAAGAAGCAAAAAATCATCAAGGTGCATTAGGTTTCGTCATGAGATGGATTAGGGATAACAATAATGTTATCGACGAAGAGTTTATAAAACACATTCATCAAATACTCATGAATGGAATTATGCATGATGCAGGAGAATACCGAGATCACAGTGTTCGAATTGCTGGAGTAAATGTTCCAACTTCAAACCATCTGAGTATTGATAAACATATGGTTAAATATATTGATACATTTAACCAGTTTCAAAAAAAATCTCTTGCTCAAGTAGAACAGATAGCCAAAACTCATGCTCAATTCGAGCAAATTCACCCGTTTTCTGATGGAAATGGAAGAGTAGGTCGATTGCTAATGCTCATTCTTGCTTTCAAATATAATATGGCTCCAGTACTGATCAAGAAAGAAAGAAAGCAGGCATATTATACATATTTAGAAGAATCACAAGTCAAAACCAATCATATTCCACTAACGTCTTTTATCTTTGATGCTTTGTTTGAAGGATACAAACTAATTACTGCTTAAACATTCAAATCATTTTTCAAATAACAAGTAGTGCTTCATGTCTTCCGATTGATTATATATAAGACGTAGCCTCTCAAGTTTAGCTAATTAATAGTAGCTATTCCGAGCTACTGCTTAAAAAATTGTAGTATTTTGCCAAACATATAATTATCAAGTTTTTGCCAACTTTTTTTTCCTTGCCCAAAATGGATAATCTTCTGTAATATTAGGAATATGAATAAATTTATTCTGCATCAAAAAACTTATGACTACATTCTTTATCTTTATCCTTTAATTAATCGTTTGCCCAAAAATCATCGTCTAATTCTTGGTAGAAAACTAGAAGAATTGGCTTTGGAGTTGCTTCTATCTCTAATGAGAGCTAATAAAGCTCGGGGCATTGAGCGTAAAAAACTTCAACAAAAATCGTCTGACTATTTAGACTACTTGCAGATTATGGTGCGCCTTGCTAAAGACACGCGCTTGATTAGTATAAAACAGTATTTAGCCAATGCCGAAAAACTAAATGAAATCGGAAAAATGCTGAGTAGTTGGATGAGACCAAATAAAAAGGTATGATTGATCGTGGGAAAGTTAAGTCAAAACGCAACACGCCTTTCTCCGTGGCGGGAATTGGAATAATACTTCCAATGCCGGGGCTTTCACAGCGAATCTGAATAATGCGCCGGGGAATACGAACAACAACATTGGCTTTCGTTGCGCCAGCGGTCTTACGACTTTGTACGTACCCGCAAAGTAAACGCCAGAACGAGTGGTATAAGTTTACGGACATATGCCCAGGGTTTTAGGATCACAGCTTTCTTTTCCACTCTGCTATCAGCGGGGAAACATAATGCCTCTATTTCTATCATTCTCGATAAGCGGATGGTAAAGTAAATAGGTGAATAAAAACATCAGCTAGATAATCGTTATAAGCGAAAAATATGCGCCTTTGGTTTCAATCTTGAGCAAAACTTATTCCGTTTACACTGGGAGCTTTGTCACGAGACATATTTCCCTCGCCCATATACTTACTTCATGCTCCATGATCCAAAAACCCGTGCCATTGCCGCACCCAACTTTCGAGATCGTATTGTCCAGCACTCACTTGTGAACCAAATTCAGCCATTATTTGAAAAACAGTTTATCTATGACTCCTATGCTTGCCGTGCCAACAAAGGTACACATCTGGCTGCCAAAAGACTAAAACATTTTTTAATGGCGTCACGTTCATTTTATGGCAAAAACACTTCAATCCATGTTCTCCAGTGTGATATCCGCAAATACTTCAAAAGTGTTTCCTGGGAAATTCTGCTCAAGATTATTAAAAAGACTGTTGCTTGTCCAAAAACTTTCAAACTTATAAAAACAATCGTTACTACCCACCACCAAACATTATCAACAAAACCTGTTACTTCGCAATTATCTTTATTTGAGTCCACCACAAACTCAGAGCAAACTAGTATTTCTGCAAAAAACAAAACCGGACTACCTATCGGCAATTTAACTAGTCAACTTTTTGCCAATATTTACCTAAATGAACTAGATCATTTTGTCAAAGATCGCCTGAGAGTTCGTTGGTATGGCCGGTATATGGATGATTTCTATATTATCCACCCCGACGTAGC
>JAHIVL010000025.1 GCA_018816485.1 Patescibacteria group bacterium | reverse complement strand
TTGTTTTTGAAATTAGAGGTACTAGTATTTAGTTCAAAGTTTAGACATGCAAGTAGTTTATTCAAGAACAAAAGAGCTTCGCTTCTTTCTTTATAGTTATTAGCTAAATCAATAAGTTCGTAGTGTTTTGATTTTAGTATTGTTTTATATACATCAGTGGTGTTTTTGTCTTGATTCTGTTTTTCATATACAGATTTTTTTAGTGAGATTACTTCGCATCTAGAAACTATAGTTGGAAGTAGTTTTTCCAATGTTGAAGTCATTAAAACAATCTGTGTATTTTTTGGTGGTTCTTCAATTGATTTGAGTGCTGCATTTTGAGCTGAGATAGTCGCTAGGTCAGAATTAAAAAAGATGAAGTATCTTCTGTCGCTATTATAGTTAGAAAAAGCAAGTTCTTGATTAAAGTCTCTTATATCATCAATTTTAATACCCTGCCCTTCTGGGTTGATAAACCTAAAGGCTGGGTTATTTAGCAAGGTTCTTTGATCAAAATCCTTATTTTGTTGAGATTTTAGCCATAGAGCCAGAATTTGAAAAAGATCAACTGAGGTATCGTGTTCAAGAATTATCGACAATTGATAATCATTCTTATTGGGTTCAAATATACTTCTCATTGTTTGGTGACGATTTTTATTTTATAGTAGAGCTAAGTTAATTATAGACTATATATTATGTTTGATCCTGTCCAGTCAAATGATCCGCTTCAAGTTCCTCAAACAGAACCCGTTTCTCTTGGTGATTCGCCTCAGGTGGGTGATGTTCCCCAATCAGGTAGTGTTTCTCAGGCCAGTGAGCCTTCTCTAAATTCAGCAATGAATCCAGTTAGTAATCCAAATCAAACTATTATGGATGAGTCAGTAGCTACGCCAGATGATATAGAAAAAATTGCTAGTTCATTAGAGGTAGATGTCAAAAATATTGCAGCAAACTCAACGTCCGACTCAGCAGATGAAACTGAGGTAATCCCACAAAAAACAACCAGTTCAGCCACCAGCTCAACAACAAGTCCAGTCACTAGTTCTGTAGTGGCTCCAAACTTGGGAGAACAGCCACTTTCAGAAGGAATTGATCCAAATAAAACTTACATCAATATAGTTGATGTGCTTAAGGATCAAGGAGCTCTTTCTCAAGACGAAGCAAGTCAAATTATGGTTACAAACGTTAGCACAGGAAAGTCTTTTTCAGAAATATTAGAAGAAAATAAGTTTGTAAAAGAAGAAGACCTAGTTAAAGCAAAATCAGTTGTTTACAAAATTCCATTTATAAAAATTTCAGAATCAGGTACTGATCCTCAGGCCTTATCTCAAATTCCTGAAGGAGTAGCTCGCAACTACCAGATGATGCCAATTTTGTTTGATAAAGACAAAAATACACTTCTTGTCGCAATGAAAAACCCTCTTGATTTGTCTGCAATAGATTTTGCTGAACAAAAGTCTGGATTAAAACTTATTACCAGATATGCAATGCCTTCAGAACTAGAACGAAAAATTGCTGAAAGTTATTCTCAAAGTTTGTCAGGAGAAGTTACTGAGGCTTTGGAACAAACTTCACAAGTTGAAGAAGACATGGTTAAGAGAAAAGATTTAAAAGTTCTATCTGGAGAAACCATAAGACAAGCTCCTATTACGAAAATTGTCCAAACAATTGTAAGTTTTGCCATGAAAGCTAGAGCTTCAGATGTTCACATCGAACCTCAAGAATCAAGAACTAGAGTTAGATACAGAATTGATGGTATTTTGGTCGAAAAGCTAATTTTGCCTCAATCTGTCCATGAGGCTGTTGTTTCTAGAATTAAAATTTTGTCAGGTCTAAAAATTGACGAAAAACGTATTCCGCAAGATGGACGTTTTAATTTTATCTCTGGAGATAAGGAAGTTGATTTGCGTGTGTCTACCCTTCCAACAGTTAATGGTGAAAAGATTGTTATGCGTTTGCTAAAGAAAGATGCCACAGTTCCTGATATGGAAGAATTAGGACTTACTGGAATGGCTTTGAGACAAGTTAAGGATTTAATTAAGGTTCCTCATGGAATAATCTTGGTTACTGGTCCAACTGGTTCGGGAAAAACAACCACACTTTATTCGATTCTTCATACGATCAATACTTCAAAAGTAAATATTATTACTTTGGAAGATCCGGTTGAGTACCAGATGACTAGTGTTAACCAAGTTCAAGTTAATCAACAAGCAGGGCTAACTTTTGCTTCGGGCTTACGTTCATTTTTGAGACAAGATCCAAATATTATTATGGTTGGAGAGATTCGTGATAGTGAAACTGCAGATTTGGCGGTTCAGGCTTCTTTGACAGGACATTTAGTTTTCTCTACCTTGCATACTTCTTCTGCTGCAGGAGCCATTCCGCGATTAATGGATATGGGTGTAGAGCCATTTTTGTTAACTTCATCTCTAACCCTTGCAATGGCTCAACGTGTTGTTAGAGTAATAAATAAAAAATTTAAAGAAGAATATAAGCCAGAGAAAGCTGTGGTTGATGATATTAGAGAAGTATTAGGTCCAAGACTTGATGAATGGCTTAGAAAAAATAATCGAAAAGATGAAGACATTATTTTGTACAGAGCAAAGGAAGATAGGCCTCAAACTGAACCTGAATACAAAGGCCGTATTGCTATTTTTGAAGTAATGCCAATCTCTGAAGGAATAACAAGGTTAATTTTAGAGAAAAAACCGGCCATAGAGATGGAGAAATTGGCTGTTAAAGATGGTATGCTATTAATGAAGCAAGATGGATATTTAAAAGCTTTGGAGGGTATTACTACTATAGAAGAAGTATTGCGTGTGGCGCAAATTTAAGGAAAAATATGAACATTCATGACATGTTAGATTTGTTAATTGAACAGAATGGTTCTGATATTCATATTATTGTTGGGACGCCACCGATGCTCAGAGTTCACGGAGAGTTGATTCCTGTCGAAGGAGCTCCAGTCTTGAATTTGGAACAAGCAGAAAGCTTAATTTTTCCGATTATGACTCAGGAACAGAAAGACTATGTCAAAGTTAATAAAGAACTAGATTTTGGTTATCAATTTAAGGATAAGGGTAGATTTAGAATTAACGCTTATCATACACAAGGAAATTTGGCAGCTGCACTTCGTTTGATTCCGGCCGTTATCAAAACAATTGACGAACTTCAACTACCGCCAATTTTGCATGAATTTGCTTTAGTTAATCAAGGGTTAGTTTTATTAACTGGTCCTACAGGTGAAGGAAAATCAACTTCTTTAGCAGCAATGATTGAAGAGATTAATGCTCAAAGTAGTAAACATATTATTACTATCGAAGATCCAGTCGAATTTGTTTATAAACCAAAGAAAAGTATTATTTCTCAAAGAGAAATAAATCATGATACTCACTCATGGAATGTTGCTCTGAAGTCGGTCCTTCGTGAGGATCCAGATGTTGTGTTGATCGGTGAGATGCGTGATTATGAAACTATTGCTTCTGCAATTACGATTGCTGAAACCGGTCATTTAGTTTTTGCAACTCTCCATACTTTATCAGCTGCGCAAACTATTGATAGAATTATCGATGTTTTTCCAGCCAATCAACAAAGTCAGGTGCGACAACAACTCGCTTCAGCTGTAAAAGCCATTGTGTCTCAAAGGCTTTTACCAGCGAACGGTGGAGGAAGAATTCCAGCGCTAGAAATTTTAGTAGCAACGTCTGCAATATCTAACCTTATTAGGGAGCAAAAGACTCATCAAATTGATAGTGTAATTCAAACATCAGCAGACAAAGGGATGATTCTGTTTGAATCATATTTGCAACAGTTGGTGCAAAGAGGTGCGATCACTAAAGAAGTAGCAATGAATAATGCGTTTAGACCAGATGACATGGTAAGGTTATTGGGAACATAGATTGTTGAGGAAATAAAAATATGGCATTTTTTAAATATACAGCTAAAAACAAATTTGGTGAAAATATTAAAGGTAAAGTAGAGGCTAGAGAAATCAGTCAAGCTGCTTCTCTACTCTCTTCTAGAGGATTGCTAGTTATTAAAATTGACCCATTCATCAAAGATGCTTTTGCTGGAGTTAGATTAATGATGGGAGGTGTGAAATTTGCAGACATTGTTAGTCTTACACGACAATTGGCTACCATGATTACTGCTGGACTTCCTCTAGCTAGTGCTTTAAATATTTTAGTTCGAGATGGAAAGGTTGAAGTTACTAGATTGATGGCAGTTATTTTGCAGGACGTCGAGGGTGGTCATTCATTTGCCGATGCTTTGGCAAAACATGACAAAATTTTCTCACGTTTATATATTCAATTGGTTAAAGCAGGAGAAACAGGAGGTGTTTTAGATACTGTTCTTGAGCGTTTGGCAGACAATATGGAGAAAGAAAAAGAATTTAAAGCTAAAACAAAAGGTGCATTAATTTATCCAACAATTGTTGTGATAGCAATGTTAGCTGTTGGTGTAATTATGATGATTTTTGTTATTCCAAAATTAACAGAAATGTATCGTGATTTTGGTTCGGAACTGCCATTTTTGACTAGAGCTTTGATAGGAATTTCAGATGGAATGATTAAATATTGGTACATTATGTTTGCTTTTATTGGTGGCGCAATTTTTTCTTGGAAAAGTTATTACAAAACTAAATTAGGCAGATATAAGATTGATGAAATCATGCTAAAACTTCCTATTTTCGGAGAACTGAAAAAGAAAGTTATTTTAACCGATTTTGCTCGTACATTATCGTTGCTTTTGGGTTCAGGAATTTCATTACTTGAAGCAATTGCAATTGTTACGGAATCTGTTGAAAATATTGTTTATAGAACTGCTCTTCAAGAAGTGAGCAAACAGGTTGAGAAGGGCTCTTCTCTTTCGGAATCACTTAGTCACTATGAAATGTTTCCAGTTATTCTGCATCAAATGATGAGTGTTGGCGAGGAAACTGGAAAATTAGATGAAGTTTTGAAGAAATTATCTAATTATTTTGAACAAGAGAGTGAGCATGCAATTAAAAATATGACCACAGCAATTGAGCCGATGATCATGGTGGTGTTAGGTCTTGGGGTTGGTGCAATGGTGATTGCGGTGATTATGCCGATTTATAATTTGACAAGTCAGTTTTAGATTTTAAAAAATAATAAAAATTCACTTCATGAGGTAACGCTCTTATCTTTAACTTAAATGAATTTCGCTGATACTCACTTAGTAAACTTTTATTATTTTTTAAAATCAACTGCTCGCCAATTATCTTTTTAGATTTACTACTTGCGCTTGCGTTTAGTAAAGAATGTGTTGTAGAGTGGTATTAAGGATGTAGATTATTTTTGAGGAATATTTATGAAAAAACTATTTAGAAATGCCGGCTTCACTATGATTGAACTCCTGATCGTGATTTCAATTTTGGGTATTTTGGCTGTGGCAGTGCTTTCAGCTATTAATCCTATAGAGCAAATCAATAGAGGTAGAGACACAGGATCAAGATCTGATGCAGAACAACTATTAAGTGCTATCGATAGATATAATGCTTTTCAAGGTTATTTTCCATGGCAAACAGGTGCGTCTGATACAACACATCTAGCTTACACATGGACTTCGTGGGACTTAGCTTCTTCTGTAGCTGATACAAATACCACTCCTTGTCCAGTATCTGAGAAGCTTTCAACAGCAACAACTGGAACTTGCGTTGGCTCAGGTGAACTTAAAATAACTTTTTTTACTAGAATTTTTGATACAGGATATAATCATTTATTTATATATAACAAAGGTGGTCAAGGAGATAGCACTTATATTTGTTTTGCTCCAAAATCTAACGCTTTTGTTACTGAAGCTGCTAATAGAGTATTAGCTGGATTGCCAACTGACTATCCATCAACAGCCGTACAAGCAGTCGCAAATACCACAGATTGTGGAGCAAGTGGAAACTGCGTTTGCTTACCATAGTCAGACAGTTTAAGTTTGAATTTATACCCCGCTCGGCACGAGCGGGGTTTTTGTTTAATAGCCCCGAGGGCTTTTTCCAAAATTTTCCCCCTACCTTAATTTTAAAAAATAAATTAGCATTAGCTAACTTATGGTAACTTTGTTTTTTTTAGTGATCACTATTATTTTATTTATTTTTGGCACAATTATTGGTAGCTTTTTAAGCGTTGTGATTTTACGGTCTATTTCTGGGGAGAATTGGGTTAAAGGTCGGTCCCGTTGTGATAGCTGCAAAAAAACTTTATCTTGGTACGACAACATTCCCCTGCTCTCGTTCTTGATACTTAGAGGAAAATGTAGACATTGTCGCAAGCCAATTCTGCCTCTCCACCCTATGGTTGAAGTTCTAACAGGAGTTTTGTTTATGTGGTGGTATTGGGCAGGTTCGTTATTTTTTAGATTGACGATAGCTCCTTATAGTGTTTTGCAACCAATTTTTTGGTTAGTGGTTTGTGTGATTTTAATTTACATTTTTATTATCGATTTAAACACCATGAAGATTCATAATAATGCGGTTATTATCTTGACAGCCTTAGCAATAATTTACCGTTTGTCCTTATCTGTTTCAGGAATTATGCAGATAGCAGATCTGTACTCAACTCTGCTATCTGCCCTACTCTCGTATTTATTTTTCTATGCAATTTACAAGTTATCCATTGTTATATATAAACGCGAAGGAATGGGATTTGGGGAT
>JAHIVL010000024.1 GCA_018816485.1 Patescibacteria group bacterium | reverse complement strand
CGCTTCATTTCATTCAGCTCACCACTCGCCGTCGGAACTACGCTTCGCATGGTTGAATCCACCTATCGACCCCATAAAATAAAATAGAACCCATTCGGGTTCTATTTTATTTTGCAGGGCCAGAGGGAATCGAACCCCCACCAAAGGTTTTGGAAACCTTGATTCTACCGTTAAACTATGGCCCTAACTCCAAGTAACAAGCATTTTATCATTTAACCACTGGCTAAACCATTCTCATCTCATATATACTCTATGTTATATGCCAGAACTTTTTGACCCCTACCTAATAAAAACCTTTAAAAAAGATAAAAAGTTTCTCGAAACTACTAAAGTTCCGATCATAACTGTATCGGCCAGTTACAAAGAAGATCTGAAGAAAAGCCACGGCTTTCCAGACAGTGACACTATTCCAGATGTAGTTTTTTCCAGAGCTCACTACTCGATGGCCCTAGGAGTTGCAATTCAAATTTGGGGTAAAAGAATTGATCCAAAAAAAGCCTGGATAGTTGACCCAACCAACTATGTTTCTCATAAGAATTGGAACTCAATTGAACTTACCGAAATAGTCGGCAAAACCATTGCTCGTTGGCCAATGCTCAAAAAAATTAAGGATTTAATAGATACTTTTGGCAGATCAAAACTTCCAATCTTAAAAAGCATTACTCCCCCACTTTTGCACTTAACTGAAAGCATTCACCATCCAATTCTTTGCTTTCACATTGCAGCCGGAAACATTTTGGCGGGTCAAGGCAAAAAAATTCTTCAAGTAATTACCGATCCACATGTTAGAGATGAATTTATTAAATACGCCGATCAAAAAAACATAAAATTTTGCGTTTTTGATGAGGCTACTAAAATTGAATTTCTAGAAAAAGCAGCAGAACATGCTGTGAAAGCCGATCCAAATAGAATAATTGTGACTGGCCCTCCAATTGACCCAAGAGTTATTTCTACCAGAAAGAAGAAGCATCCATGGAGAAACGGACCTATAAATCTCTGTCTTACCACCGGTGGCCTAGGAACCAACAAAAATGAGATGGAAGCTATTTTAGAACAGATCCTTCCCGAACTTAGAAAGAATAATAAGTATAAATTACTTGTTTATGCAAGCACTCATCAAGACATTAACTTGCTGATAAAAAAACTAGCCAAAAAACACAAAGTAAAAATTTCTAATCTTAATGAAAAAACTGCAAAATTAAGAATTATTTATCATCCACAGCTCGTAGATGCTAATGAGTTACTCATTAAGTACGCTTTTCCATGGTCAGATGGATTTCTAACTAAGCCTTCTGGAGATATGGCATATGATGCAGTTTCGTCAGGCTCATTTCTTTTAACTCTGGCAGAGTGGGGAGAATGGGAAGAAAGAATTAGAGAAGTATTTGAACAAAAAGACATCGCAAGAACAGCAATGACCAATAATATCATTGCCCAACTGAAAGTTCTTTCTTCTACTGCTGGAAAATCACAATCATGGATCGAAAAAGCCATGCATCAAGCTCACACAATAGATCCACTTTTTCTAAATGGTTCTAAGAAAATTGCAAAAGCAATTGAAGAATTTTAGTTAGTGAATTTTTACAGCAAACAGCTCGGTCAGCAATTTATTTAAGCTTTTTAGACTGTTTGTGTTCTGTGTGCTTACGACAAACTTTACAATATTTACTCAATGGAAATGTAGACTCATTTGAAGTTTGCTTTTTAAGTTGTTCGTTGTTTTTGTTGAACTCGGTAATATAACCAAATGCATTACAAACACTACACTTCAACCCAACAATTTGTCTTGGACCTTTACTTTTTTTTGCCATATTTATTTGTCCTATTTTTAAACAGACTCGTATTATACCCCAGGGTACCCTCTCTGCCTATCACCATAACCCAGGCTAGCTTCTCTTGCTTCGCAATTCACCTCCTTCACCTTCTTCACCTTCTTCACCTTCTTCACCTTGAGCCACCTCAGAGATTCGAACTCTGGACCTACGGTTTACAAAACCGTCGCTCTAGCCAACTGAGCTAAGGTGGCGCTAATTCGTGCGCTCAAACGCTCAAACATTTTGTCGCCAATTCACGCTTGTGCCAGGTAAAGGATTCGAACCTCTGAAGACGTACGTCAGCAGATTTACAGTCTGCCCCCGTTGACCACTTGGGTAACCTGGCTTATTTTGAATGTTAATTTTATGTTTTTTTTGAGCCCAGGGAGGGAATCGGACCCTCGACCTCCATCTTACCAAGATGGCGTTCTGCCACTAAACTACCTGGGCAACTCACTCACTAATACATATCTACACAGGTAAGAATTTTATCATTAAACAGCCTTAAAATCATTAGCATTAGTAATGAAATTAACAACCGAGCGTGAAGGAGTCGAGTTTTCCCGCAGAAAGCAGGTGGGTAGGACACTGCTAACACCGCAATGTTAGCAGATGATCCATGAACCCTTCATAAAAATCGTTCAGGAAAAATATGTTACGTCTCCTTCACGCTCGACTGTTAAAGAGCTATTTTTTTAAACTCCCGTATCCATGTCTCAAGCTTATTTCCATAGCTCTCATGATTAATTACAAATAGCATATGAGCCCTGAAATAATTCTCTGGATCTCCTGTGGTAAACCAAGTAGCACTACTTTTTCCAACTATTACTTTGCCTTTTCTAGCAATCTTTGTAATTGCGTCGACAGTCCAAAGTTCGCTATCTTTTCCTTTGTGAAAACTATTTAAATGTTTAAAAACATCAGCAGTTAACAAATATCTGCCATAAGAAGCTAGTAACGATGTCTCAGTCCCCCGCTCTGGTTTCTCAACAATATTATCCAAGTCTGTTTGAGATCCCTCTTTAAAAGCAATAATTCCATATTTGTCTACTTCATCTGCCTTAACTTCCTGAGCCATAATAACTCCATCAACACCAGGATTTTTATTATAAAGATCGACCATACTTTTTGAATCTCCAGGATTTCCGAAAATCACATCGTCGCTATATAAAACTAAAAATGCCTCTTCACCTTCCAAAAACTTTTGAGCTGAAACTACTGGAGATCCATTTCCATATGGCAATGTTTCATCCTGAGTTATTACAATTATTTTTGGAAAATCTAAAACTTTTTGAACTGGTTCATATCTATCAGCTTTACCCATTACGGTCAGCTGTTTTTTGATTTTATTTACACTATTATTAAAGTAATCTTCATAAATTGGCTTTCCTTCTGAAGAAGCTACAATAATGATCTCTTCGATTCCAGCCTCAACGCATTCCTCAACTACATACTGCATAATCGGTTTATTACCCAAAGGCAACATTCCTTTAGGCACTGTTTTCGTAATTGGCAAATAACGGCTAGCAAAGCCTGCATCGGTAATTACTGCCTTTCTTACTTTTTTTTCCATATGCATATTCTCCTAAATTTATTTTAGCATATTAAAGTCTT
>JAHIVL010000023.1 GCA_018816485.1 Patescibacteria group bacterium | reverse complement strand
TTCATTGAGAGATGGAGATGAATTGGTTGTCGTAGATGACTGCAGTCCAGATGATTCAGTTAGCTGGATGATAAAAAAATTTGGACTTAAATTGATAAAAAAATCATTTAATAAGGGTGAGTTACCAAAAAAATATAATCCTGATTTAAATACGGTTGAATTTAAATTATATACAAATAAAATTTTGGTTAATGATTCTAAAGGCAAAGGTATTCTAAAGGGTATAAATAAAAAGAAAATTACAGTTTTATTAGTTTCACAGTTAGTAAATTTGAGATTTGGGGCTACAGCAAACTTGGGAGTCGCGATGTCTAGTAATGACAATATTTTCTTGTTGAATAGTGATGTCAAGCCTACTAAAACTGTTGTAGACCAACTATTGACTAATTTTTCCGATGATAAAGTTTTTGCCGTTGGTTGCTTGGAGTATGAAAAAAGTAAATCTGGAGATAAATCAGGAAAAAATAAACTTTGGTTTTCTCAAGGATTTTTTAGACATTCAAAAGCAGATAATTTTAGATCTGGTAAAACTGCTTGGGCAAGTGGTGGATCTGGAATGTTTAATCGCAAAAAATATCTCGAATTAGGTGGCTTTGACAAACTATATTATCCAGCTTACTGGGAAGATATTGACCTCTCATTTAGAGCCTTAAAACGGGGTTGGAAAGTTCTTTTCGATGAGAAAGCTGTGGTTTATCACGTTCATGAAACAACTAATATTGATGAATTTGGTAAAGCTAAAATTAATGTGATGAGTTGGAATAATTCTCACAAGTTTGTATTAAAAAATGGTAATATTTTTCAAAAACTTTCGTATTGGATTTGGAAGCCATATTGGGACTATAAACATAAGAAAAGTTTAGCTCAAGAAGCTCTATGATAAAAAGGTTTGCTCTTTTTTTATTGATCACTTCCCTATTTTTGAAGTTAGTTCCTGTTAATGTTTTGGCTAGTGATGAGGCTATTGCTATCAATGGCGATTCGGCTAGTGATGATTTTCGTAAAATAATTTTAATTATTAATCAGGTTAGGAGTGATGAGTGTTGTGATCCTGGATCAGTGAAATTTTTGAATAAGCAAATAGATTCATTAATTAATAATAATCTTAAGGGCAATTTTGCTTTGCGATATGATGTGTTATCGAATCCGGCTTATGTGAAAATTTTGAAGAACTTAAGGGGAAAGCAAGTTGATTGCGATGGGCGGTCAGATAGCACTGATCAATTGAATGGCGATGGGCGGCTAGATGGCACTTATCAATTTGAGTTGGGGGCATTTTTAGAAATTACACCTAAATTGGCTCAAGATGCTGGTGTGCTTTATAAAGGTGATTCCGATGATTGGTACAAGGCTCAATATGTTTACACTGTAGGCTATGAATTTGAAGATCGAAAAAAAATCATTGATAAGTATATGGAAGAGTTCTTAAATGTTTTTGGTACATATCCAAAATTTACTACTGCATGGATTATGGACACCGACTCAGTTAATTACATGAATGAAAAGTATGGTGTTTATGTTCATCAGATTACTAGAGAACAATGGGGAACGGATAGTTACACAATGTCGGGAGGTCCTGTTCATTATCCTTATTTTGCTAGTAAGAATTGGCTATTTGTAAATGGAGGCAGCGATCGAGAAAATGACCTTGATAGCGATCAAACGGAAGTCGGGAGCGATCGCGGGCAGAATGAGGATCAAAATCAAACGTTGGTTTTAAGACAAACTGGTTCTGATCCTATGTTTAATTATGGTGATAGCACCAATTCATTTACTACCCAACCCAATGATTATGCTATTGGCAATCGTGGTTTTGATTACTTTAGAAATCTAAAGAATGAATTAGTTAATCAAAGACAGAATAATTACGGATTCTTGTTATTGGGCTTGGAAAATTCTATGGCTGAAAAATTTCAGGATGAGTACTCAAAACAAATAGACTCTATAAAAGATGATGGCGAAGTGGTTTCCATGACTGTTTCTGAGTTCTACCAATTTGCTGAAGAAAACACACAAGCAGCAATTGGGCTTGAAGGGCATGATTTTGTCAGTAATTCTGATAGAAAATCTTTTTGGGTAAATGCAAAAAACTATCGAGCTCGTTTTATTTATAAGGACAGCCAGCTTTTTCTTTCAGATTTAAGAATTATTAATGAAAATTTAGAAGATCCCTACAATAATTATGTTGCTCAAGATCTGGCATTTTGGGTGACACCATTTATTTTTAATGCTTCTCAGCAGTATTCTTTAAGTGAGCCGGCGAACCTTTCTTTTAAAGAAAGTATTTTACATAGTCTTCGCAAAAAATATTTACCTGAAATGCAAAAAGTTAACTTTGAGGTCAAGTCATCAAGAAATGATTTCTCAACTTTTTTTGATGGAATAAAAATTTCTGAAAATGTTAGGGAAATTAAGGGTTTTTCAAGAAATGCTGGCGGCGATTTAGTTCTTAGTTGGATAGATGAAAATGACAAGACAAATGAAATTGTTTTTGAAAATGATCAAATCAAGACAAACTTTATAATTGGAGCAAATGATCTGAGTTTGGAACAAAGTGATTTCTTGACGGTTAAGAAAAACTGGAAAGGTTTTGAGCTGACTTTTGATGACGAGCAAGCTTTGTTAGTAAACTGCTCTTTAAGTGATTGTAAATTATCATTCAATCCTTTGGCTGACGATGTTTTTAGTCAGCTGAGAGAAGACTATTATCCATACTTTTTTCCAGAGATTACTGACCGATTAATGGACAATGTTGAGTCTGTTTTTTATGCTCATAATAGATATGCTGTTGTTGGGAAAAATCCAGTTAGGTTTGTTTTCATTCCAAAAGATGATAAAGGGTTTGCAACTAATTATCAAATTAAGCCTGAGATTCTGGTGACGCCAACTCCAAGCGAAATAGATCTTCATGAAAAACAAGCCAACGGAACTACTTTTCTTGATATAAATAGCGAGGTAGTGGGAAAATATAAGGTTCAGTTTATGGTAGGTGATTTGATAAATAAAAAAGAAACAGTGTATTTTGCCCCTGATTGCAAAAATAAGATTGGATACTGCGTGCTTCATCCAGTAGAATCAGTATGGTATTTGTCTAGTATGTTTTATACTAAGTTGAGAAATTTTTAATGAAAAATATATTAAAACACAAATTGTTTATTTTGCTTTTTATATTGGCCATTTTATTGAGATATTTATATATAAAAGATAACGTAGTACCTTTCATGTTTGATCATGGAAAAGATGCTTTAGCCATACTAGATATGGTGGTTACTCTAAAACCTAAATTTATAGGTCCGTGGACTAGTATTCCTGGATTATATTTTGGCCCGGCTTGGTATTATTTATTGTCTCCATTCTTTCTTTTATCAGGATTCAATCCAGCTTCTGGTGCTGTTGCTATGAGTATTTTGGTACTAATTCAAATGTTTCTAGTTTATAAATATTTTAATATTGAATCAGCTACCATTGTTGGGTTTTCTGGATTCTGGTTGATGATCTCTAAAAGTGCTTGGAATCCTTTTCCAATGACCTTGCTAACAATTCTAATAATGATTTTGATTATCAAGCAATTAGAATTAAAGAAACTGAATAACAACTTAATCTTTGGACTAGCGATTGTATCTAGTTTCGGATTTCACTTTTCTTCAGCTTTTGCAATATTTTATCCAATAATAATTGGATTAATATTACTACTTAAAAAATTTAAAATTTCAATAAAAAATCTTTTTGTTGGAGCAATCGCTTTTACTATTCCATTTATTCCTCAGATATTATTCGAATTTAAAAATAATTTTCCAGAATTTAAAGCAATAATTAATTATTTTTCAAAAGGTGAGGGAGATGCTTTTAATATAAAAAAAATTGTTAATGTTTTATCAATTATTCTTGGAGAATTCAGAACAATGTTTTTTGAATCCCTACAAAATTGGTCAAATATATCAAATTATGTATTTATATTTTTCATAATTTTTTCCTTAATATACATATTTAAAAAGAATTTATTTGATAAAAAATTAAAAAACTTAGTTTTGGTTTCAATAATATTTATTATTATTCCGATTATTGGTTTCTTCTTTTTACATTTTAATGTTTGGTACGTATATCCAATAATTCCAGTTATTACTGTATTAATAGGATCATTAATACATAAATTACCAAAGCTATTTTCATCACTCTTTATTATATTATTTGTATTGTTCGCGGCTTTTAGATTAAATTATTATATTCAAATAGAAAAACCATTATTTTTACATGATTCATCTTTTTATCCAGTAAAAAAAGAGGTAATTAAATATATTAGAGAAATTTCAAAGGATAAACCTTTTTCTGTTTATGTATTCCAGCCTGATATTTATGACTTTCCATACCAATACGAATTCTTAGTTCAGGGATTAAATGGAGCTGAGCTACCTGTGGAATTTGCATATGAACCGAATATCACAACTTACGTAATGGAAAAAGAAAATCTAATGAAGGAGATTGACTCAAGATATGGAAGACAATGGAAAGGTACTCCTAAAATAGTATATTATGTGGTTAATGGTGAAAATAATTCGGAACTTTTAACAAACTGGTGGGGACGTCAAAGGTATGGTGAAATAATTAATGAAAAGAAATTTGGAGATAGTGTAACGGTCTATACTGCGACTCCATTGATTAATTTATGAAAAAATTTCTAAAGAAAAACTGGTGGACTGTTTCTGTAATTATTATTCTTTTATTTGCTACCTTTTTACGTTTTTACAAACTAGGAGTTGTGCCGCATGGAATGTTTTGGGATGAAGCTGCTGTTGGTTATAATGGCTACTCAATTGTTACCACAAGAAGAGACGAGTGGCTACAAAAATTTCCGGTTACTTTTCAATCATTTGGAGATTATAAAGCTCCGCTTGGTAT
>JAHIVL010000005.1 GCA_018816485.1 Patescibacteria group bacterium | reverse complement strand
GCTAATGGTTTTTCACCCTTTTTTTTTACAAAACAGCATGATAAAATACGAATCTTCTTAAAGATAAAGTCCAGTTTTGGATACTAATCTCAAGAAAATCTCCTCAGGGAGATTTTACATAAAAAGAAACAAGAATCATAATACATTCTTGAGTTTGTTATTGTCTAAAACAAGTTGCGAAAGCTAGCTTGAAAACAGCACAAACTGTACCTTAACAAGTTAGACTTGTAACCTACAAGTCTATTAATAACTAATAGATTTGTAGTTACCAAAGCTGGAGCTACAAATCAACAATGACAAATATCTGACATAAACATGGTGATAGAACTGAACATTAGATCGACTTTAATTTAAAAGTGGATTGTACAATTTTATCCTAGGTTTACCTAAGATATTACATACATTACATATATTTATATATGTTTATGTGTACAATCCGTTAATTTTTAAAATAAATAAATCTGAAAATAAAATATAGAGCTAAACTTTTATCTCAAGCTTCTTTAAGAAGAGATAAAATTTCAAATTCTTTTTTGAGAGTTTGATCCTGGCTCAGGATGAACGCTGGCGGTGTGCTTTAGGCATGCAAGTCGAACGGTAACAGGTCTAGTTTACTAGATGCTGACGAGTGGCAAACGGGTGAGTAACACGTAGGAATCTACCTAATAGCGGGGGATAGCTCATCGAAAGATGGGGTAATACCGCATAAGCCCTTCGGGGGAAAGCATTTATGCACTATTAGAGGAGCCTGCGCGCTATCAGTTAGTTGGTGGGGTAATAGCCTACCAAGACTACGACGGCTAGCCGATGTGAGAGCATGATCGGCCACAAGGTTACTGAGACACGGAACCTACACCTACGGGTGGCAGCAACCGGGAATATTGCGCAATGGACGAAAGTCTGACGCAGCGACACCGCGTGTGGGAAGACGCTTTTCGGAGTGTAAACCACTGTGGCGAGGGATGAATTTTTGACAGTACCTCGCTAGAAAGCACCAGCTAACCACGTGCCAGAAGCTTCGGTAATACGTGGGGTGCAAGCGTTATCCGGATTTATTGGGCGTAAAGGGTCCGTCGGCGTTTTTATTAGTCTTTTGTTTAAGCCTGAGGCTCAACTTCAGAAAGGCAAAAGATACTGTAAGAATAGAGTCTGTTTGAGGAAACTAGAATTCTTGGTGGAGGGGTGAAATCCGTAGATATCAAGAGGAATACCATGCGCGAAGGCAGGTTTCTACAACATGACTGACGCTCAGGGACGAAAGCTTGGGTAGCAAAAGGGATTAGAGACCCCTGTAGTCCAAGCCGTAAACGATCTTTGCTAGTTGCTCGAGTTTACTTGAGTGGCGTAAGCTAACGCGTTAAGCAAAGCGCCTGGGGAGTACGACCGCAAGGTTAAAACTCAAAGGAATTGACGGGGGAGCGCACAACCGGTGGAGTATGTGGTTTAATTCGATACAAAGCGAAAAACCTTACCCAGATTTGACATGTACCTGCACAGCTATAGAAACATAGCTTTCTTCGAGAGTGGTACACAGGTGATGCATGGCTGTCGTCAGCTCGTGTCGTGAGACGTCTACTTAAGTGTAGTAACGAGCGCAACCCTTGTTCTGTGTTATAAGTGTCACAGAAGACTGCCTTTGTTATACAAAGGAGGAAGGAGAGGATGACGTCAAGTCAGCATGTCCCTTACATCTGGGGCAACACACATTCTACAATGGAGCCGACAACAGGTCGCGACGGGGTAACCCTGAGCTAATCCTCTAAACGGCCCCTCAGTTCGGATTGAGGGCTGCAATTCGCCCTCATGAAGCCGGAATCGGTAGTAATCGCAAATCAGCATGTTGCGGTGAATACGTTCTCGCTCCTTGTACAAATTAAAATGCGCCTTCCGCGCATATTATCCAGTTGGTTAAAATCCAACCTATTCATTGAAATAAGCAATTAGAAGAAAAATCACAGTCCTACAGGAGAGTAATTTCCGGGATGAAGGGTGAAAGTAGCGGAAATCAGCTTGAAGTTAAAACGGCATTTTATATCTGACGATCCTACGTACAAATGGAGAAGTCACTTATTTAGCATCTTAAATGATGCAAGAAATAAAATGTATTTGGGCTCGAGATGATTTTGAATGGAAAATATGTGAACGAAGGGAGATCCTAAAAATACCTGAGTTTCGTTTGTTTACTAACAACGAGATTTTCAGTATGATAGCGGTAACAACATCAAATACTTTTTAGGAAGTCTGCAGAGGTCATAGTACTCTTTTTAAGAGGAAGGGCCAAACTTAGTCAAAAAAAATGAATCTACCTCCTGATTACGTGTGCGGGTTCGTCGATGGTGAAGGTTGCTTTACTATCGTTATATCCAAACACAAAACGAAAAAACTTGGTCTAGATGCTCGACTTCATTTTGAAATCGAACTTAGAGACGATGATGAGGAAATACTTCAAAATATTCAAAAAACTTTGAATTGCGGAAGAATTTACCATCTTAGCTATGAACGCTATGGATGGAACCCTCATGTAGAACTAAAAATTTCTTCAATCAAGGAAATTAGAGAAAAACTCATTCCGTTCTTTCAGAAGCATAAACTGCGAGGCAAAAAACGAAAATCTTTCGAACTTTTTGTTAAAGCAGCCAAAGTTTTTGAAAATCGTGAACATCTTACGATGGAAGGAATAGAGAAATTGCGTGAAATTCGTAGAAGTATGAATCAATATAGCAAAAAAAGGACTAAGGGTTCGCCATGGTGCGGGAAAACCGCGCGCCAGGCGGCGAGAGACACGATTAAACTTGCACAAATCAAGTTTAAGAGCTAGTAATAGCACGATGATCTCAGAACACTGCCCGTCAAGCCAGCAAAGTCAGCAGCGCCCGAAGCGGGTGACCATAACTAGTTTACTAGAGTGGCCCTTCTACGGTGAGGTTGGCGATGAGGACTAAGTCGTAACAAGGTATCCGTACTGGAAGGTGCGGATGGATCACCTCCTTTCTAAGGAGATGGGTAGGAGATATCACGACCTCCTGTTTCCCATTCCGAGCAATTGGAATGAAACAATTTTTACAAAATCCTGAGACTATCATATCCAGGTCGGCTCTATCACCATGTTTGCGTCAGAATTTGTCAAGTACATTTGTGGCTTTGCCACAAATTACTTTTATCCATACATTAGTTGTTAACTTTTGAAATTTCCATCCTTTGCGAGGTGGGTTTTTTTATTTTACCAGAAGCTCTATCGGTGACATAGTAGTGTATACTAAGGTTATGAAACAATTAAATTATCTCTTTGTTGTTTTGTTCATATTTATTGGTCTTCTTTCAATATCATATATTTGGAGCTCAGAAGCAGACAAAGAAACATTAATAACTAAATCAACTGAACAAGCACAAGAAATAAGCTCACTTAAAGATAAGATTTCAGGACTAGAAAAAGGAAAAACTGAAGAAAGTGCTGTGATGGGTACTAGTACTACAGCGACAGGCACTATTTCTGGATTACTCAAGATTAAAAAAATAAGTTCAACTCATAACATTATCATCTGCGCCCAAGACAAATTTACCATTAAAGAATTCTGTACTGACGGATTACTAGAAACAACCGCTCCAAACGAACTCAAGTACACGCTTGAAATACCAATAGGAAAATATTTTATATTTGCCATTTCTCCTCCAGATCCAAATAAAGCTTATTATTCCAAAATTCAAAAATGCACAGACGGCGAAAACTGTGAAAATAATCAAAAAATACTTCTCGAAATTTCTGAAAACGAATCTCAAGAAAACATAGATATTTATTTTTAACACCATTTCTTCAAACCAAACATGATTCTTGAGATAAAATATGTTAAAATATTGCTTTGCTAGAGGGTGTATAGCTCAGTTGGTTAGAGCGCAGTCCTGATAAGACTGAGGTCCATCGTTCGAATCGATGTACACCCACAAAAAAAATCACCAAAATTGCATCAAAAAAAGGTAATTCCGCAAAAAAAATTAAGAATATGACCGAAGAAATTAACAACAGCAAACCAAAAATCATAAAAATTCAACCAAAAAGATTAATTTTGGATGCAATTCCTATTAGAGAAGGAGTACTTTTCCCAAGTACAGAATCTGTTTTAACATTTGGTAGAGAGTTATCTTTAAATGCAATTAAAAACATCAAATCCATTAAAAAAACTGTTGTTTTGATTACTCAAAGAAATCCAGAAATTGATTTACCTACTAAAACAGATCTGTATGAAGTTGGCACGCTTGCAGTCATCGAACAAAAATTAAAAACAGATAGAAATGTTAATGCTTTAGTTAAAGGTGTTAGTAGAGTAAAAATTATCAGATTCATCCAAACTTCTCCAAAATTGGTTGTTGAAGTAGAAAAACTGACAGAAATAGCTCCCGTTAATAACGAAACTTCAGCAATGGTTTCACACCTGCAAAAAGAATTTAGAAAAGCTGTTCACATGGGAAAACCAGTTGAATTTTTAAATTTCATGAAACTAATGGGAGGCGTAACTGATGGGGAATTAGTTGATCAAATTACTAGTACTCTATCAATTAAAACTGAAGATAAACAAGAAATCCTCGAAACTCTAAACATTAAAAAAAGAATGCAACTCGTAATTGATCATCTAGCTCATGAAATAAAAGTTCTAGAGATTGAAAAGGATGTTGTCCATAAAACTCAGGAAAAATTCGATAAACACATGAGAGAAAGTATTCTTAGAGAAAGATTGAAAACTATTCAAAAAGAGCTTGGAGACATTGATGATGATGATGAAGCAGCTGACGATTATGAAAAAAAGTTAATTAGCATTAAGTTTGTTAATGATCTCAAGAAAAAGATTAAAAAAGAGATCAAACGATTGAGAATGATGTCTCCAAACAATCTAGAATCTGGTTACGTCAGAAGTTGGTTAGATACTGTATTTGAACTTCCTTGGAACAAAGTAACAAACTCAGATTTATGTATTGATAAAGCGGAAAATATTCTTGAAAAAAGCCATTATGGTCTTGATGAAGTTAAAGATAGAATTTTAGAGTATGTAGCAGTCTTAAAACTTAAATCTAGAAATAAAAATAAAAAAGATCAAACTCTTCCTACAATACTATGTTTTGTGGGTCCACCGGGTGTTGGAAAAACAAGCATTGGCAAATCTATTGCGGAAGCCCTAGATCGTAAATTTATTAAAATTTCTCTAGGTGGTATTAATGATGAATCAGAAATAAGAGGACACAGACGAACTTATGTCGGTGCTATGCCAGGCAAAATTATCAATGGAATCAAACAAGCTGAAAGTATGAACCCAGTATTTATGCTTGATGAGATTGATAAAATTGGCAATGATTACAAAGGCGACCCTTCTGCAGCATTATTGGAAGCCTTAGACCCTGAACAAAATTCTAAATTTGAGGATCATTATCTTGATATGCCTTTTGATCTATCTCAAGTAATTTTTATCACAACTGCAAATACACTGGATACAATTCCACCAGCCCTAAGAGATCGTCTAGAAATTATTAGATATTCCGGATATACACAAGAAGAAAAGTTTAATATAGGCAAGGATTACTTATTTGATAAAGTTTTAAAAGCAAATGGATTAAAAAATAGTGAAATTTCAATTCCTGATGAAAGCATCAAAACCATAATTAACAGATACACTAGAGAAGCAGGCGTCAGATCACTAGAGAGAACACTTGGAAAGCTCATGAGAAAAGCAGCAAAGAATATTGTATCTAGTGATAAAAAAATAAAGATTACCATCAATAAAAAACTATTAAGAAAATATTTAGGTCCTGAAGAATACGATGTCAATATTGCAGAACGAAAAGATATTATCGGTCAATCAACTGGATTAGCTTGGACATCAGTAGGAGGAGAACTATTATTTATAGAAGTATCATTAACGCCAGGAAAAGGAAAAATTCAACTTACTGGAAAACTTGGTGACGTCATGAAAGAATCTGCTCAAGCTGCTCTGACCTATGTAAAAGCTAATCATAAAGAGCTTGGGATCACTGAAAAACAGATCCAAAACACAGATGTGCACATTCATGTTCCAGAAGGAGCTGTGCCCAAAGATGGACCTTCAGCTGGAGTTACTATAACTACCGCAATTGTTTCAGCATTTACAAAAATTCCAGTAAGAAAAGATATTGCTATGACCGGAGAAGTTACATTAAGAGGTAGGGTGTTAAGAATCGGTGGATTAAAAGAAAAAAGTATCGCAGCTCATATGGCTGGAATTAAAATAGTTCTTATTCCAAAAGAAAATGAGCGAGATATCATAAAAATCCCAGACAGTGTTAAAAAAGATATTAAATTTATTCCTGTATCCCACGTGAGTGAAAATTTATCCTACGCGCTATCAAAAAAACTAAAACCGCTAGGCTAAGAAACTCGTGATAAACTACAAGTATGAAATGGTTGAAATTAATAATCATGTGTTTTGTTGCAATAATTTTTTCTGGCTGTAATCCACTTAGCAAAAATTCAAAATCTGGTCTGCAAGTAATAACTGATGGGGTGGCTAGTGCTGTTTTCTTGGATGAGCAATATATTGAAAAAGCTCCCTTTATCAATCGAGAAATTAAACCTGGTGAATATACTTTGAAAATTCAACCAGATGATCCAAATTTAGTTACACACGAAACAAAAATTACACTTCGCCCAGGATTATTAACAGTGGTTACTTGGAAACTTGCAGAAAGACCAGAATTAAGTGGCGGTGTTATCTATGAAATGGAGCCTATTAAGTCAAAAAGTAAATCTGAAGTTTCATTTATAACGATTCCAGACGGAGCCATCGTATCGCTTCAAGGTAAGGAAAAGGAGTTTTCTCCAGTTATAATCCTAGACATAACTCCAGGTCATAATGAATTTGAAGTTTCACTGCCTTCTTACGAATCGCAAAAACACACAATAAATGCCGTCGCTGGATATCGAATGCTTGTGAATGTTAAACTTGCAAAAGTTGGCATTGGAGAAACGCAAAAAACTACAATTAACAGCGATAAAATTAATGACGTGAATAGCGACGAATTAAACAGCTTGGTTCAGGCCAGCGAAAGTGGGGCAGCATCTAAATCTGGTCAATTAGACACTCAAACTAATGCGACTGAGGAAAGTAAGACTACAAAAAAACAAATTCTAATAAAGCCAACTAATTTTTTCCAAGATGGTAAAGAGGTTCTCAGAGTCAGAGATAAAGCAGGATCAGCGGGAACAGAATTGGGTTTCGCCACTGTTGGTAAAAAATATGCTTATCTCGAAAAAACAGAAGACAATTGGTTTAATATAAGCTTTAATGGAAAATCTGGTTGGGTAAGTGGCAATTATGCGCAAATTGTGCAATAGCAAGATGCTCATGAGCAAATCTTTAAAAAAAATCAAAAAGCAACTTTGCCAACACAAAAAATATCTTTTGCTAATTTTCCTAACTGCTGGACTTTACTTTACTCGAATTTTTTCAAAAATTATTTTTTTTAAAAATGGAGATTTATACGCTTCTCACCCAAATGTTTGGAGTGACTGGGCGCTCCACATCACATTCACAAATACATTTGCCAATAAACCAATTAGTGAGTGGTTTCTCTATCATCCTTATTTCTCTGGTGGCAGATTAACATATCCTTTTCTCACAAATGCAATTTCAGGCTTGCTAATAAAACTAGGCTTTAGCATAACTCAAGCAATGATTTGGCCTTCGATCTTATTTATTCTATTGTTACTGATTGGCATGTATTTCCTAAACTTTCAAATATTAAAATCAAGCAAAAAATCTATTTTAGCAATATTTATTTTTCTAACCTCAGCTGGACCAGGATTTATAAATTTTGTTAAAGATTTTTATTTAAACCCAAATATAAGCAATTTAACTTTTCCTCCAATTGATTACACCAGAATTGTTAAATATCAGTGGCTAGCTGGAAATATACCAATAGCAATATTAGTTCCTCAAAGAGCATTTTTATTTGGGATGACAATTGGAATTTGGTCTTTACTACTCTTAATGATTGCGATTCAACAAAAAAATTCTTTGAGTTCCAGAAAATTGATGATAATTTCTGGTCTCTTGGCTGGAATATTACCAATTGCTCATACGCATAGCTTTATTGCCATTGTGATAATAAGCGGTTTTATTTGCATAAGTATTGTTTATAAATTTATTAAAATCTCTCGTCGAAACAAGTTCGAAATGTTCGCTTTTAAAAAATTTATAAAAAATATTTTATACTTTGTAACCCCAGCCGCTATTCTATCTACCATTCTTTATTTTAGTTTTATTCATGGAGGAATTCAGAAAATTGATTTTATGAAAATTTCTTTCGGATGGACTTCTGAAAAAAATCTAATGTCCTGGATAACAATGTGGTGGAATATTTGGGGAATTATGGTTCCATTGGCCATCTATTCTATTAGAAATTTAATTCTTAAAAATAAGAAATCTAAAAAAAATATAAGCTCAACCCAATATTTTTACGGGTTTTTTGCACTATTTATAATTTCGAATATTGTAACCTTTCAACCAACCTCATGGGACAATTCAAAGTTATTTTCATGGGTATATTTTGGATTTTCACTACTCGCATCACACATAATTGTTGAACTTTGGAATAAAAAATCTCGCAAAATTGTAGCAATTGTATTAATGATCTTTCTTTCTACAACAGGAATTTTAGAACTGATTAGATTGCAAAAATTTGATAGAAACACTTATTTGTTGTCAAATCTTGAAGAAATTGAGTTTGCTCAACTGGTTATGAGAAATACAAACACAGATGATATCTTTCTTACTGCCTCGGATCATAATTATCCATTGCAAATGTGGGGATCAAGATCAATTGTGCTAGGATACAAAGGCTGGATAACAAATTTTGGTTTTGGGATTGAGGAACGAAGTAAAGATATAATTGAAATCTATCAATTTCCAGAGCGATCTTTGAAATTAATAAAAAAATATGATATCAACTACATCGTGATTGGCGAAAGAGAAAAAAATGAATTTATCGTTAACCAAAAATATTTCAATGAAAATTTTCCTGTAATTTTTCAGAAAAAAGATACCAATATTTACAAAATTAACTAACCGCCTCAAGCAATCTCTGGAATTGATCTGCATCCAAAGAAGCAGTTCCAACCAAAGCACCATCGGTAACCATTAAATATTCATTAATATTAAACTCGTCAACGCTACCTCCATAAATGATAGGAACATTGCCCGCAAGCCTTTTAACTTTTTCTACAACTCCTTTAACTTTGCCAACATCTGCATTTTTACCAGTTCCAATAGCTGAAATTGGTTCGTATGCCACAATACATTTTTCTAATTCTTTTTTATCAATTAGTCCAAACTGTTCTTCCAAGTATTCAGTGTCTACGCATAGAATTGGCATTATACCATTTTGTAAACTTTGTGTAACTTTTAATGCCACGTCACTAGATTTTTCACCAAAATATTTTCTTCTTTCAGAATGACCAACAACTGCATATTTAATTTTTAAACCACTTAAATTTTGACCTGAAATTGCCCCAGTATAACTTCCAGCAGGAAAAGAGCTGATGTTTTGAATCGATAAAGATACATTCTTCCCAATTTTCTCAAGAACCTTTTCAGCCGAAACTAATGCTACAAATGATGGTGCAACTGAAACATCGAGCTTACTTAAAACAGAATCATCTATATTCTTCAAAAACTTTTCAAACCACAAATTTGTATCTATAATCGATTTATTTGACTTAAAATTTGCGAGTATTAGTTTGCTCATATAGATCCCTTTTATATATAACTTACTATAACATTAATTTAATTGTATTTGTCAAAATACATGAACTACCATTTTTCCAAACCATTTTTAAATTATTTAATTTTTGAAATAACATAAGTTGCTTTGAAACTAGATAACAATCGTTCTTTTCCAAAAGATAAGTACCTTGTTGTCCAAAATTTTTAAAATTAATAAAATTCATTTTTAGCGACTGTTTGTCGATAATATCCTTTTGAATAAAAGAAACTGTTGCATAAGTTCCTTCATAAAGGTCGTTTGAAAAAAAGAATGGCCCCTCATATTGAAAAATTTTCCCAATTGATTCGTAAGCATCGGCCTCATGCCAAGCACCAGATTTTAACTTATAATTACCAAGATAATCATGTAAAAAAAACAAACTTTCAACTACAAGAAGAGTAACCAAAATATTGAATAGCTTTAACCTATTTTTTTGAGAATAATGAAAAATTTTCTCTAACCCTATTGATGCCACAATTATTAAAAAAAACATTAATCCTATGCTTCTAAGAGTATGAGGAGTTTCAATTGTAAGCGCTGAGAGAATTGGTGACAGAATAACTCCCAAAAAAATCCATTTAAAAAAATTAGTTTTTTTAAAAAAAATTTGATGAATGCCTACTCCCAACATAGGAATTGTGCTCCATAAAAAATTAGAGTGCCAACCAGACGAATGTCTTAAATTCCCGTCACCACTAATAAATAAAAAATTTAAATGAAAATGACTAAAATAACCACTAATAAAAGATTTAATAAAATCATATGCATCAGCTGAATACCTAGAGAGTCCAACAACACTATATCTAGACATCATACTTCCCGGATTCTGTAATTCCCAAATAACAACTGGCAACAAACATAAACTGAAAAGCGTAATACCAACGATCTTTTCTTTTAAAGTAAAATATTTTTTATAAATTAACAAAAACCCAACAAAAAGTAATGGAGAAAGCATACGTGCGGCTGTGTAAGTATAAAAAGATAATCCAAGAACAATTGCGAGTGAGTACAGTAAAAGACTCAATTTTCTTTTTACCAGCTTGTTTTTTCCAACTATTTTTTCAAGAAAAGAAAGAATTTTATTGTGCTGAAATTGCAAACTAGCTGACTCAACACTCCAAACTAAATATGTGGCTACCATAAGAAAAAATGGGTAACTAATAATTTCAAAAACTGTTCTTGAAAGCTGTATATGCCATGGAGAAGTTAAAAATATTAAACATAAAGAAAAAATTAATTTTTTTGATTTGTTTTGTGACCGTACAAATAAATAAAAAACTAAAATGGTTCCAAGACCCCACAAAGCAGAAGTCAACCTTGCAACTAAACGAGTTGATCCAAGTATTGCAAATAAAATAACTTGTGAATAAATATAAATTGGATTTTTATAATCACCAAAAGCTTTAAAATACAATGGAAAAGAAACTCCGTGTTCGTCGGCGCCAGTTTTTAATATAGAATAGGCATTATAGGCAATTGATGACTCATCAACATAAAATCCATTAGGTACTGTTTCTAAGAATGAAATTCTAAATAATACAAATATAAATGTGAGTATCAATAAGATAGTAAAAAAAACTTTATTAGCAGATTTCATACACTTAGATTATAGCTCTTGGTTGATTTCATTCAAAGTGTTAGTATAATTTCTCATGCCAGATATTCTAACCAATCTTAATAATGAACAAGTTGCAGCAACCATACATGAAAATGGACCAGCCGTAGTTTTGGCAGGTGCGGGATCTGGAAAAACAACTGTTTTGACATCGAGAGTTTCCTGGTTAATTTCAAAAAGAAACATTTCTCCTTACTCTATTCTAGTTGTTACTTTTACAAACAAAGCTGCTAAAGAAATTAAAGCAAGAATCCTAAAACTTACCGGGCATATCTTGCCATGGAGTAGTACTTTTCATAGTTTCTGTGCAAAAATACTCAGGATTGATGGAGATCAAATTGGATTGGAGAAAAACTTTGTTATATACGATTCAGCAGACCAAATATCATTAATAAAAAGTATTTATAAAGAATTTAATTTTGACAAAGAAGAATTCAATATTAAAGCAGTTCAAGCATCCATTTCTAGTGCAAAAAATGAGTTATTATCTTTCGAAGATTATCAACAGATAGCTAGTGGAGTCTTTCAAAACCACGTTGCACGAGTCTACAAAATTTATCAACATAAACTCAATAAAGCATCTGCTGTTGATTTTGATGATTTGCTCTCTAAAACTCTGAATCTATTAAAAACTTCCAAAGTGACTAGAGAAAAGTATCAGAATATGTTTGACCATATCTTGATAGATGAGTATCAAGATACTAACAAGGCTCAATATGAATTAACAAAAATTCTGAGTGCACCACAAGACAATATTTTTGTTGTAGGTGATTTTTGTCAAAGCATTTATGCCTGGCGTGGAGCTGACTATAAAAATATGCTCCAACTTAAAAAAAGTTTTCCAAAAATAAAAGAGTATAAGTTGGAACAAAACTATCGTTCTACCCAAAATATTCTTGATGCTGCAACAGAAGTTATTTCTCAGAACATCTCTCATCCAATACTCAAACTTTGGACCACGCAACATTCAGGCAATAAAATAACTTGTTTCGAGGCAGATTCAGGAAAAAGTGAAGCTAAACAAGTTACTAAGTTCATCAAGACTCATCAAAAAGATTTTGGACTTGGAGATATCGCAATTCTATATAGAACCAATGCGCAATCACGCGAATTTGAAGAAGCTTTAAT
>JAHIVL010000022.1 GCA_018816485.1 Patescibacteria group bacterium | reverse complement strand
TGGTGCAAAAGGTGCCGATTTGGTGCAAAGGATTAATGCCAAAATGGGCACCAATGCAGGAACAATTATTTGGGAATCAAAAAATACCAAGGCTTTTAGCGAGAGTTGGATCTCAAAATTAAAAAGTGATCAGGGTTTGGTGAAAGCGGATATCGCAATTCTGGTTACTCAAGTTTTACCAAAAGGTGTCAAGGGATTTGGATTGGTCAATGGAGTTTGGGTTGTGAGCTATGCTCACATAATTCCTTTAGTTAACGCCTTGAGAATTCAATTGATTGAAGTGGCTAAAGTGAAGCTGAGTTTGGTAGGACGAGATGAAAAAATGGGGCTCTTATATAAATATTTGAGTGGCCCTCAATTCAAGAATCGTGTTGAAAACATTGTGATGGCGTTCGTGAACATGAAAGCAGATTTGGATACCGAGAAGCGGTCATTTAATCGAATCTGGAGTAAGCGTGAGAAGGAAATTGAGAAGGTAATCATGAGTACCAGCAACATGTACGGAGATCTTCAAGGAATAATTGGCGGCAGTTTGCCAGAGATCAAGCAGTTGGAGTTGGGTGGTGGGGATGGGTTGGATGATTTGGAGAAGTTGGGAACTGATAATTAGTCCAGACATTTATTAACGATAGCAATTTTTCTTTATTTAAAATATGTTTGTCATCAATTAAATCAGAAACCTGAATAGTAAGCCAGTATTGGGGTGTTTTTTTTGTTGCAAAATATTCAAATTCAAGACCTAAATAATTTTTTTTAGAAGATACTATACTGGGACACTTTTGTAAAATCTTATTTAGCTTGTCATCATTAAGTATCACTTTTTCTCCTACTTTTTGAATCTCTAAGCAATTATCTTTCCAATGATTTACCACACCTAGAGTAATATGCGATGGATTCTCTTTGAACATTTCCTCCTGAAACATATTTTTATTAAGATAATTGATCACTGCTTCGATAAAAAATTGATTCTTATTTAACAGTTGAGATGTTAGTTCATACATCTTTTTAATAAAACACTGAGAATTCACTATGTTAGTATAAGCAGAAATAAATTTAATTCCTAAAATTATATTGCAATTGGTTGAATTAGAAAAGAATTCATATGCAATTTTGCTATCTATATCTCTCGCAATAATATTCATCTCTTTTTCTATGTTACCCTCTGCTTCTTGCAGAAAAATATTAACATCCCAAGTTTTTAAAGGGATACCATCATTTTCAATTTGTACTAAATCTATTGGGTCTTTAAGATATTTAAGGGTATTTTGTAACATTTTGTTATTATAAAAAAATAAATTTGTTTCCGATAACGTTTAAATATATCTGAAGTTCCACACCTTTATACAAAGTTATCATATTAAAAGTGTGAATTCCATCTAAACTGCTTATTGAACATTGATTGAGAACTAATTTAAATCTACTTCTTTTTTACCTGATAAGCTGTTTTCATCCCCAAACCATAGATTTCAATAAAGCCAGCACTAGAATTTTGATTAAACTTCGCATTTTTATTGAAAGTTGCTAGATTAAGATCAAATAAAGAGTTTGGTGAATCGACAGTTAAAACTTCAGCCTTACCTTTGTAGAGACTCAATTTAACTTTGCCGGTTACTTTCTCATTCATGCTGTCAATGTAAGCATTTAAATGATCCATAGTTGGCTCCATCCACTTGGCGTTGTAACACATATATGCCCACTTACTATCAATGGTTTCTTTAAAGAAATTTTCTTCCTGGGTAGAAACTAATTTTTCCAAGTTATAATGCGCTTTAATAATTACTGAAGCCGCGGGCAGTTCATAAACTCCTCTGACTTTGAGTCCCACTAACCTGTCTTCAATTAAAACTGTGTACCCAACTCCGTGTTTACCAGCAATTTTATTTAATTTCATAATTAAATCAGCTAGCTTCATTTGCTCACCATTTAGCTTGGCAGGAATGCCTTTTTCAAAATCAAGTTCAACATACTCTTTTTTGTCAGGAGCTTTTTCTGGAGGTGTACAAACTCTCAGAATTTGATTTAGCTTTGGTTCCAAAGTTGGATCTTCAATTTCACCACCTTCCCAAGTAACTCCAAACATATTGTCGTCATCAGAATATGGGCAATCTTGAGTTTTGTCTAAAGCTTGCGGCACAGGAATACCATGTTTTTTGGCATATTTAATTTCTTCATCTCTCCCCATAGCCCACTCTCTAACAGGAGCAATGACCTTAATGTTAGGGTTGTAACAGAGAGCTGTGGCCTCGATTCTGACTTGATCGTTGCCTTTTCCAGTACAGCCATGAGCAATAGCATCAGCATTTTCAAGAGCGGCAATTTCAACAGCCTTTTTTGCTAATAATGGTCTAGCGATTGGCGTACTCAAATGATATTCACCTTGATACTTTACATTGGCTTTAATACCTTTGCTCAGATATTCTTCTGCAAACTCGTCTTTACAATCAAGAACGTAGGCTTTTTTGGCACCCAACATAAGAGCTTTTTCTTTGATTCTATCTAAAGAATATAAACCAGTAAGTTGTTGACCATAGTCTATGGTTAGAGTAATTAGCTCACATTCGTATTCGTCTTGAAGCCACTTGAGCATACAAGACGTGTCCAAACCTCCAGAATATAACAAGACTATTTTTTTAACCTCGTTTTTCTTGCCCTCATGGCTAGCAACTTTTATATAATTTGTTTTTTGAAAAGATTGATTTTTCATATTGACTCCTTTCGTCATTTTTTCTTTTTCATTTGTTTTTGGGCTACTAATAATGGATTTGTCCAATTCTCAAATTGTTCTTGTGTAACTGAAATAGCAAGCTGATATTCTGCTAAGACTTGATTTAAAACTGAAAGCTGAAAGCCAATTTTCTCATTACAATTTTTAATAGTCGTCTCAATTACTAATTTGGCTAATCTCATTGGTAATTTAAATTCCATGGCCAAACCTTCCATAACAGCCTGAGCTAAAATAAAGCCTTTTTGAGTCCAGCTAGCCATAATTTGTTGGTTAACCTTCATGGTTTGAAGAATGCCAACCATAATCTTGGGAGCAAGAGCTACTTCCCCAATTGCATCCATCACCACGTACTTCACCCATTGAAGATCCCTGTTGTATCCGACAAATGGTGCCTTAGTTAAACTTAATAAACTCATTAAATAGCCATGACACATCGATGCCTTAGCTTTCATCACTTCCAAAGAATCAGGGTTTTTCTTCTGCGGCATAATTGAACTACCCGTGGAGTACTTATCATCGATTTGGATAAAATTAAATTCTTTAGTTGAAAAAATAATTAATGTTTGTGCCAATGATGAAAGATGATTCATCAATACAGCTAAATTAAAAACCATAAGGGTTTCAGCATCACCCTTAGAGGTCATGACTTGAATTTCATTGGTAAAGACTTTTTTTAATTGAAGATGTTTGTTAATTTTATTTTTATCAATTGGATAGGTACTGCCATAAGCAGCAGCACTTCCTAAAGGACTGATTTCTTCTAACTCATGCCAAACCTGTAATTTTTTTAGGTCTTTCTTGAATGCTTCTGCATAGGAATGGAGCATATTGCCCCAAGTAGTCACGGTGGCGTGTTGGTGATGTGTATAGGCAGGTAATAATACT
>JAHIVL010000021.1 GCA_018816485.1 Patescibacteria group bacterium | reverse complement strand
TTACCCGGAATATCCCAGATAACATTATCATTGGATAAACTAAAGGTGCGAACTTGATTGCCGGCAGTACCAGAGGTGTTGCTGGCGGTATTGGTTGGACACGAAGAAGGGTTTTGGGTACCAGGATCAGCGTTGGTATAGGCACAGCGGTAGTCACCAGTATCGGTCGTAGAGGCTACCCTGGCTTTGGCTGGAGCATTATCGTTGTGGCCGGCAAAAAGATAGCCACTGCCCACACTGCCTAGACTCCAGTTGCCAGCCTGGGCTTCGGCGTCTCTAGCAATGGTCATCCATTCGTCATTGGTTTGCAGGTGGGTGGCACTGCCGTTGATAGAGACTGTGGAGCAGCGGGTAATAGCGTTGGTTTGGGAAACATTGGCAATTGGATAACCAGAGGCTACCGAGACTACTTCTTTGCTATTGGCACTGGTACAAGTACTGCCGCTATCGGAGTAGGTTTGATAACCGGAATCTGGTGCGGTCAGACCGGTAGTTGGGTCAGCAGTGGCAGCACACTTGGCCTCGTACTTCATGGCCAAAAACTCCGTGGTAGAGTAAGTGGCATTGCCGGGTACGGCTACCCAGCCGGTTGGAGCTACTGCTCCCACACTCCAGCTAGTATTGTTACTAGCAAAACTGGGATTAGTCAGTTCATTGACTCCAGTTATGGGTCTGGCACCGCTATTATCAACAGTTACTAAACTAGAGTCATAGGTATAGTCGCCAGCATTAGCGGCGTTAAAAGTCCAGGTTTTGGTGGTGTCGTTTAGGGCAAAAACTTCGGGGAAGACTTTAGAAAGTGTTAAGTATGAGCCAGCCAGCAAGCCCACCGCCACCAGAAAAGTCGAGACCAGATTAAACTGGACACGGGAGAAGTGCCAGCGTGGGGCAAAGAGATAGTGTTTTAGTTTTTGTAAGGTTGTTTTCATTTGAGTTTCTTTTGCTTATCTGGCAGGTAGTTTTTTGTGCTAGTTACTAGCTTACCACTTTTTAGCTCTAAATCTCTGCGGGCGCTTCCGGCTACTGAGCCACCTTCTTTGGCAGCCTGTTTGTTTTCACCAAACCCCTGGGCGTCTTTATTTTTAGCAATTTCCGTGGTTGAGGCTTCCCCTAGCATGGAAAAAATTAACTCCAAGTCATCCATGTGATCTCGCAGGTTTTCTCGTTTTATGCCTTTAAATTTCTTGTACTGAGAAGGAGTCATGCCAAAGGCGGCTTTAGAGATTTCTGCTGTTAAAATTGCATACTCTTGGGCTTGACCCACATTTCTTTTTTTCCACTCATCAGTTAAAGTTTCTCTAATCTCAATCCCACGCATACGTTTCTCAATCCAAGAATCTGGATAACCCTTGGCTTTGTATAAAGCTCTGGTGCGTTTAGTGGCTAGCTCTGGGTCTTCAATTTCTTGGATTCTTTCATAGCCAACCCTAGCCAGCCAGCGTTTAAAAGGCTCGGCTTTAGGAGAAGGAATGGATTGGATGATACGAAAAACACCCTCAGTGTTAGCGCAATTCATATTTTGTTTACCGCCTGCGGTGTTAATTGGAAGGGTGTGGACAATTTGTCCATACCCTTTATTTAATTCCAGATCTCGTTTGCGCATCTTATTAATATAGTCTTTGACATTAACCGAATCCGTCAAAGCTAAAACAACATCTTCTATTACAAACCACCACTCATTTTGATGAATAATTTTTCTAACTTTTTTGCCTTTGAAAATGGCAATTTTGGTGGTGGTAATAATAGTGGATGTATTCATAAATTAAACATGATTCTACTTATAACCATGTTAGCAAATAAAATTGAGTTATGGAATAGTAGCCATGTTAGTGTTTAAATAAACACTTGGTCAATCCATAACTATTAGCGTGTTTGAAATGACCAACAATCGAAGCTATTGTTTCAGTCAGTTTTTGGTTAGACAGTGTTCCTTTTTTAACTTGCCTTAATTTGCTTCGATAATTACGCTCAATTCGCAACAAGGTGTTGCTTCTAACCAAAACATGATCATAAAAAGTCCGGTATCCTACAAACGGCACCCCTGCAGTTACATTTTTAATTGATAATTTTTTGGGGTGGAGTGAGAGCTGTAACTCAGTTTGTAAAAAACAATCAATCCGATCCCGCATTTGTTTTAAGTAAGCTACATCAGAATTGATAATATAAAAATCATCCATATAGCGACCATACCAACGAACTCTTAGACGGTCTTTAACAAAATGATCTAACTCATTTAAATAAATATTAGCAAAAAGTTGACTAGTTAAATTACCGATTGGTAATCCGGTTTTGTTTTTTGCAGAGATACTGGTTTGTACTGTGTTTTTAGTAGATTCAAACAAAGATAGTTGCAAATTGGTAGGTTTTGTTACTAAGGTTTGCTGATGGGTAGTAACGATTTTTTTTATGAGTCTGAAAGTTTTCGGACAAGTAATAGTCTTTTTAATAATTTTGAGCAAAATTTCCCAGGAAACACTCTGAAAGTATTTGCGAATATCACATTGGAGAACATAAATTGAAGTGTTTTTGCCATAAAATGAACGTGATGCCATTAGAAAACGCTTTAATCTTTTAGCGGCCAAATGAGTGCCTTTGTTAACACGGCAAGCATAGGAGTCAAAGATAAACTGTTTTTCAAACAAGGGCTGAATTAAATTAACCAGTGAGTGTTGGACAATGCGATCCCGAAAGTTTGGGGCGGCAATGGCACGGGTTTTGGGATCATGAAGCATGAAGTAGGTATACGAACGAGGGAAGTATGTCTCGTGACAAAGTTCCCAGCGTAAACAGAGTAGATTATTTTCAAGATTGAAATTGTAAGCACATATTTTTCGTTTATAACGATTGTCTAGTTGTGCTTTTTTAAAAGCAAAACATAATTTTTCTAAATTATAAATTTGCTCATACATAGCTGATGTTTTTATTTAAACGACAAACCCCACTAATTTGAGCAGGGTTTGTCTCTCGTACCCATTGTATTTCTTTACCTATTTACTTTACCATCCGCTTATCGAGAATGATAAAAATAGAGGCATTATGTTTTTCTGATTAGATCAGAATGGAAAAGAAAGCTGTGATCCTAAAACCCTGGGCATATGTCCGTAAACACATACCACTCGTTCTGGCGTCTACTTTGCGGATACGTACAAAGTAGTAAGATCGCTGGCGCAACGAAAGCCAATGTTGTTGTTCGTATTCCCCGGCGCATTATTCAGATTCGCTGCGAAAGCCCCAGCGTTGGAAGTATTATTCCAATTCCCGCCACGGAGAAAGGCGTGTTGCGTTGTGACTTAACTTTCCCACTATCAATCATACCTTTTTATTTGGTCTCATCCAACTACTCAGCATTTTTCCGATTTCATTTAGCTTTTCAGCACTGGTTAAATACTGTTTTATACTAATCAAGCGCGTGTCTTTAGCAAGGCGTACCATAATCTGCAAGTAGTCTAAATAGTCAGACGATTTTTGTTGAAATTTTTTTCGTTTAATGCCCCGAGCTTTATTAGCTCTCATTAGAGATAGGAGTAACTCCAAAGCCAATTCTTCTAGTTTTCTACCAAGAATTAGACGATGATTTTTGGGCAAACGATTAATTAAAGGGTAAAGATAAAGAATGTAATCGTAAGTTTTTTGATGCAGAATGAATTTATCATGCATGATTTTTATTGAACCGAGCATGTTCCTTGGCAAAAACACTATTATTCTTCATGCGGACAGTATACCGTCAAAAAAATAATTTCTTAGGATCTTTAGTAATGAGGTCAAGAATTCTCTCCCCTGTCATCTCGACCGAGTCTGTGAGTGGAGAGATCCCTCGACTTCGCTCGGGATGACGAGATGATAAACCAGTTTAACTTTTAATTGTGGTAAATTCGCCATAATTAAAACCGCTCCCTAGATCTTGAACAATAGTTTTTTTTGTTTACCCGGCAGGTAATTTTTTGCGCTAGTTACTTTTTTACCACTTTTTAGTTCTAAATCTTTTCGCGCGCTTCCGGCTACTGAGCCACCTTCTTTAGCCAGCCAACGCTTGAATGGTTCGGCTTTGGGGGAGGGGATGGATTGGATAATACGAAAAATACCTTCGGTGTTGGCACAATTCATTTTTTGATGACCACCACCTGTTGGAATTGGAAGGGTATGTACAATTTGTACCCACCCTTTAGTGAGTTCTGGATCACGCTGTTTCATGCGTTGTATGTATTGTTTCGAATCACTAGAGTCAATCAAAGCCAAAACGACATCTTCTACTACAAACCACCACTCATTCTGATGAATAGTTTTTCTTACCTTTTTGCCTTTGAATATGGCGATCTTAGTTATTTGGCTTAACGATTTTTTAGTGGTCATGATGGTTTACTTTTATTATGGGCGTGTAGATACTTTTTAGCAACTCGATCAAAGTCGGAAATATAATTCTTATCTTGTTCTTTTTTATATATTTCATATTCCTTATTAGCTTTTTTTTCAGCTTCTTTTGCTCGCACTGTACCCGCATTTTCTAGAACACCCTTCCCTAAAAGGGTCAAATACTCATTAAGTTTATTTATCCAGTCTTTCATGGTCATGGCGTGTTCGGTTTTGGCTTGAATCTCGGCAAACGATAAATATGCATCAACAATGCGATTGAGTATCTCCAGCTCGTTTTCGTCCAAGTAGTTCTTGGCGATGTAAATATCACGCTGAATGGGGTGAAGACCTGAAAAATTTGTCAGTCCCATGAGTGGTTTTTTACTATTGGCACGCTTTGTGATTAATTCTGCGGCAGTTTTTCCGCTGACTGCAAAATGCATCTTGTTCTGGACTGTCTTAAAAAAAAGTTCTGTTTCTTTAGCATTTTTATGATAATCAATGCTAGTGGCATAAATATCTGTCACTTTTTGGTACAGCATTCTTTCGCTTGAGCGGATATCTCGAATACGTTCCAATAATTCCTCAAAAAAGCGTGATTTATAACCACCCTGTTTTAAACGTACATCATCCATTGCAAATCCCT